>JBIJCJ010000179.1:0-7156 GCA_044344765.1 Pirellulales bacterium | reverse complement strand
GGCCCATGATGGCCGCCATCTCGCCCGGCTGGATGACGAGCGACACTCCCTCGAGCAGCCGCCTGCCCGACGCCTCGACGGCGACGTTGACCGCCTCGATGACGTCCGCCGAGGTGTCGAGCGGCTCGAGCGCCCGGGCGTCGGCGGTGAGCCGGTAGCGCTGGTCGCCCACCTGCACGACCGCGCCGGGGGCGATCTCGACCGGCCGCTCGATCCGTCGGCCGTCCACGAACGTGCCCGCGGTGCTGCCGAGGTCGCTGACGATCACGCGGCCGCGGTCCACGGTCACCGAGGCGTGGACCGCCGAGACCAGCGGATGGTCCACGGCCACGCTGGCGCCCGCGCGGCGGCCGAAGGTGACGAGCGCTGCGTCGTCGAGATGAATCACGCCGTCGTCCGCGGGCCGCCGACGCGTGCGTTCGAGAAAGTCCTGAAGCGCCGTCGCGGGCAGCGCCGCATCGCCGCAGACGATCGGGTCGTCGATCGCGATCCGCTCGCGGGTCACTTTCCGCGGAGGTGTGCCGACGAACGTGCCGTTGCGGCTCCCGAGATCCTCGATCCAGACCCCATCGGGGCCGACGAGCACCCGCGCATGCCGGGCCGAGACGCTCGGCTGTCGGAGCACGAGGTCGTTGTCGGCCGCCCGGCCGATGAGCACGATCCGGACCTGATCGGGGGAGTCGGCCGGCTTGCGGGTGTTCTGCGTCATCGCCATCCTGTCATCGGCCGCGGTCGGGCCGTTTTGCCCCTCCGACCATGTAGGCTACGTCGCGGCCACAAAACCGGCAAAAACCGGGTCGGCGGGTGGGACCGCTCCGGCCGTGGAAGCACCGATTTCCGGCCGGGGAGAGTGGCCGGTCAGCAGACTGTGGAACAAGTCTGTTCCGGCAGGATCCGCGGGCCATCGAGCCAGGAACTGTTTTCCTTCAGTCCAGCTGGTCGGTTGTCAGCAGTCGTGCCGCATGACGAACCGTCACGATGAACACAGCTTCGTCCGTGGCTCGATAGATGATGCGGTAACTGCCCTGGAGTAATTCTCGATACGTGCGGCCTTCATCCTCGGCAATCCACCGCCGAGGGCGGGATACGGAGCAAGTGACTCGACCCTCCTCAGCACCCGCGCCGCAAATCGGCGGGCTTCCGTCGGAGAGCCGGCAGCGATGAACTCCACGATCGCTTCCAGTTGACCGGCCGCTTGGGCAGACCAGATGATCCGCGCCGCCGTCATCGGCAGATTCGCTCGATCCGCTCGCGGACGATGTCGTGCGGAACGGTTTGGCCGGCGACGATCTGCCGCTCGCCCCGTTCGATGTCGTCGAGCACGGCGATCTTTTCGAGGAACGCATCGACATCCACGTCGCCGCCGAACGAATCGAGCACCGCCTGGACCTTCTGCTTCTCCATCGTCGGCATCTCCAGCCTGCGCCGTGGCATTGCATCAGCCACCACGAACGATCATACCCGCCCGAGTACCTGCTGGCCATGCGGCGGCCCGGGGTGGGCTTTTGAAGGGCGGTGTTCCCGGATCTCCGGCCCATGCAACATGGCCAACTCATGAGCCGATAAGGTTCGGCGGGATCGCGACTGGCCTGTCAGCCTTCGCGGATGGCGTTCCAGGAGAGGCCGAAGCGGGCGAGGTACTTGCGGAGCCTGTCGGCGTCGTTGGGCTTCGCCTTGGCGTCGCGCGACACCGCGAACAGCCGCCGACCGGCCGCCGATAGTGATGCCGACGTCCTGCAGATCTCGATCACCTGCTCGAGCTGCAGGCGGTCGAAGAGGTCGATGCGATCGAGCTGGTCTGGAGGCAGAAGCCGCGCGAGGTGGGCCGGCCGAGCCGCTGCGGCGGGCGTCCAGCCCGCCGTGAGGCGGGCGATCTCCTCGTCGACATCGCGCTCGGTGATGCGGCCGCCGTCGGCCAGGGCGGCCATGCGGGCCACGGCGGCCGCCAGATCGCGAAAGTTTCCGGCCCACGACGCCCGCGGCGCATGGGCGAAGTCGAGAAACCGTCGTCGAGCCTCCGCATTCATGGTCACGGACCGCCCGGTCGACGTCGCGTGCCGCTCCAGTTCGTAGTCGAGATTCGGCTCGATGTCCTCCCGCCTGTCGGCGAGTCCCGGCAGGTGAAAGGTCCAGAGGTTGATGCGGGCGAGGAGATCCTCGCGGAATGAACCCCGTGCCACGGCATCCCGCAGGTCCCGATTCGTCCCGGCGATCAGCTGGAAGTCGCTCTCGACCTCGTGGTCGGCGCCCACCGGGGCGAACCGCCGATCTTCGATCGCCCGCAAGAGCATCGCCTGCTCGTCCAGCCCGAGTTCGCCGATTTCGTCGAGAAACAGCAGCCCGCCATCCGCGGCCTTCAACAATCCCGGCCGGTCGCGGGAGGCGCCCGTAAAGGCGCCTTTGACGTGGCCGAAGAGCGTCGACATCGCCTGGTCGCCGCGGAGGGTCGCGCAGTTGACTTCGACGAGCTCGCCCCGCAGCAGTTCGCGGCGCCGCTTCAGGGCGTGGATGCGGCGGGCGAGGTGCGACTTGCCGGCGCCGGTCGGCCCCATGAGCAGGATCGGGGACCGGCTGGCGAGCGCCACCCGCTCGATCCGCTCGATGACCGCGTTGAAGGCCGGGTTGCGGGTGGCGATGCCCGCCTTGAGGAAGGCGTGGGCATCCGCCTGTTCGAGGGAAAACCGCCGCGCCAGCTCGTCGTACCGTGACAGATCGAGGTCGATGATCCGGTAGGTGCCGGGGCCGGGACTGTGTCTCCGGGCCGGGGATGCCTGGAGGAGCCGTCCGGGAATGCGGCGGGATTCGGCGAGCAGGAACAGGCAGATCTGCTCGACGTGGGTGCCGGTGGTGATGTGGACCAGGTAGTCCTCTTCGTCGGAGCGGAACGTGTAGCCGCGGGCGAAGTCGAGCAGGGCCGCGAACACCTCCTCGAAGTCCCAGGCGTCGCGCAGGGCGAGGGGCGTCGGCCTGACGTCCGTCTCGGGCGACACCGACCGGATGTCGTCGGCGACGCTCGCGGCCAGGCCTGCCTCTCCCGGCCGATGCAGCAGTTCGAACCGCCGCACGAGCAGGTCCTCGTGCTGGCAGACCGCCACGCTCGGCCGCCACCGCTGCCAGCGATCCTCGCCCGGTCGGGCTCGATCGAGCAGGCTGCCGAGCATCCCGAACACGACGGTGTGACGACCAGGCATATATGAAAAGATAACGTCATATCCAAAAAGATCGAAACGCGTTCGGCGTGAATCCAGCGGGAATTGGAAGTATGCCGTGAAAACACGCGAAATTGGCTAAAAAAGGGCCGCAATTTGGATGTGGCACGCCGTCTGCAAATGGGGCTGAGCCGAAGCCGAGTTTTCACCTTTCAAGCGAGGTCTTCCGATGCCGCATCAGCTCATCCCCACTTCCGACGCGACCGCGATCCTGCCGACGGGCGGGGCGGGCAAGCCCGTGACCGTGATCGGCACCGACCGCATCCGGGCCAGTTTCGACGACATCTGCCTGCAGCAGGCCGTCAACTCCCGACTGGCGCCGGGCGTGTCGGACCTGGTGCTCAATCCCGACGGCCATTGCGGCTATGGGGCACCGGTCGGCTGCGTGCTCGTGTCGCCGACGCACGTCTATCCGGGTCCGGTCGGGGTGGACATCAAGTGCTCGATGAGCCTCCTGCAGCTCGACCTCCCCGCCGAGGCCGTCGCCGACAAGCGGGTGCGGCGGAGTTTGATCGAGGCGATCTGCGAGCGGACGCCCACCGGGGCGGGCCGCGGCCAGCGGCATGCGCGGAAGTCGCGGCGGATGGCGGCAGACGTCGGTCGCCAGGCGCTCATCGAGGGGGCGTCGCCCGCCGTGTGCGAAGCGCTCGGCATTCCCGCCGACTGGGCCGCCCACTGCGAGGATGCCAGCCATCAGGGGCACGACGACACCGTCGGTGCGCTGGGGGCGCGGCTCGATCGGCATGAGGGAACGGGCTCCCTGACGAACCTCGACGACAAGCTGCGGCAGCTGGGCTCGTACGGAGGCGGCAACCACTTTGGAGAGTGCGAAATCGTCAGCGTCCACGATGACGAACGGGCGCGGCGGGCCGCGGCGACGTTCGGGCTGATCGACGGGGGCGTGGCCTTCCTGTCGCACTGCGGGTCACGCGGCATCGGGCATCTGCTGGCCGCGGGTCAGTTCAAGGCGCTGCAGCGGAAGTTCAGTGACTGGGACATTCCGCTGCCGGGCAGCGATCGCGAACTGGTCTACGCGCCGCTCGGCACGCCGGAGGCCGACGCCTATCTCGACGACATGGCGCTGGGAGCCAACTTCGCGACGGTCAATCACCTGCTCATCAACGCCCTCGTGCTCGAAGCCTTCCAGGAGGTCATTCCCGGTGCGGCCGGCCGACTGGTCTACTTCATCAGCCACAACATCGCCCGCCGAGAGATCGTCGACGGGAAGCCCGCCTGGGTGCACCGCAAGGGGGCGACGCGGGCGTTTCCGGCCGGCCATCCGGGCCTGAAGGGTACGCCGTACGCAACGACGGGCCACCCCATCCTGCTGCCCGGCAATCCGCAGGCCGGTTCCTGCGTGATGGTCGCCGACGAGGGGGCGAAGCTCTCCTGCTACAGCGTGAATCATGGCGCGGGCCGGGCGCTGGGCCGCAAGCGGGCGATCCGCGAACTCGACCAGCGGAGCGTGGACGAATCGTTCGCCACCGCCGACATCCTCACCAATTGCCGCAACTACCCCCGCGACGAGGCGCCCGCCGCCTACAAGGACTTCGACGAGGTGCTGCGGAGCGTGAAGGCCGCGGGGCTGGCCAGCGAGGTGGCGCGGCTCCGAGCCCGCTTCGTGATCAAGGATGGCGACAAGGCCGATGACTGATTCGAACGGTGCCATGCACGACATGATCGTCATCGACGGGGCGCAGGGAGAGGGGGGCGGTCAGGTGCTCCGCTCGGCGCTCGCGTTGTCGCTGGTCACCGGGCGGCCGTTCCGGATCGAGCGGGTCCGGGCCGGTCGGAAGCGGCCGGGCCTCATGCGGCAGCACCTCACCGCCGTCGATGCGGCGCGGCGGATCGGCGGCGCGGTCGTCGTGGGAGATCGCATCGGCTCGTCTTCCATCACGTTCACGCCGGGATCCGTCGTGCCGGGCGACTATGCCTTCGCCGTGGGCACGGCCGGCAGCGCGACCCTCGTGCTCCAGACGATTCTGCCGCCGCTGATGCTGGCCGCCGGCCCCTCGCGGATCGTGCTGGAGGGGGGCACCCACAACCCCTGGGCGCCCCCCTTCGAGTTTCTCGCCGATGCCTTCCTGCCGCTCGTCAACCGTCTCGGACCGACGGTGACGGTGACCCTCGAACGGCATGGATTCGCTCCGGCGGGTGGCGGGCGGTTCATCATCGACATTCTGCCGGCCAGGCGGCTCGAGCCCTTGATCTGCACCGACCGCGGCGCACTCGTCCGCCAGGGCGGCCGGATTCTGCTCGCGAATCTGCCCCGCCACGTGGCTGATCGCGAACGCGAGGCGCTGCTGCGGCTCACGGGATGGGACGAGAGTCTGATCCGCATCGAGGAGATCGACGCGGCCGGCCCCGGAAACGTGATCCTGCTCACGGTCGAGTCCGCGCACGTGACCGAGGTGTTCACGGGCTTCGGCGAGCACGGCGTGCGGGCCGAGCACGTGGCCCGCCGGGTGATCGACGAGTTGCGTCGGTACCTGGCGGCCGCCGTGCCCGTGGGGCCGCACCTCGCCGATCAGCTGATCCTCCCGCTGGCGATCGCGGCGGCCCACCAGCCGGCGCAGCCGTCGGTCTTTCGCACGCTGCCGCTCACGCAGCACGCGCAGACCCACATCGCCGTCGTGCAATCCTTTCTCGGTGTGCCGATCACCGTGGTGCCGTCGGCAGGAGGAACGGTGGAGGTTCGCTTTGCGGATGCCGGCGATGCCGGCGGAGAGGGTGACTCGGCGCCGCACGCCGTCCACGGCGGCGCTGCAGGCGGATGACGGGTTCCGGTAGGCTTGCCGCATGTCCGCACCGCATCCGTCCGTCACCGGTCTCGTCATCTCCGCCGCGTACCGTGATCACCTCACGGGCGCGGGGCACCCCGAGCAGCCGGCCCGCGTGACGGCGATCGTCGAGCGGCTGGAGGCCGAGGAGCTGCTGGCCCGGGGCCGGGTGATCGACCCGCCGGCGGCCTCCGACGAGGAGATCCTGCGGTGCCATGCACCGGAGTATCTGCGGATCGTAAAGGAAGATGTTGCCGACGAGTGCGACCGGCTCTCCACGGGTGACACGCCGCTCTCGGCCCGGTCGCTCGAGATCGCGCGGCTCGCGGCGGGCGGGGTGATCGCCGCGGTGGACGAGGTGTGTGCCGGCCGCGTCCGCAACGCCTTCGCCGTCGTGCGGCCGCCCGGGCATCACGCCACGCCGAAGAAGGGCATGGGGTTCTGCCTGTTCAACAACGTGGCGATCGCGGCCCGGCACGCGCAGGTGAAGCACGGCCTCGGCCGCGTGCTCATCGCCGACTGGGACGTGCACCACGGCAACGGCACCCAGGACATCTTCAACGAGGACGGCAGCGTGCTGTTCTTCGACACGCACCAGCACCCGCTCTATCCGGGCACCGGCCATGCCGACGAGACCGGCCGCGGCGCAGGGGCCGGGCTGACGATCAACTGCCCGTTCCCGGCGGGCGCGGGCCGGAAGGAGATCGTCGCCGCCTTCCGCGAGAAACTCGTGCCGGCGGCCGACGCCTTCCGGCCCGACCTGGTGCTCATCTCGGCCGGCTTCGACTCGCGGCTCGGCGACCCGCTCGGCGGCTTCCGCCTGACCGACGACGACTTCGCCGAGCTCACCGGGATCGTCCGGGAGATCGCCGCCCGCCACTGTGACGGACGGCTCGTCTCCACGCTCGAGGGCGGCTACGCGCTGGCGGGCCTGGCATCAGCCGCGGCCGCCCACGTGCGGGCGCTGATGGCGTGAACTGGTTTCGCCGTCGCTGCTTGTCTCATACGTCGCACACTCGATCCTCGCGCACCGTCGGCTTTGACGCCGATGGTGGCGCATGCCCGATGCCGTGAAGCCCGAGGCGTGAGCCGAGGGAATGCGGATTGGTTTCCGATGGCGTCATGCGTATTCCCTCACCTTACGGTTCGGGCTTCCCGGCAACCGGG
>JBIJCJ010000171.1:0-7663 GCA_044344765.1 Pirellulales bacterium | reverse complement strand
AGCCACGCTGCCCACCAGGGAACGGTCGTCATGAGCGCGATGAGCCGCTCCGCGAGCCGCCGGGTCTCGGGCGCGAGGTCGGTGCCCCGGACCGCGAGGAACGCCGCGGCCCCGACCAGAAACAGGCAGCCACCGCAGACCGCCGCCGCGGCCAGGCAGGTGAGGCCGCGGCCGGGCGTGCCCGCGGGCCAACGGAGGCGGAACGTCGTACCGAGATCGACCCGCTGCCACCACGCCAGCACAGCCAGCGGCAGGATCGTCGCCAGCACCTGCTGCACCGGCAACGCCCGCGCCAGATCGGCGGGGGCCAGCCCTTGGGCGTACCACAGGCCGGCGAGGCCGAACCCCGCCGCCACCATTCCCTCCGCGGGCGTGGGCAGGACCCGGCGGACGGGCCGCCAGCGGCCGCTCGCGGCCGCATCCGGCCCGCGGAACAGGATCTCCTCGTCGGTGACCGCCGCGGTCGTCGCCCGCAGGAGCAGCCAGGTGACGAGGCCGCTGGCGGCCAGGGAAATCGCCAATCGCAGGCCGGCGCGCCGGGCCCGCTCTGCCGGCGCACCGGCCGACGGTCCGTCGTCGAGCACCGCCTTGGCGACCGCCACCTGGCCGGCGAATGGGACTGCCGCCAGCGACGTCGCACCCACCCCCGGAACGAGTGCGGAACCGGCCAGCCCGCTGACCAGGAGGATCACGGGCGTGAGTGTGTTCTGCGCCTCCTTCACGCTCTTCGAGGCGGCCGTCACCGCCAGGCAGAGCGCCGCCGCAACGGCCGCCAGGCCCACGTAGCCGATGAACGCCACCCCCGCACAGGCGGCCAAGGCCGCCGGCCCGAACCCGAGCCGGCCGCCATCCGGCAGCCACCGCAGGAGCACGCTCGCGGTCAGCGCGATCGAGATCGCGTTCATCGCCAGCGTCGCCAGCGTGACGACGAACACCGCGAGAAACTTGCCGAACACGATGTCGCGGGCTCGGCAGGGAGCGATGAGGAGCGTCTCGATCGTGCCCCGCTCCTTCTCGCCGGCGATGGCGTCGATCGCCGGGTAGAACGCGCCGGTCGCGGTGAGCAGCGCCAGCAGCACGAGCACGGCGCCGGCGGCGGTCGGCGCGATGCCCCGGACCGGCTCGTGCACTTCCGCGCCGCCGCCGAGGAAGTCCACGGCCAGCGGCACGAGCGTCGTGGCCGCGAGTCCGGCCCCGGCCACCCGCCGGCTCCGCGCATCGTCGGCCAAGGCCCGCATCACGGCCAGGAAGTGGTCGCGCACCCGGCCCTCGATCGGCCGCACTGCGGAGATGCGGGCCTCGAGCCGCACCGTGCCCTCGCCGTCGAGATCCCGCACCGTTCCCCGCGCGACGTGCAGCCAGACTTCGGCCCGTGCGGCATCGAGCCACGCCGTGGCTTCGCCCGCGGGAATCACCTCGACCGCGACGCCCGCCGGCCAGCCCGCGGGAGGAGCGGCGGCCGCGGCGGCGACCGCCGCGCGGATCCGGCCGGCGAACGGTTCGGCGTCGGCGCCCGAAACGGCCAGCGTCAGCCGCCGCGGAGCCTGCCGCGCCTCGAGGTCCGAAAGCGCGGTCCGCACCCCGAGCATGCTCGACAGCGCCAGTACGGGATACATCGCCATCGGCATCAGCAGCGTGATGAACAGCGTCCGCCGGTCGCGGACGAACTCGAGCAGGTCGCGGCGGGCGACCGCGACCGCCGCCCGCAGGCCACCGGCATCGCTCATGGGGCACCCCCGGCCGGGGCCGCGACGGCCGCGAAGAACGCCTCCTCCAAGCCCCCCGGCCGGTCGGCGACCAGTGCGGCGCGGGTCCCTTCGGCCACCACGCGGCCGGCATGGATGACCACGAAGCGGTCGCACCGCCGTTCGATCTCGTGGAGCCGATGGGTCGAGAGGAGGATCGCCCGGCCCTCGCCCCGCAGCCGCTCCAGAAAATCGAGCAGATCCCGCGAGCCGAGGATGTCGAGGGCGCTGGTCGGCTCGTCGAGCACCAGCGCCGGCGGATCGTGCACCAGCGCCCGCCCGAGCGAGGTCCGCTGCCGCTGGCCCGACGACAGCCGGCCGCAGGGCCGGTGCCCGCACGACCGCAGGTCGAGCACGTCGAGGAGGAGGTCGATCCGCGCCGCGAGCCGCGGCTCGTCGAGGCCGTGGAGGCGGCCGTAGGATCGCAGCACCTCCATGGGCGTGAGCCGGTCCGGCACCCCGGTCGTCGCCGACACGTAGCCGAGCAGGCGGCGGGCGGCGAGCGGCTCGGTGCGGACGTCGCGGCCGCCGATCCGCGCGGTGCCCGACGTGGGGGCCAGGAGCGTGGCCAGCACCCGCATGGTCGTCGTCTTGCCGGCGCCGTTGGCCCCGAGCAGCCCGACGATCTCGCCGGGGCGGACGGCCAGCGACACGCCGTCCACAGCCCGGACCAGCTCTCCGTCGCCGGCCCGAAAGTGCTTCACGAGCTCGACGACCTCGATCACGTCACCGTCCTCCGCCGGCCTGATCGATCACTGATCCATGACCTCGGCTTCCTTTGCCTTGGCCAGATCGCCCACCTTCGACTCGTACTTCTTGGTGAGCTCCTGAACCTCCTCCTTGCAGGAGTCGCAGTCGTCCTCCGTGAGGTCGCCGTCGGCCTGCTCGGTGTCGGCGGCCTTGTTGGCGTCGCGGCGGACGTTGCGGATCGCGACGCGGGCCTCCTCGGCGAGGTCCTTGATCCGCGCCGTCATCTTCTTGCGGACGTCGGTGGAGAGCGGCGGGATCACGATCCGGATCACGCGGCCGTCGCTCTGCGGATTGAAGCCGAGGTCGGCGGCCTGCAACGCCTTTTCGATGTCCTTGATCGTGCCCGGATCGAAGGGGCGGACGACGATCTGGTTGGGCTCGGGCGCCCCGACGCTGGCCAACGCCTTGATGGGCGTCGGCGAGCCGTAGACCTCGACCCGCAGCGAATCGACGAGCCCGGGGTTCGCCCGGCCGGTGCGGATGCCGGTGAGGGCGTGACGGAACACGTCGGCGGCCTTCTCCATGCGTTCCTCGGCGTCGAGCAGGATGTCGTCGGCTGGCATGGGTGGAGTTTCCTGGGCGGAAGGGGACGGGGCCGCACGACCACGGCCCGGGAGCCGCGATTCTGGCACGCGCGAAGGGCCCGCGGCAAGGCGGGCCGTCGGAGGTCAGCCGCCGTCGCTTCCCCGCAGCCGTGAATCACGCCGGCCCGGCGGCCTGCTCGTCATCGCGCCGCGCCCCCACGAAGGTGCCGACCCGCTCGCCGGCCACGGCCCGCTCGATGTTGCCCTCGCGCCGGTAGTTGAAGACGAGGATCGGCATCCGGTGTTCCATGCACTGCGAGATCGCCGTCGCATCCATGACCCGCAGGTTCTGCTCCCGGACCTGCTGGTAGGTCAGGTCACGGTACAGCATGGCGTGGGGGTTCTTCTCGGGATCGTCGGAATACACCCCGTCGACCCGCGTGGCCTTCATGAGGATGTCGGCCCCCAGTTCGAGCGCCCGCTGCGCGGCGGCGGTGTCGGTGGTGACGTAGGGGCTGCCGGTGCCGGCGGCCAGGATCACGATCCGTCCCTTCTCCAGGTGGCGGCGGGCCCGGCGGCGGATGTAGGGCTCGGCCACGCCGTCCATGCGGATCGCAGTCATGAGCCGCGTCTCGGCGCCGAGGCTCTCCAGGGCGTCTTGGAGCGCCAGGCCGTTGATCACCGTGGCGAGCATGCCCATGGAGTGGGCCGTCGCCTCCTGAACGGCGGTGTTGCCGGCGGTGAACGAGCCGCCGCGGAGAATGTTGCCGCCGCCGATGACGATCGCCAGCTCCACGCCCTTGGCGGCCGCCTGCACGGTCTGGCGGGCGATATGGACGACCTCATCCATCGAGATCCCGCGCTCACCCTGCCGGGCGAAGCTCTCGCCGGAGAGCTTGAGGAGGACTCGCTTGTAGTGCGTGGGATCCATTGTCGCCGCTTCCCAGGGTCATGATCAGTCGCCGGCTCGGGGCTGCCCACGCCCTGTCGCCGGACGTTCACTACGGCCCTCCAGGCCTCCGCGGCGGGTCGCCGGTTCCCATCTCCCTCTCCCTCTGGGAGAGGGCTGGGGTGAGGGTGCAGGTGATGCTCGGCAAAGACCCGGCACCCTCACCCGGCCTTCGGCCACCCTCTCCCAAGGGGAGAGGGCACAAGCCGGCTGCAACGGGCTGCGCCGACGCCGCTTCAGGACCCGCCCAGCTTCCAGTTCTCCACCGACTTCACCTCCAGCCCGGCCGCCTTGGCGAGCTGGCCGACCGTCTGCTTGTCGTCCTTCACGAACGGCTGCTCGAGGAGCACGCACTGGCTGAAGAAGTTCCGCAGCCGGCCCTCGATCATCTTGGCGATGATGTTCTCCGGCTTGCCCTCCTTGCGGGCCGCCTCGCTGAGAATCTCCCGCTCCTTGTCGACGACGGCCGGGTCGAGGTCTTCCTTGCGGACCGCCTGCGGGGCCAGCGCGACGACGTGCATCGCGATGTCCTTGGCCACCTCGCCCGCGTTCGCCGCGCCGACGTTGCCCGCGATCTCCACGAGCGCCGCCTTGGAGCCGTCGTGGTGGGCGTAGCCGCCGCAGGCCGCGTCGACCCGCTTGATGCGGGACAGCTCGAATACCTCCCGCATCCGGTTGAAGAGGTCGTCCTTGAGCTCGCCGAGCGTCTTGTCGGGATGCGTCAGGCTCTTCTGGGCCATCAGCTCGTCGGGGCTCTTGGCACCGGGCCCGAGCGCCAGCGTCTTGGCGATGTCATTGGCGAGGTCCTTGAAGTCGGGGCTGCCGGCCACCGGCGGGCTCTCGCACTTGAACTCGATGATCGTGCCCACGCCCTTGGCCGCGTCGGCGTAGACGGCGAGGCGTCCGCAGGAGGTCTCGCGGTCGGCCCGCATCGACTGCGTCTTCACGCCCTGCTTTCGCAGCCACTCCACCGCCTGGTCGGTGTTGCCGCCGCACTCCTGGAGCGCCTTCTTGCACTCCATCATCGGCAGGCCCGTCTTTTCGCGCAGCGCCATCACGGCCGCGGCGGTGATCTCAGCCATGGTTCAACTCCTCACGGGATAGGGACGTTCGAACGAAACATCGCGGCCGGACCGCGGCCTCGAGGCCGCGGCGGCACGCTGGAATGGCGGCCGGCGAAACCGCGTCAGGCCTTCGGCTTGGGCACGGACCGCTTGGCCACCATCGGCCGGGCCTTGGGCTTGGGCTTGCCATCGGCACCCTCGCCCCCCTCGGCCCCCTCGGCGGCCGCCTGCGATTCGACGGCGGTCTCGGCCTTGCCCTCCAGAATCGCATCGGCGAGCCGGGCGGCGACGAGCTCGATCGACCGGATCGAGTCGTCGTTGCCGGGGATCGGCAGATCGACGACGTCCGGGTCGCAGTCGGTGTCGATCAGGGCGACGGTCGTGATGCCCATCTTGCGGGCCTCGTTGATCGCGTTCTTCTCCTTCTTGGGATCGAACACGACGAGGCATTCCGGCAGGCGGGACAGCGTGCGGATGCCGCCGAGGTTCCGCAGCATCTTGCGATGCTCGCGGCGGAGCGACGACTGCATCTTCTTGGAGTAGGCCCCGAACGCCTCCGACGGGATCAGCACCTCCAGCTCCTCGAGGCGGGCCAGACGGTTGCGGATCGTGCGGAAGTTGGTGAGCGTGCCGCCCAGCCAGCGGTCGCTGACATACGGCATGCCGCAGCGACCGGCCTCGCGGGCGATCGCCTCGGCGCCCTGCCGCTTGGTGCCCACGAAGAGCACGAGGCTGCCGGTGGAGGCGACCTGCTTGAGATACTTCCGCGCCCGGAGGAGCCCGCGGATCGTCTCCCGGACGTCGATGATGTGGATCAGGTTCTTGCGGCCGTGGATGTAGGGCCGCATCTTCGGATTCCAACGGCTCGCACGATGGCCGAAATGGACACCGGCTTCGATCAGTTCCTGGGCCAGGACGTTCGACACGCGTTCACACTCTCTCTGGGGGTCTGGGTAAGGGGCGATTTCGAGCACCGCAAACTATCGGCTTTTTTTGGCGGCTGTCAACGCATATCCGGGGCGGCCGGGGTTGCCGAAGCCGGCCGAACCCGCCGGGCCCGGCCGGACGGCCGCGAGGCTTGAATCCGCCTCCGGCCGCGAACTAGACTCCGCCTTGCCGCTTTTTGCCGGTTCCCCGGCGTTTTCACGGCGGTTCCCCGCCCGGACCCCCTCCCATGCGCCACGTCATCTCGGCCACCGTCCAGAACGTCCCCGGGGTGCTCGCGCACGTTTCGGGGATGCTCGCCTCCCGGGGCTACAACATCGACAGCCTCGCCGTCGGCGAGACCGAAGACCGTGGATTTTCCCGGATGACCTTTGTGCTCCGGGGCGACGACCGGGTGCTCGACCAGGTGCGGCGGCAGCTGGAGAAGATCGTCACGGTCGTGCGGGTGGACGACATCAGCTCCCGCAACTATGTGGAGCGGGATCTGATGCTCATCAAGGTGGCCGCGGTCGCCGGCCCGGCCCGGACCGAGGTCAAGGAACTGGCCGAGATCTTCCGCGGCCGGATCGTCGACGTGGCGGCCGACAGCGTGATCGTGGAGATCTCGGGCACCGAAAAGAAGATCGAGGGCTTCATCGAGCTGATGCGGCCCCGGGGCATCCTCGAGCTGGTCCGCACCGGCCGGGTGGCCATGGTCCGCGGCAGCCCCGTCACCCGGGAGCTCACCGAAGCCGGCGACGGGGCCCGCCCCGCCGACGCCGCCCCGGCCCGCGAATCCCTTGCCTGACCGTTCCATATTCCTGTCTCGTCCCGATCCCTTTCCCTTCCGGAGTTTCCCGTGCCCGCGACGATCTACTACGACGCCGACGCCGACCTCAAGGCCCTCGATGGCAAGACCATCGCCATCATCGGCTATGGCAGCCAGGGCCACGCCCAGGCCCAGAACCTGCGCGACAGCGGTCTGAAGGTCGTCGTGGCCCAGCGTCCGGGCGGCCCGAACTACGACCTCGCCAAGAGCCACGGCTTCGAGCCGCTCTCGGTCGAGGAGGCCGTCAAGCAGGCCGACGTCGTCAACATCCTCCTCCCCGACGAGCTCCAGGGGGACGTCTACCGCACCGCCATCAAGCCCAACCTCAAGAAGGGCGCGATCCTGATGGCGAGCCACGGCTTCAACTTCCACTTCGGCCAGGTGGAGCCTCCGGCCGGCCACGACATCCTCCTCGTCGCGCCCAAGGGCCCCGGCCACCTGGTCCGCAGCGAGTACGTGAAGGGGGGCGGCGTGCCCTGCCTGATCGCCCTCGGCCCGAATGCCTCGGCCGAGACCAAAAAGATCGGCCTGGCCTATGCGAAGGGCATCGGCGGCACCCGTGGCGGCGTGATCGAGACCACGATCGCCGAGGAGACGGAGACCGACCTCTTCGGCGAGCAGGCGGTGCTCTGCGGCGGTGTTTCGGAGCTCATCAAGGCGGGCTTCGACACGCTCGTGGAGGCCGGCTACCAGCCCGAGATGGCCTACTTCGAGTGCCTCCACGAGATGAAGCTGATCGTTGACCTGCTCTACCAGGGCGGCTTGGAGTACATGCGGTACAGCGTGTCGAACACGGCCGAGTACGGCGACTACACCCGCGGCAAGCGGATCATCACCGACGAGACCCGGGCGGAGATGAAGAAGATCCTGGAGGAGAT
>JBIJCJ010000170.1:0-7774 GCA_044344765.1 Pirellulales bacterium | reverse complement strand
CGTCGCCGATGCCGTTGAAGCCGTCCGCCCAATTGACGATGCCGTCGCCGTCGGTGTCCTCGTCCTGAACCTGGAGGTACAAGCCGGGGGTTTCGTCGACGCCGGCGATGTCCTCGATGCGGTCGTCGGTGCCGTTGCGGCCGTTGACGGGATCGATGGGCCCTTCGTTGTTGGAGTTGACATCGATGTCGATCCACGGGATGTGGATGGCGATGACGTGGAACTGCAGAGAAGAGCCGCGGGGCGCGGGAGCATTTCCAAACTGCATTGCCACGTTGCCCTCGAGCGTGACCTTGCCGCCGGATGACGAAGGGAAGTCGATGCCGGCGATGATGATTTCCTGGAAGACGGGTCCGAAGTCCTGCGAGACGTTGATCACCTTCCCGGGAAACACCGTCGGGTCGGTGCGGCCGGGCGTCGTGATCTTGAGGTCGTTGATGGTCACGCCGCTGCCGGTGGTGGTGGAGCGGGCCCAGATCTTGATGGCGTTGGGCTCGTAGCTGGCGATGTCGGTGTAGCTGGCTTGCACTGTCGAACCGCCGATCGTGAACTTCCCGGCGGACGCGGCGGGTGACGAGGACGAGGCGGATGGCCTTGTGATCTCGAACGTGAATCGCTCGCCCGTGCCGGTCGTACTGGTCCACATGCGATCGGTTTGTTGTTGGGGTCTGGCGCTGGTGTTGCTCGTGATCCCGAGTTCCCAATCGCCGTTGAGGGCGTTGTTGCCGTAGCGGCCCTGCACGGTGAAGAGGCTTGCGGTTCTCGAGGCGAGGTCATCCGGGAGCGTGGCGATGAACGGCATGGAGGAGAGCATGGCCCGGGATTCGAGGGATTCGAGCCGGAGGCCATGGCGGGCGGGGAGTGATCGCGGGCGGCGGCGTGTGCGGCCGGCTGGGGCCTGCGAGGAAAACAGGCGAGCGAAGCGGGCGAATGGGGCAGCAGGGCCGTGACGGCGGGGAGACATGGTGGAACTGCTGGTGTGAGGCGGGGCGGACAGAGGCGGGACGCCCGCACGCTGGGGAGCGGACTGCCGGGAGGAGCGTACGGTACCGGGGGGGGCGTCAAGTGGCGGCGGGCGGCGTTGCCCGCTGGAGAGGGAGGTATGAAAACCGGAGTCGTTGGCTGGAGGTGGAAATGCTTGACAATGGCTCCATCGCCTCGCCGATGAAGCCATTGCGGCCGTGGCCCACGAGGATTCGGGGAACGCGGGAAGGAAATCCACAAGCCGCGGAGTGGACCGCGTCAACCCTGGGCTTCCGCCCGGGTCTTTCGGGGAGGAACGCGAGAGGAGCGTGTGTGAGCCGTATGAGATGCCTGGCCTGGATCGCGACGTGGATCGCGACGTGCCGCGATGCCCGCTACGGCTCGCGCTCGTGGACGATCACGGCCCAGCCGATGTCGGCGATCCGCTCGGGCCGGCCGAGGATCACGATCGGCTCGGCCGCGGCGATCGTCGGCACCTCGACGTCGAACGCCAGCTCCGCCGGATCCTGCGGGGCGGGGAACGTGCGCCGCCGCGCGGCGGCCGCCTTGAGCCGGGCCACGACCTCCGCCGGGGCGCGGGCGTCCTGGATGGCCGGGGACGCCGCCAGGTCGACGGCCGCCAGGTCGGGGTTCTCGAGCATCAGGCCCGACTTGGCCGTGCCCTCGATGCGATCCTCGCGGAGGTCGACGACGGCCACGGCGAACGACTTGCGGGAGGCGTTCCAGCCGCCGATCGCGTCGATCGAACGAAACAACACGCCCACGTCGAAGGCCATCACGAGCACGCCCAGACAGGCCCGGCCCTCCTTGCCCGGCGGGCCGTTCCAGATCGGCGTGGAAAACGCCACCTTCAGCTTGCCCGTGGTCGTGCTCTTGTAGACGCTCGACCGGTGCACCTCGGTGAGCGGCTGCGCGGCCGTGCCCGGCGGCAGGTCGCCGTCGCCGCCGTGGAAGTAGTCGCGGTGGGAAAAGTTCTGCCCCACCGTGTCGGCCACGGGCGAGCGGGCCACCTGCACGCCCTGCGGATCGCAGACGAACCAGCTCTCGGCGTTGACCGAATCGCGGTGGGCGGCGGCGATGCCGTCGAGCGCCGACTGGATCGCTGCCCACTTCACGCGGCCTTCGCCGGTGGCGCGGGCCGCGGCCTGGATGGCGGCGAGGAGGTCGGGGTTGCGGGCCTCGTTCTCCAGGATCCGCCACCGCGCGTCGATCTGCAGGGCGGCCGTGCTCGCGGCCAGCCGGGCCGCCATCAGCAGGGCCGTCTGCCGGGCGCGATACTCCTGCCCCGCCATCCGCTGGAGGAGCACCGCGGCGCTGCCCGCCGTGAGGAGCAGGAGCACGAGCGCGGCGGTGGCGATCTGGGCGAGCGTGCGGTGCCGACGGGCCCAGCGGGCGAGCCGCCGCGGCAGCGGCTCGCGGTAGGACGTGACCGGCAGGTCGGCGAGGTAGTGTTCGACGTCGCGAGCCAGTTCGAGCGGTGTTTCGTAGCGATCGACCGGATCGCGGGCCATCGCCTTGAGGCATACCGACTCGATGGCGTGCGACACGCCGCGCTTCACGCGGGACGGCGGCTGCACGTCGCCGGCCAGGACCGTGTCGCGGATCGCCGCCAGCTCGCCGTCGAAGGGGGGCTGGCCGGTGAGGATGTGGTAGAGCGTGGCCCCGAGGCCGTAGACGTCGCTCGCCGGGCCGACGTGCCGGGCGCCGTCGTGCTGCTCCGGGCTCATGTAGGCGGGAGTGCCGGAGATGCCGCGCTTCTCGGCGGGCGCCGAGTCCACGGCCATGGTCGGCATGACGATGCTCTGCTCGCCGCTGGAGCGAGCCTTATCGTCGCGGTCGATGCGGGCGGCCAGGCCCCAGTCGAGGACGACCACCTCGCCGAACTTGCCGAGCATGATGTTGGCCGGCTTGATGTCGCGGTGGATCACGCCCCGGTCGTGGGCGTAGGCGATCGCCTTGCAGGCGAGGACGAACTGGCCGAGCAGCTCGTTGTAGCGGGCGCTGCGGCGCTCGGCCGACTCGCCCGCGTGCCGCCGGTCGTGAAACTCGGCGATGGCCGCGGCCAGCGTGCGGCCGGGGATGAGCCGCATGGCGTAGAACGGCTTGCCGTCGGGCGTGGCCCCGGTCACGTAGACCGGCACGATGTTCGGATGCTCGAGCTGGCTGGTGACCGTGGCCTCGAAGTCGAAGGCCTCGCGGCACGACGCCTGCTCCAGGGCCCAGTCGTTGAGAAACTTCACCGCCAGGCTGCGGCCCGTGGCCCGGTCGCTGGCGGTGTAGACGTCGCCGATGCCGCCGCGGCCCAGCCGGCGGTTGACGGCGATCGTGGTCGTGGCCACGACCGTGGGCGGCACGTCGATGTCGCCGGCCGGCGCGGATGAGGCGGAAGGTTCGGTGCGTTCGTCAGCCATCGTCCGGGGAGCCCTGCGGAGACACGGAGAGGCAGTGTAACGGTCCGTGGCCTTCGGCCGATGAAAACTTGCGGACGTGGCGTCGATCAGCCTATTCTCACGGTTCGTTCCGGAGGCGGAGACATGATGCGAAGTTCGCCTGGTGCCTTCGGTTGCGCCGTGCTCTGTCTGGCCGCGGGCCTGGCGGGCTTCGCTGCTGCCGCCGAGGCTCCGGCGGCTCCGGGCCGCATCTCGTTCAATCGCGACGTGCGGCCGATCCTGTCGGAGAACTGCTTCGCCTGTCACGGTCCGGACAGGGCCAATCAGCAGGCCGGACTGCGACTCGACGAGCGGGCCGCCGCCATCGCCGAGCTCGTCAGCGGCGCGCGGGCGATCGTGCCTGAGAATCTCGCCGCGAGCGAACTGATCGCCCGGATCACGGCCGACGACCCCGACACGGTCATGCCGCCCCCCGCGGCGAAGATCGGCCGGCTCTCTCCGGAGCAGGTCGCGACCCTGAAGCGGTGGATCGCCGAGGGGGCCGTCTACGAGCCGCACTGGGCGTTCATCCCGCCCGCGAAGCCCGCGGTCCCGACCGGCCCGCGCGTCCACCCCATCGACCGGCTGGTGGGCGAAAAGCTCGCGGCCCGGGGGCTGTCGCTCGCCCCCGAAACTGATCGCGTCACGCTCGTGCGGCGGGCCACGTTCGACCTCACGGGCCTGCCGCCCACGCCGCAGGAGGTGGCCGCGTTCGTGGCCGACGAGTCCCCCGACGCCTACGAAAAACTGCTCGACCGGCTGCTCGCCAGCCCGCGCTACGGCGAGCGGATGGCGGCCGACTGGATGGACATCGCCCGCTACTCCGACAGCTATGGCTTCCAGGTGGACCGCGAGCGGCCCGACATGTGGCCGTGGCGCGACTGGGTGATCCGGGCCTTCAACGACAACCTGCCCTGGGACCGGTTCGTCACCTGGCAGGTGGCCGGCGACCTCCTGCCCGACGCCGGCGAGGAGCAGATCCTGGCCACCGCCTTCAACCGTCTCCATCAGCAGGAGAGCGAAGGCGGCTCGGTGGAGGAGGAATACCGCGTCAACCACGTGAACGACCGGACCACGACCTTCGGCACGGCCTTCCTGGGCCTGACGCTCGAATGCTGCCGCTGCCACGACCACAAGTTCGACCCGCTCTCGCAGCGCGAGTATTACCAGCTCTTCGCGTTTTTCGACGACATCGACGAGGCGGGGCTGTATTCCTATTTCACGGCGGCGGTGCCCACGCCGAAGCTGCGGCTCACCGACGCGGCGACCCGCGACGCGCTCGCCCAGGCCGAGGAGTCGTGCCAGGCCGCGGTGGCCACGGCGGAGCGTGCGGCCGACGGGGCCCGGGCCCGTGTGGCCGCCTGGGTGGCCGGCGCGGACGCGGCCGATCCGGTCTTCACCGCGATCGACGATGCCGGCCGGCTGCGGGGCGAGATCGTCCGCTATCCGTTCGACGAACGGGACGCGGACGGCCGGTTCGCGAACGTCGCCGACGCGGGTCCGAGCGACGAGGATCGCCGCGCGACGGCACCCGAGGAGATCACGCTCGCCGCCGGTCGGGCCGGCAGGGCGATCATGCTCACCGGCGACCATCCGGTGAACACGTCCGTGGGCGACTTCTCCCGCAGCAAGCCGTTCACCGTGGCCGCCTGGGTCCGCGCGGCCGCCCCGGCCGAGCGGGCCGTGATCTTCCACCGCTCCCGCGCCTGGACCGACGCCGGCAGCCGCGGCTACGAGTTGCTCGTGGACAAGGGCCATCTGCGGTGGTCGCTGATCCACTTCTGGCCGGGCGATGCGGCGAGCGTGCGGACGGCGGAGCCGTTGACGATCGGACGCTGGGTGCACGTGGCCGTGACGAGCGACGGCTCGGGCCGGGCGGCGGGGCTGCGGGTGTTCGTGGACGGGCGGCAGGCGGCCACGGAGATCGTCCGCGACTGTTTGACACGCGAGATCACCGGCGGCGGCGGCGACACGATCACGATCGGCGAGCGGTTTCGCGACCACGGCTTCAAGGGTGGGCTGGTGGACGATTTTCGCGTCTTCGACCGGGCCCTCGCGCCGCTCGAGATCCGTGAGCTCGTGGAGCCGGGCACGATCGCCGCGGCCTTGCGCGAGAAGTCCGACGCCGAGGGGATCGGCGGCTGGTTCGTGGCCGCGATCGACGAGGCCGCGCTGGCGAAGCGGCGGGCGCTCGAGGATGCCCGTCGTCACCGCGACAGGCTCGCGGAGAAGCCGGCCGAGGTGATGGTGATGCGGGAGCTGCCGCAGCCGCGAACCGCCTACGTGCTCGAGCGTGGCGACTACGACAAGCGCGGCGCGGCAGTGACCCCGGGAACGCCGTCGGTCCTGCCTCCCTTCCCGGCAGACCAGCCGCGAAACCGCCTCGGCCTCGCCCGCTGGCTGACGGATCCGGAGCATCCGCTGCTCGCGCGGGTGACGGTGAACAGGCTCTGGCAGGCGCTGTTCGGCAGCGGGCTCGTGCAGAGCCCCGAGGATCTCGGCAGCCAGTCCACGCGGCCCGAGCATCCCGAGGTGCTCGACCAGCTCGCCTGGCGGTTTTCCCATCCGCCGGCCGAGGGTGGCCTCGGCTGGGACATGAAGGCGGTCGTGAAGACGATCATGATGTCGCAAACCTATCGGCAGCGGAGCATCGCCGACGCGAAGACGATGGCCGACGACCCGCTCAACACGTGGCTGGCCCGGGGGCCGCGTCACCGTCTGCCGGCGGAGATGATCCGCGACGGGATCCTCGCCGCGAGCGGCCTGCTCGTGGAGCAGATCGGCGGCCCGCCGGTGAAGACCTACGACGTGCCGGAGTCGTTCAAGCCGGCGCCGGCCGACGAGGGCCCGGCCCTCTACCGCCGCAGCCTCTATACGTTCTGGCGGCGGTCCGGTCCCGCGCCGGTGCTCGAGACGTTCGACGTGCCCAAGCGGGTGGTCTGCGTGGCGAAGCGGGACACGACGAACACCCCGCTCCACGCCTTCGTGCTCCTCAACGGCCCGCAGTTCGTGGAGGCCGCGCGGGTGCTGGCGGAGCGGCTGCTCGCCGAGCACGGTGCCGCCGACGCGGCCCTCGATCGGGCCTTCGAACTGCTCACGAGCGCGGCGCCCGACGCCGCCCAGCGGCGGATCCTCCGGGAGATGCACGCCGCGCAGGCAGCCTGGTACGCCGCCCGTCCGGACGAGGCCGCGAAACTGCTCGCCGTGGGCCAGGCGAAGCCGCGGGCGGGCCTGGCGGCGCCGGACGTGGCCGCCGTGGCCGCGGTCGTCAACGCCCTGATGAACTACGATGGCTGCGTGGTGAAGCGATGATGCAGCGGCGCGAACTTCTGAACTCGTTTGGCATGGGATTCGGCGGCCTGGCGCTCGCCGAGATGCTCGGCCGCGCGGCGCGGGCGGAGACGGCCCCGGTGCTCGGGCTGCCCCCCGGCTCGCACGGCGGCGTGCTCGACGCCTTTCACGTGCCGCCGAAGGCGAAGCGGGTGATCTACCTCTTCCAGTCGGGCGGCCCGTCGCAGCTCGATCTCTTCGACCACAAGCCCCTCCTCGCGGAGAAGGACGGCGAGCAGCTGCCCGACAGTGTCCGCGGCGGTCAGCGGCTCACCGGGATGTCGGGCAACCAGAGCTCGATCCCGCTGGCGGCCTCCCCGTACCGGTTCGCCCGCCACGGCGCCAGTGGCGCCGAGATCTCCGCGCTGCTGCCGCACATCGCGAAGATCGCCGACCGGCTGTGCATCGTCCGCTCCATGTACACCGAGAGCATCAACCACGGTCCGGGCGTGACGTTCATGCAGAGCGGCTCGCAGATCCCCGGCCGGCCGAGCATCGGGGCCTGGCTCGACTACGGCCTCGGCACCGCCCAGGACGACCTGCCCTCGTTCGTCGTGCTGATCACAAAGAACAAGGGCGGCCAGCCGCTGATGAGCCACCTGTGGGGCGCGGGCTTCCTGCCCACGAAGCACCAGGCTGTCCGCTTCCGTTCCGGAGCCGACCCCGTGCTCTACGTCAACAACCCGCCGGGCGTTTCGGCGGAGAGCCGGCGGGCGGCGCTCGACGGACTGCAGGCGCTCCACGAGCACCAGTTCGCGGCCCTGCCCGACGCCGAGATCGCGGCCCGGATCGCCAACTACGAGATGGCCTTCCGGATGCAGGCCAGCGTTCCGGACGTGACGAACGTGGCGGACGAGCCGGAGCACGTGTTCGACCTCTACGGTGCCGACGCGAAGGAGCCGGGCACGTTCGCGGCCAACTGCCTGCTCGCGCGGCGGCTGGCCGAGCGGGGCGTGCGGTTCATCCAGCTCTATCATCAGGATTGGGATCATCACGGCGGGCTCAAGCGCAAGCTCGAGTCCGAGTGCCGC
>JBIJCJ010000028.1:0-25586 GCA_044344765.1 Pirellulales bacterium | reverse complement strand
TCCCCTCCGCCCCCGCGAGAGGAAAGCCAGGGCTCCTCGAGCCCGTGAGTCTTGACCGCCGGCATTCGGATGTCCGCTCTCCGTATAACCTGCGCGGGCGACTCGTTTCGGATTTTCTTGTTCGTCGCACCAGAGATAGCGACAAAGTTGAGGATGGGGTCCTTCGGAATCGTGACCTCGCCACGCAGTGTCTTGAGGAAATCCGATGGGAATACGTGATGAATCTCGACCGTAGGTGATTCACTCACCAGCTTGCCTGTCGACCAGTCTTTCACGCCTCTCGATATTTGCCTTCCAAGAATGCCTCGCAACAGCATCTCGTTTAGACGGCGGCCCTCGCCGAGCTGCTCCGTCGCTATCTGGAAATTGCTGACGACAACGGGCACAGAGCTCTCATCAGAATTCCAGGCTCTCAGCGCCTTTACATCCTGCAGCACTTGCGTATTTGCGCCTTGAGCGTACGTCTGTTTGAAGCACGACGCCCAATACCATCGCTCCAGGTCGCCCTTGAAGTCCCTGCGCAAATCGCAATCGCTCGCGTGGAAATATCCCACCGTCAGTGGAATGCTTGGCTGCGGCAGCAAATGCGAAGACACGACGCCACAGCGATCCTTAAGGAAGCCCAAGCCGTCGACGTACGCCTTTAAGGCTATATCCCATTCTCTTTTCACCGTCTCGGGCTCAAGCATCAGAACATCGGATTGCTTCACGCCTTTGACATCGGAACTGCGCCCCGCCGCAGATTCGCTGATGTGCTGACGCAAGGCGATTAGCTTGAGCACTTCCAGGCCGTCGATCTCGAACGTCTGGAATTCTTCGTGCTCTGCCTGGGCGTCATCCCATTTGTCCCTGAGCCGAAAATCGAATGGATACAAGCGTGCGACTAGCAGATCAAACGTATCGAGTCGTTTGCCTGTGCGATTGATCGTTTCAAAGATTTTCGCAATCGCGCGGAGGTCGGGCTCGCCTGACAGTTTGCTGTGAGGAACGGCGATGTCTTTCAGACCCGCGACTTGATTTGAGCGGAAAGCCACGGCCCTCGTTCGGTCGGCCTTTTCATGAAGATGTTCCTTCCACTCCTCGAATCGCTCATCGTTGTGCAGGTCCCAAATCTTGATCACACGATCTGAAGCCATTCTTTCAAGGTTTGGATACCTTTTCGCAAAACGCTGCTTTTTTTCGTAGCGAATCAGGTCTTCGTCGAACGTCTCCCAGTCGTCTGGAAACTTCAGATAGAAGACAACGTCGGGGGAGTTATCCGTGAACGCGTGAAAAAATGCCGTGCAGCGTTGCTGGCCGTCGAGCACGACGAGGTCAGGGGCTTCCGCAAGTGGAGGAGCTTGATCAAGACTGCGCAACTCAAAAATGCAGCCTTTTGCCTCCATCACAAGGAAGGAGCCGATTGGCCACTTCCGTGCGACACTCATGAGGAGGTCACAGACATCCACTGGCTTCCACACGAAGTCCCGCTGAAACTCCGGCAACGCCAAGCGGCCATTCTTCACCATCTGAAGAAGTTCTGTGACGTGCAGATGCCCGATCTCTAGCTTCATGATCTCTGTCTCGCCGCGCAACACATTTACGCGCATGAAACGAACGACGTTGCCGCGCCGCCGCAATATAGATCGCAGAAAGACAGCAACATAGCCAGGTGACGATTCCCCGCGTGACGGGGTAGTCCCTTCGCATAGCTGCAATCTCCACCACCACAAAACGCCGGTTGGTCCGCATTAGAGGCGGAGGTCGGGCATCCTGCCCTCCCGCTGTTCTGAGCAGCGGCTAGCCCTCGATGCTGATCTCTGCGGGGGGCTCATCAGGGGGAAGGGGGCTCGTCTCCGCATCCGGCATCGACTCGCCCCCCTCCCCCTCGCCGCCCCCCGCGATGCGGCATTCGCCGCGCCCCCGGCTTCCCCCGCCCCTGAGTGCGGAATCGAGGGCCTCCCCGCCGCTGAAGGGCCGCATCGTGCGGCTAGAGGAAGCGGCCGGTGCCCGGCCGCCAGAAGGCCTCCTGCCGGCTTTAGCGGCGGCCTCCTGCCGCCGAGCCCCCGCCGCCCTCGAGGCCGCCCTGGGCGAAATGGAGGCCCGCGGCGGCGGCTTCGTGTGGCGGTCCGGGTTCGAGGGGGCTCCGCTCCCGCGGCGGCGGCTCCCAGGGGCTCATCCTCAGCCCCGATCGCCGCGTGCCGCGTCCGCTCCCGGGGCGATCAGCCGAGCCGCAGGCCCCTGGGAGCGACCTCGAGCGTTCTCAGCGCAGCGGCCGGTCACCGGCCGCGGCGCGGCTTCCTGCCGATTTCAGCGGCGGCATCCTGCCGCCGCGTTCGCCTCGTTCTCGACGCGCAACTCCCCCCGAGGGGCAGCCGACTACTTCCTGCCGACAAACGTGTCGTAGTCGGCGTGCGTGCCAATCCAATACCAGACGTTTATGCCGTCTTCTGTCACGTAGATAGCCCGATAATCCAGCGACACGGATATCGACACAGAACCATCCTCGTGCTTGCCGCGGCTATTCCGTTTCAGAATGTGGCGACGAAGCGACTTGCGGAATGGATCGTTGTCGAAGACGACACACGCATCCCTGACAGCACTCTGCACGTGCGCCGGCAGCGCTGCGTAGAGGTGGCGAAACGTTCGCGTGTTGCGGTTACGTTTCCGGAAAGAACTCGGCAGTCTCGCCATCGCGATGTTCTTTCAGCGCCGTCGTTTCCATGTCAATCAGCGCATCAGACATCACGTGCGCGTCTCCCGGCATGGAATCTACGATCGACTCCATCTGCCTGCAGCACTCTTGGAATCGGTTCAGATTGTCGATCTCAAAGCCGATGCCCTGGATGCGGGCAATCCAGTCCCGCGCGAACTTACAAGGCCGCAACCAGCCGCGGCACAGCGTATCAATCGCTGCACACACGGCTTCTTCTTCATCCCGGGGCAAGGAGCCGCTGGCAACCGCCCCGCGCAGCCAAAGATCGGCCCGCTCAATCCAGTCATAGGCATCAATGCCCAGCTTCAGGAAGTCCTCGAGATCACGGCACTCGTTTGCTTCGGCACACCGAACTAGCAAATCGTCGATCTCGTGCTGGTACTGCTCGTACTCATGCACGCGACTCTTCGCCGTTCTGACCTGGAAAACTTCTGCAGCCATGATCGTGACCTGTGTGCCGGCTTCGCGCCCTTGCTCTCTGCCAAAAATCCTCAACCGTCCTACCTATCGTTTATCGGAAGCCTTCCGAATGAACTCTATGTGGCGGGCGGGGCGGTGGCAACAACCGGGCAATCTAGCCGGCCGCCCCTTGGCGGGGAAAGGCGAAACTGCCCGGGTTTCCCGGCTCCACCCCTTCAAGGCTCCAGCGAATCATCACCCTCGTTCTCTGCCGAGCGGCCCTCCTTTGGCCCACCGACAGGATTTGGGCCTTTGCATTCCTACCTGCCAGCCGCCGCCTCGCTCGACCAGGCCAGCGCCTCGGTAGCACCGTCGCGAAACCGCTCCTGCGGTAGCACCGAGGGAGCGCAACGCGTTTTCCGCGCCGCAGCGGCCGAATGGCCGACGCACAGAATCCATCTGTTTTGATGGATGAACGTGGCCTTCGAGGCAAGCCCCTCGGCGGCTGAGAGATAAGGACTGGGGAACTAGGATTCGAACCTAGACTAACTGGTTCAGAGCCAGTCGTGCTACCGTTACACCATTCCCCAAAATCGGGCCGGCCAGGACGGCTGCGGCGGCGAGGCCGATTCGGCACCACGGGGCGTCCAGCGGTATGCTGACCTCCCGGGCCCTTCGGAGACTACCCACTCCGTCCCGCGTCGGCAATTCCGATTGCCGGGGTGGCCCGCCGGGCCCGCAAAACCGCGCGTCGGCCGCGGCCTGTTTTCGCGACCGAGGCCCACGGTGGCATACCTCGAACTGCACGGCGACAAGGGCCGCAAGCGATACAAGATCGCCACCGACCGGGTCGTGATCGGACGGCATCCCGGCTGTGACATCGTCATCGAGGAGCCGGCCGTCAGCCGCCAGCACGCCGCCGTCACCCTCGTCGCCGGCCGCCACCACGCCGAGGATCTCCAGAGCCGCAACGGCACGACGCTCAACGGCCGGCCACTCATAAGCCGCCAGCCCCTCGAGCACGGGGACGAACTCGACATCTGCGGCCACCGGCTCGTGTTTTTGACGTCGGCCCGGGCCGCGGCCCGCTCGCCGGCGCCCGGGGCCCGCTCCGACTCCGATGCCTTCATCGACCTCGACGCCGCGGGCGGGCGGGCCTCGATGATCCTCTCCCAGATGGCTGTGCCGCAGGCCTCGGTGGACGAGGTTCGCGGGGAACATGCCGAGGCCAAACTCCGGGCCTTGGTCGGCATCAGTCGCGCGATCGGCGCCTCGCTTTCGGTCGAGGAAGTGCTGCCGCGGATGCTCGACGGGCTGCTCGCGGTCTTCCCGCGGGCGGAGCGTGGCTTCGTGCTCCTGGTCGATCCGCAGTCGGAGCGGCTCGTGCTCCGGGCCCGCAAGATCAAGGGCCGCGGTGAGGCGGGGCCGCTGCGGCTGAGCCTCTCGCTGATCGGGCAGGTGGCGGAGTCGCGGCGCGCCGTGCTCTCGGCCGACGCCGTCGCCGACAGCCGCTTCAGTTCCCACGACAGCGTCGTCGACTGCCGCATCTGCTCGGTGATGTGCGTGCCCGTGGTCGGGGCCGCCGACGCCCTGCTCGGAGTGGTGCAGGTCGACTCGCGAGACGTGCGGAACGGTTTTTCAGCGGCCGATCTCGAGGTGCTCGCCGGTGTCGCAGGCCAGGCCGCCCAGGCGATCGAGCAGGCGATCGCCCACGACGAGCGGATCGCCCGCGAGCAGATCGCCCGCGACCTGGCCCTCGCCCGCCGCGTGCAGCAGGGCCTGCTGCCGTCCTGCCCGCCGGAAATCCCGGGATACGAGGTGTTCGACTTCTACGAGGCGGCCCGGCAGGTGGGTGGCGACTTCTTCGCCTATGTGCCCCTGCCCGACGGCCGGCTGGCGACCGTACTCGCCGATGTCTCGGGCAAGGGCGTGGCGGCGGCGCTGCTCATGGCCGCCCTCTCGTCCGACATCCGCTACTGCCTGGCCAGCGAGCCCGACGTCGCCCGGGCCGTGGGCCGGATCAACGAGAGTTTTCTACGCGGCGGCTGGGACGACCGCTTCGCTTCGCTGGTGGTCGTGGTGCTCGACCACGCCGCGCATCGGGTGACGGTCTGCAACGCCGGGCATCTGCCGCCGTATCTGCGGTCGCCGACGGGTGCCGTCACGCCCGTCGGCGCCGACTTGGGCGGGCTGCCCCTGGGCATGGTCGCCGACCGCGAGTACCGGTCGTGCGAGGTCGCGCTCGAGCCCGGCGCCGTGCTCGTGCTCCACACCGACGGGATCAGCGAGGCGCTCGACCACGAACAACGGTGCTACGGCCTCGAGCGGATGGAGGCGGTGGTGGCCGCCTCCGGCCCGACCGCGGCCGACGTCGGCCGCGGCATCCTCGCCGACGTGGAGCGGCACGCCGCCGGACAGGTCCAAAGCGACGACATCTGCCTGGTCTGCCTCGGCCGCACGGGCGCCGCGGCCGCACATCCTGCCCAGAAACCCGCGCCCGCACGCCGTGGCGGCCGCGTGCAGCCCGGCGGGTGACGGGCCGATACGGAGACTGGCGATGCGGCCGCGGGACAGCGGCCCTGCCGCCGCAGGGAGGCACGACGATGAGCTTTTTTCATTGGTTGCGTGAAGGGGTGCGGCAGGCGGTGGTCCTCGGCCTCGCCGACGCCGTCGAGGATGTGGGCACGCGGACGAGCACGGAGGATTTTGGGCCGGCCCTCGCCCAGTCGCTGCGTGAGCGGCTGACGGTTCACAAGGGGCCGAGCCACGAGGCCGCGGTCATCGAGCAGGCTGCTCCGGCCCGGCGCCGCCTGGGTCGCTCGCTCGAGTCGCTCAAGGCGCAGGCCAAGGCGGCCTGACGCCTCAGGCGGCCGGCGCGGGCAGCGTCACCTCGATGGTCGTGCCCGCGCCCGGGGTGCTGGTGATCCGCGGCTCGCCGCCAAGCAGCCGCGACCGCTGCCGGATTCCCTCCAGGCCGAACCGCTCCTCCGGCACGCTCGCCGGGTCGAATCCCCGGCCGTCGTCGGCGACGAGAATCCGCACGCCGGTGGCGGACCGCGTGAGTTCGATGCGAAGCCGTCGGGGCCGCGCGTGCTTGCGGGCGTTGCTGATCCCCTCCTGCACGATGCGGAAGACGTTGGTCTCGAGCTGCGGTGGCAGGCGTTCGCCCGGCATCGTGTGCGTGAAGGAGACCTCAGGGATCTCGGTGCGGGCCTCTTCCACGAGCGACTCGACCGCTGCGATGAGGCCCAGCTCGTCGAGCGCCGGCGGCCGCAGCCCGCCGATCAGCCGGCGCGACTCGTCGGCTGCGGTCTGGAGCAGCCGCAGCGACGCGTCGAACTCCCGCGCGGCGGCCGGGGGGCAGGCATGCTGGCAGGCCTGGAGGTGCATCAGCGCGCCGGCGATGTATTGCGCGAGCCCGTCGTGGATCTCGTAGGACACGAGCTGCCGCTCCCGCTCCTGGATGGTGAGCAGCCGCCGCAGGAGGTTTCGCTCGTGCTCGAGCTTCCGCTGGGAGTCCTTGAGGGCAAGGATGTTCTCGCAGCACATGATCACAGCCACGACGTGGCCGGCGACGGTCACCGGCCCCAGCCGGAGCGAGAAATACAGCAGCTCGCCGCCGATGCCGCGGACCGTCGTTTCCAGGCTCCGCTGCTCCGCCGTCTCGAACACCTCCCGCACGACCTCCGAAAGCTGCCGGGCCGACTCGGGAACCGTGAAGTCGAGCATGCTGCGGGCCATGACCTGCTCGGTCGTGTAGCCGTCGCCGGCCCGATTGGCGAACACGATCGTGCCGGCCCGATCGACGACGACGATGTATTCCCCGGAACTGCGGCACACGGCGTCCCAGAGCGGGCCCGGATCGCGGAGCACGTCGGCGAGTGGAGCGGGTTTCGGCGGCGATGCTGCATCGCCCCCGTTTCGGGTACCGGTGAGAGCGGTCATGGAGCCGTCATCCTACCGCGGGGCGTCGCCGTCCGGCGGCGGGCCGCTTGGGCCGCGGAATCCACTCACCGTGTCAAATCGACTTGGGCCGGGGGATGCGGCCGCCTCCGGTGCCCGCCCGCCCCCGCCGGCCGCGGCCGGGCCCGCCCGGAGCCTTGCCGGCCCGCAGGGCGGCGATCTCATCGCGAATCCGGGCGGCCCGCTCGAACTCCAGGTCGGCGGCGGCCTGCATCATGTCGGCCTCGAGCTGCTCGAGGAGCTCGGCCTGCCGGCGGCCGGACTCGTCGGACCGACCCACCGCCGCGAAGGCCTGGCTCCGCGAGGCGGCCTCGGACTCGATGCCGGCGCGGATCTCCTTGCGGACCGTCTCGGGCGTGATCCCGTGCTCGCGGTTGTAGGCCTCCTGCAGGGCCCGCCGCCGCTGCGTCTCGTCGAGGGCCTGCCGCATCGACTCGGTGATCGTGTCGGCGTAGAGGATCACGCGGGCGTCCACGTTGCGGGCCGAGCGGCCGATGGTCTGCATCAGCGACGTCTCGCTGCGGAGGAAGCCCTCCTTGTCGGCGTCGAGGATCGCCACCAGCGACACCTCGGGCAGGTCGAGCCCCTCGCGGAGCAGGTTCACGCCCACGAGGACGTCGAACTTCCCCTCCCGCAGGTCCTTGAGCAGTTCCACCCGCTCGAACGCGTCGAGCTCGCTGTGCAGCCACTTGCACCGCACCTTCCGCTCGGTGAAGTAGGCGGAGAGGTCCTCGGCGAGCTTCTTGGTGAGCGTGGTGACGAGCACCCGCTGGCCCGCGGCCACCACCTTCGCGATCTCGCCCGACAGGTGCGGCACCTGCTGCTTCGCCGGCACCACCTCGATGACGGGATCGAGGAGGCCGGTGGGCCGGATCACCTGCTCCACCACCTCGCCGCCGGTGCGGTCGAGCTCCCATGGGCCGGGCGTGGCCGAGACGAACACCGTCTGGTGGAGCCGCCGCTCCCATTCGTCGAACTTCAGCGGCCGGTTGTCCATGGCGCTGGGAAGGCGGAAGCCGTGGTCGACGAGCGTCTGCTTGCGGCTCTTGTCTCCGGCGTACATGCCCCTCACCTGCGGCACGGTGACGTGCGATTCGTCGACGAAGAACAGGAAGTCGTCGGGGAAGTAGTTGAACAGCGTGCCCGGCGTGCTGCCGGCGGGGCGGCCGGAGAGGGGCCGCGAGTAGTTCTCGATGCCCGGGCAGAAGCCCGCCTCGAGCAGCATCTCGATGTCGAACCGCGTGCGAGCGTTGAGCCGCTGGGCCTCGAGCAACTTGCCCTGGCTCTTCAGCTCCTCGAGCCGCTCCTCGAGCTCCGTCTTGATCGTGGCCACCGCGGCCTTGATCCGGTCTTCCGGCATGACGAAGTGCCGTGCCGGGTAGAAGTACATCTCGTCCTTCTTGGCCGCGACCTCGCCGCTGACCGGGTGGATGACCGCGATCGACTCGATCACGTCGCCCCAGAACTCGATCCGGCAGGCCAGCTCGTCGTACGGCGGCCAGACGTCCACCGAGTCGCCGCGGACCCGAAACTTGCCGCGCTCGAGGGCGACGTCGGTCCGCTCGTAGTGCACGGCCACGAGCCGCTCGAGGAGGGCGTCACGGGTCAGCGGCATGCCGGCCGTGAGCCGGATCACCATCGCCCGGTAGTCGTCGGGCGAGCCGAGGCCGTAGATGCACGACACGCTGGCCACCACGACCACGTCGCGCCGGCTCACCAGGGCGCTGGTCGCCGCCAGCCGGAGCCGGTCGATCTCCTTGTTGATCGCCGCGTCCTTCTCGATGTAGATGTCGCGCTGGGGGATGTAGGCCTCGGGCTGGTAGTAGTCGTAGTAGCTGACGAAGTAGTGGACGGCGTTGTGCGGGAAGAAGTCGCGAAACTCCGCATATAGCTGGGCCGCGAGCGTCTTGTTGTGGGAGAGGACGAGCGTCGGCCGGCCGACGCGGGCGATGACGTTGGCCATCGTGAACGTCTTGCCGGAGCCGGTCACGCCCATCAGCACCTGCGCGCCGCGGCCCTCGGCGATGCCGCGGACGAGGGCGTCGATGGCGGCCGGCTGGTCGCCCGCCGGCGCGTAGGGCGCCACGAGCTCGAACACGCCGGGCTGGAGCGGCTCGCGGCTCACGGGGCCTCCGCGCGGCGGCGAATCGGCCGCAGGTGGGGCCGCATTCGCTCGAGCGTCGCCGGGCCGATGCCGGGCACGTCGAGGAGGCCTTCGAGGCTCGCGAACGGGCCGTGCTCGCGGCGGTGGTCGATGATCCGCTGGGCGGTGGCGGGGCCGAGGCCGGGCAGGTGGGCGAGCTCAGCGGCGCCGGCAGCGTTGACGTTGACGGTGAACCGGGCCGACGCCGCGGGCGGGGCGTCGTGGTGCACGAGCCCGCCGCTCAGGCCCCCGGCGGCCACGAACCAGACCGCCAGCGCCGTGAGCGAGCAGAGCGTCGCCGCGGCGAGGAGCGATTGCACCCGGGGCGGCAGCAGCGAAGGCGTCGGATGGGGTTCGTTCATGGGAGGGCCTGCACGCACGGCGAACACTGGTACGATAGCAGGCTATTGAACCCCGCCAGCGTGACGCATGCCAAAGTCTTCCCCGGCCCGCGTTTGTCCAGAGTTTCGCCAGGTCGCCTGGGACGAGCATCTCGCCGCCCACGTGCGGCAGGCGGCGGCGGGCTGGTTTTTGGAGGATCTCGGGCACGAGTGCGACTGGACGAGCGTCAGCCTGATCGGCCCGGAGGCGACGAGCCGGCTCGAGGTCGTGGCCCGCAAGCCGGGCGTGATCGCGGGCCTGCCCGCGGCCGCCGTGGTGGCGGAGGCGGCCGATCCGGAGCTGCGGTTCGAGCCCGTCGTGGCGGACGGGGCCGCGGTGTCCGGCGGCGACGTCGTGGCCACGCTCGCGGGCGCCACCCGCAGTGTGCTCGCCGCGGAGCGGGTGGTGCTCAACCTCCTGGGCCGCATGTCGGGCATCGCGACCGCGACCCGCCGGCTCGTCGAGGCGGTCGCGGGAACGTCGTGCCGCGTCTACGACACCCGCAAGACGGTGCCGGGGTGGCGGCTCCTCGACAAGTACGCCGTGCGGGCCGGAGGGGGCTGGAACCATCGCACCGGGCTCTACGAGGCGATCCTCATCAAGGACAACCACCGCGCCGCCTGCGGGCTGGCGGGAGTCGCGCCGGCCGACGCCGTGCGGCGGGCCCGGGAGTTCATCGCCCGCACGTTCCCGCCGTCGCGGGTGCAGGCCATGGTGGTCGAGATCGAGATCGACGCGGTCGCCGATCTGGAGCCGGTGCTGGCGGCCGGCCCCGACGTCGTGCTCCTCGACAACATGAGGCCCGCCGATCTCACCCGGTGCGTGCAGGTGCGGAATCGGGTGGCCCCGGCGGTCGTGCTCGAGGCCTCGGGGGGCATCCGCCCGGAGACGGTCGCGGCGATCGCCGCGACGGGCGTCGATCGGGTCAGCACCGGCTGGCCGACGCACGACGCCCCCTGGCTCGATGTGGCCCTCGACTGGCGGTGAAGAAGGCGCGCGACACGCGCTCGGGGCCGGATTTTTCGGGGTGGCCAAGACCGGCCTTGAACCACTCTTCTCGTGTCCCGGTTCCGCCTTCAGCCTTCCGGATTGGCCAGAATCTCTTCGAGCCGGGGGCGGAGCACGGGGGGGACCCGCTCCAGCGTGGCGGCGTCGATCAACCCGACGTCGATCATGTCGAGCAGATGGACGCGATCCTTCAGTCGGAATGCCGTGAGCTTCATCGTGATCAGCCGGTCGAGATTCATGATCCGGTAGCCATCGAGCATCTGCGCGGCCGTGAGTTCGGGAGCCGGGGCCGGATCGGCGGGCTTGACGGGCTCGCCGGCGAAGAGGATGTGCACCGCCTCGCGGGCCTTGCCCTGGGGGCCGTCCACGAAGATGTTGATTCCGAACGTGAACGAGTGCACGAAGCCCACGGCCTCGAGCGCCGCAATCGCCCGCGGCAGATCTACGCGCTCGATGAGGAGATCGACATCCACGGTCGTGCGGACCGCGGCGGGATCGATCCGGGCCACCCAGGCCGCCACGGCGTGCCCACCCACGACGGCGTGCGGGATGCCAGCGGCGTCGAGGGCCGCGACGGCCCGCTTGAGTCGTTCCTTGACCATGGCCACCGCCTGTTCCACGCGGTCAAGCACGTCGAATCCAAACGCCACGACGCTCGGGCCCGGCATGCGGGCCCAGGGGTCGTCTGGCTTCTCCGGTGCGGTGGCCATCAGACAGATTCCAAGCCGCGGGCCGCGGCACGCAGGATACTACGCATATGTATCATTTCCATCAGGCCCGGATGGAAAAGAACTGCGTCCCATTTTGAGCGTTGCACGCCGACGCCGCCGGAACTCGTGGCACGGCGCCGCGAAAGCGACGCCCCATGGCTCGACGTGGCCCTCGACTGGTGGTCACACGCCGAGGAGGCGGTTCCGCTTGGTGCGGCGCTCGGCGCGAAGGCGGGCCCGGCGCTTGGTCTCGCTCGGCTTCTCGAAGAACTCGCGGCGACGCATCTCCTTCTTGATGCCGCTCCGCTCGACCAGTTTCCGGAAGCGGCGGACCGCCTCCTGAATGCTCTCCCGTTCGCGAACCGTCAGCTTGACCATGCGTGCTCCGAAAACCTCGACCTGACAAAAAAGGGGCGGCGTAACGCCAGGGGGCGGCCGCTGCCGTCCCTTCCAAGCCCCGGAGTATAAGAATCGATCGTCTCCGCGTCTACCATGACCGATTTGGGCGATCCCGCCGCCGGCGACCGAGGTTTCCGGGTTTGCGGGTTCTTGGGGCGTGGGGCCGGGGACGTCCGCCCCCCTGCCCTCCCGCCGTCAGCCCGCCCGGCCGGGCCAAACGTCGCGTCAGGTCGCCCCGGCCTTCTGCCGCGAGACCTTGCGCCGCTCGTGCTCCGAGAGGAGCATCTTCCGCAGCCGGATGACCGCCGGCGTGACCTCCACCAGCTCGTCGTCCTCGATGTATTCGAGCGCCTCCTCGAGCGACATCCGCCGCGGCGGCTTGAGGAGGATGTTGCGGTCGCTGCCGGAGGCCCGCATGTTCGTGAGCTTCTTTTCCTTGGTGGGATTGACCGTCATGTCCTCGGCGCGGGCGTTCTCGCCGCAGATCATCCCCTCGTAGACCTCGTCGCCCGGCTCGATGAACAGGTCGGCCCGCTCCTGGAGGCCGTCGAGGCCGAAGGCCACCGCCTTGCCGGGCACCATCGAGACGAGCACGCCGTTGGCCCGGCCGCCCACCTCCCCTTCCATCGGCCCCCACTTCTCGAACCGGTGGTGCATGATCGCCGTCCCCTGCGTGGCGTTGAGCACGCGGGTGCGGAGGCCGATCAGGCCGCGGGCGGGGATCGAGAACGTGGTGTGGGCGAACTCGCCGCGCGAGCCCATGTGCTTGAGCTGGCCGCGGCGGGAGCCGGTGAGCTCCATCACCGGCCCGAGCTTGTCGTGCGGCACCTCGACCACCAGCGTCTCGTAGGGCTCGAGCACCGTGTCGCCTTCCTTGCGGAGGATGACCTTGGGCTTGCCGACCGAGATCTCGAATCCCTCGCGCCGCATCGTCTCGATGAGCACCGAGAGATGCAGCAGGCCGCGGCCGCTGACCGCGAACTGCTCGGTGTTTTCGATCGGCTGCACGCGGAGGGCGACGTTCTTCTCCAGTTCCTTGTCGAGCCGGTCGCGGAGGTGCCGCGTGGTGAGGAACTTGCCCGACTTGCCCACCAGGGGCGAGGTGTTGATCCCGAACACCATCGAGAGCGTGGGCTCGTCCACCGTCAGCCGGGGGAGCGGCCGGGGATCGTTCGCGTCGCAGATCGTGTCGCCGATCTCGACGTTCTCGATGCCGCTCACCGCGGCGATGTCGCCCGCCGTCGCGGTCTCGACGTCGATCCGGCCGAGCTTGTCGAACGACTGCACGCCCACGAGCTTCGCCGGCACGAGCGTGCCCGCCGCCGTGGAGCGGACCACCGTCGCCCCCTTGGTGAGCGTGCCCGATTCAACGCGGCCGATCGCGATCCGGCCGACGTAGTCGGACCAGTCGAGCGTGGTGACGAGCATCCGCAGCGGGGCCGTATCATCGACTAGCGGGCCGGGGATCTTCTCCAGCACCATGTCGAGCAGCGGCTCCATCGTGCCCTCGCGGACGGCCGGGTCGTGGGAGGCGTAGCCGCCGCGGCTCGAGGCGTAGACGAAGGGGAAGTCGGCGAGGTCGTCGTCGGCGCCGAGCTCGAGGAACAGGCCGAGGATCTCGTCGAGCACCTCCAGCGGCCGGGCGTCGGGCCGGTCGATCTTGTTCACCACGACCACCGGCCGCAGCCGGCACTCGAGCGCCTTGGAGAGCACGAACCGGGTCTGCGGCATCGGCCCCTCGGCGGCGTCGACGAGCACGAGCGCCCCGTCGGCCATCCGCAGGACCCGCTCCACCTCGCCGCCGAAGTCGGCGTGGCCGGGGGTGTCCATGATGTTGATCTTCTTGCCCTTCCACTCCACGGCGATGTTCTTCGCCAGGATGGTGATGCCGCGCTCCTTTTCGAGGTCGTTGGAGTCGAGCATCCGTTCGGAGAGTTGACTGGCGCGGAACTGGCCGCTCTGCCGCAGCAGGCAGTCGACCAGCGTCGTCTTGCCGTGGTCGACGTGGGCGATGATCGCGATGTTGCGGATGTCGTCGCGGCGGGTGCCGGCGGGGCTGGTAGGAGACACGGGGGGCGCGGATGCCTGCGGGAAAGGCCGGCCGATGGTCCCTGGCCGGCACGAGGAGGGGCGACGGGAAGACCGTCGAACCAGATTATTCAGGACCGCCGCAGGATTGCATAGAGACGATCGATGAACGCCGGCACCGTCTCGTTTGGCCGCAGCACGTCGGCCGCCGCCCGGAGGGCCGGATCGCCGGGCGCCGCGAGTCGCTCCCGGGCCTGCGTCGCGGCCGCCGCGGCGGCGGATCCGGTGAACACGGCCACGCATTCGTCGCCGCCGAGCCGGCCGAGGAGCGTCGCCCCGGCCGCGGCCGCCCGCAGCCGGTCAGCGGCCCGGCGGAGCACGGCGTCTCCGGCCGAGAACCCGTCGCGGTCGTTCGCCGCCTTCAGGCCGACGACGTCGCAGACGACGATGGCCAGCGGGGTGGACACGTCGCGTGCGTCGAGGAACGCTTCGATCGCGCCGCGGGGTGCGAGGCCGGTCACGTGGTCGGGGGGTGTGCTGGTCACGGTGGGTCTCGTGTGGCGACGGTTCGGGGTTGCCCGTGCCCCATCGCCGGACGTTCGCTGCGGGCATCCTGCCCTACGCTCTCTCGAGGCTGCCTGCGCTGCGCCATCCTGGCTTCGCTGGTCAGCCACGCCGGCTCCTGGGGCACCGGCAACCCCTCACGGATGCTTCTCGGGGAGGGCGGACGGCCCGTCCGGTGAAACCTTGGCTTTCACCGCGGCGGGCCAAGGCTGCAGGGGCTGTGCCTGGTGTGGGAATGTCGATTCAACGCCCGCCCGGAAGGCGGGCTGCCCGTCCGGTGAAACCTTGGCTTTCACCGCGACGGGCCAAGGCTGCAGGGGCCGTGCCTGGTGTGGGGATGTCGATTCAACGCCCGCCCGGAAGGCGGGCTGCCCGTCCGGTGAAACCTTGGCTTTCACCGCGACGGGCCAAGGCTGCAGGGGCCATGGATGGCCCTGCAGCCGTAAAGATGGAGACGAAGGGGATCGAACCCTCAACCCCCGCCTTGCAAAGGCGGTGCTCTCCCAATTGAGCTACGTCCCCGATGTCGGAAATGCGCGCGCCAAGATTCGAACTTGGGACCTCTACCTTATCAGGGTAGCGCTCTAACCAACTGAGCTACGCGCGCCGGTCGATGGGGTGAGCCTGAGACCGACTACACTCCCGAGTGTAGGTCTGCCGACGGCGATTTCAAAGGGCTGCGGTAATTCGCGTGGCGGCCGCCGGCCGTCGCCAAACCGGCGCTGGCGCCGGCGGGCGTTCCGGATAGGTTGACAGGCTCTCGGTGACTGCCCAGGAAGGAGCCTGACCATGTCGATGCGCCCCGCCGTCTCTCCCCGCCCCCGCCTTTCGCATGCCCTGGCCGCGGGCCTGATTTCCGCCCTCGCCGCGCCCGGCGCCCGGGCCGCCCAGCCCACGGTCGAGTACGCGCTCGGCCTCGTGCCGGCCCAGAAGAACGTCGATTACGACCGGCCGACGGCCGCCGAGGCCAAAAACTGCGCGATCACCATGGAGAAGGAAGGGGGCGTGAACGCCTGGGTCGTCCGTGGCCCCTCCGGCGAGGTGCTGCGGGCCTTCGCCGATACCAACGGCAATCGCGTCGTCGATCGCTGGAGCTATTACAAAGACGGCATCGAGATCTATCGCGACATCGACTCGAATCACGACACCAAGGTGGATCAGTCCCGCTGGCTCAACTCGGCCGGCAGCCGCTGGGGTTCCGACGAGGACGGCAACGGCACGCTCGACGTCTGGAAGATGCTCTCGGCGGAGGAGGCGACGGCCGAGGTCGTCGAGGCGGTCAAGAATCGCGACGCCGCCGCATTTGCCCGGCTGCTTCCCACCAAGGCCGAACTCCAGGCGGCCGGCTTCGAGGGGGAGCGGCTGGCGGAGCTCTTGGCCCGTGTGGCCGCGGCGGCGAAGGGCTTCGCGCAGGTGGCGGCGTCCCAAAAGCAGGTCGGGCCCGACGCGCGGTGGACGAGCATGCTCACGCCGCAGGCCCCGGGCGTGCTGCCCGCCGGCGCGGCCGGCGTCGCCAAGGACGTGGCGGCGTATGACAACGTCGTCGCCCTGGTGGAGGGCAAGGGGGGCAACGGCCAGGTGTTCGTCGGATCGCTCGTCCGCTGCGGCGACTGCTGGCGGCCGGTCGATCCCCCGCAGGTGTCGGGCGAGGCCGGCGACGTGGGCGAGGCGGTCGGGTTCTTCACGCCCCGGTCGGGCGGTCGCGCCCAGGGGGCGGCCGGCCCGCAGGACGACGAGCGGCTCAAGCCGCTGCTCGCGAAACTCCGCGAAATCGAGGCCAAGATGCCGGCGGCCGCGGGGGCGGTCCGCCAAGATCTCGCCGTCCAGCAGGCGGGATTGCTCGAGCAGGTGCTCGCCGCCGCGGCCGCACCGGACAAGGGATTCTGGGCCCGGCAGCTGGCCGAGACGCTCGCCGCGCTCGTGCAGGAGGCCGCCTTGCCCGACGGGATTGCCAAACTCGAGAAACTCGCCACGAGCGTGGCCGATGATGAGGCCCTGACCGCGTTCACGGCCTTCCGCCTGGCCCAGGCCCGCTACGCCGCCGGCATGCAGCAGCCCGGTGCCGACGTGGAAAAGGTGCAGGCGGCCTGGCTCGAGGAGCTTGCTGCCTTCGTGGGCAAGTATCCGGCCTCCCCGGACGCGGCCGAGGCGATGCTCCAGCTGGCGATCGCCGACGAGTTCTCGGCGCGGGACAAGGAGGCGATCGGCCGGTATGCCGCGATCGTCAAGGAGTTCCCCGACTCGGCCCCGGCCCGCAAGGCGCGGGGGGCGGTCCGCCGACTGGAGAGCGTGGGCAAGCCGCTGGGCCTCTCCGGAACGACGCTCGACGGCAAGCAGGTGGCGGTCGACTCGCTCAAGGGAGTGCCGGTTCTCGTGCACTACTGGGCCACGTGGTGCGAGCCGTGCAAGGTCGACATCGCCCAGATCCGCGAACTGTATGCCAAGCATGGGCCCAAGAACTTCGCCGTGGTCGGCGTCGCGCTCGACACGGACAAGGCCCAGCTCGCCAAGTACCTCCAGGGCAAGCCCATCCCGTGGCCGCAACTGCACGAGACGGGCGGGCTCGACGGCCGGCTCGCCGAGGAGCTCGGCGTGCTGACGCTGCCGACGATGGTCCTCATCGGCGCCGACGGCAAGGTGGTCGATCGGAACCTCGTGATCACGGATCTCGAGAAGAAGCTCGAGGCCATGCTCGGCGGCAAGTGACGGCGCAGGCTGGGAAGTTCGGGCGGGGTGTCGGCTGGCTTTGTCGAACGGACGATGGTTCGCTATCGTCCCGCCTCCGCTTCGCTCCGAGGATCTCGTCATGCTGCCGTTCGCCGTCGCCGTGAGTCCCGTCCTCTGTGCCTTCGGGGCCGTACAAATCCTCGGGATCGTGGCCGCGGGTGTGGCGCGGCTTACGGAGGGCACGCGGCACGAGCAGGGGGGCCAATGGCTGTGCCTCGGGGCGTTGGCGATGGTGGGGGCGCTGTGCGGGGCGGCGATCCAGTTCGGGCCCGACACGACCGCGGCCTGTGCCGTCACGCTGGCGGTGATGACGCTGATTGCCGTCGCCGATTTCAGGCCCCGTGGCTGAACACCCGGCCGCATGCTTTGCCTGGTTTGCCCGGCTTGTCGCGCCAGGCGTGGTTTCCGGACGAACCGGAAAAAAACTCCCCCTCGGCACGACCGGTAGCCGAAGAACAGGGGGAGTCTTGATGCGGCTTGACCGTGCCTCGACTCCAGCCGTAGCCGCGGCCGGTTCGATCCAAGGAGCCACACGCATGTCCATTTCGAGATCCACGTATCTGATGGCCGTCGTCGCGTCGTCGTTGCTGACGGCACCGGCGTGGGCCGAAGACCTGGCGGCGAGCGTCGCCACCAAGCTCCGCGACTCCGGCTCCCTCGCCGGCTATCGCGTGAACGTCAAGGCGAAGTCGGGCACCGTCTGGCTCGAAGGCACCGTGTCCGACGAGAAACAGCTCGCTGCCGCGATTGGCGTTGCCGAAACTACGCCGGGCGTGGAGCGGGTCGTGAATCGGCTCGTCGTCGCCCAGCAGGCGGAAACGCCGCAGGTTCCGCTGGGCATGCCGGCCTCTGCCTGGGGCGTGGCCGGCCTGCCCGCGCCGCAGGAGGAGCCGGTCGTGGCCGAGCAGCCCGCTCCGGCCAAGAAGAAACAGTCGCTCAATCCGCTGGCGTTCGTCACCGAGAGCCTGTTCTCGCCGCGGGAAGACCAGGCGGCCGCCGAGCAGCGGGACGACGTGCAGCTCGTGGGGGCGGTGGCTCCCGCGAAGGGGCGTTCGCAGCCGCGTGGCGTCGCCCCGCAAGCCCGCTCGCCGCTGCCGCTGGCCGCGCCGGGCGGGCGTCCCATGAAGGGGCCGGCCGGGCAGGCGGCCAAGTATCGCACGGCCACGCGGACCAGCGGCATGAGCCAGCCCATGATGCTGCCCAACGGTCTGCAGGACGGCCAGATGGTGCCCGGCACGATGCAGTACAGCGATGGCGGTGCCTATCAGGGCGGCCCGATGGCCGACCCGGGCATGCCCCCTGCTCCGGGTGGAATGGCCGGGGCGCCGATGGCCGGCGGTCCGATGCCGATGGGCGGCACGGGCGTCGGCATGCCTCCGGTGCCGATACGTGGCGACGGCCCGAACATGCCCAACTATGCGTGGCCGAGCTACGCGGCCTATCCCAACTATGCCGCGCTGCAGTATCCGACGCAGTATTCGCCGACGGCCTGGCCCTACATCGGCCCCTTCTACCCGTACCCGCAGGTGCCGCTCGGCTGGCGGCGGGTGTCGCTCGAATGGGACGACGGCTGGTGGTTCCTCGATTTCGACGAGCGGCACTACCACTCGCACCATCGCTAAGTTGACCGCTGCCGGGCCATCCGTGGCCCCGGCAACTGGGCCCGCCGCGGGGCAAGCCAAGGTTGCCCCAGGCGGGCGGGCCGCCCTCCAGGCGGCCGGTTGACCGCTGCCGGGCAGCCATTGGCCCCGGCTCTCCAACATGCCCAAGGGCGCTCTCCGGTTTCGGCCGGGGGGCGTCTGGGCATTTTCGCGGCGTCGATCGGAGCAGCGATCTCTTCCCCAGTCGGAAAAATCCGCAAGTTCGCCGGCGGCGATGGTCGATACCACCAGCACGACCGGTGAAGTTTCACACCGCCCGAGGAGTGCTCACGATGGCGACGCGGATCAAGTTTCTCGTCACGGCTTTGATCGTGGCCGTGGGCACGTCCTCGCAGACCGGCTGCTTCTGGCTCGCCGCCCAGGGCCCGAACATCGGACCGTTGGCGATCCCGATCCCGGTGCCGGTCGGCATCCAGAAGGCGAAGGAAGACCAGTTCTGGAACTACGAGCGGTACGAGCGGGCCCCGGTGCTCGGACCACTCCAGCCCGGCGGCCCGTGCGAGGCCCTCGACGAGCCGAGCGACGACGAGGTGATGCGAGCGCTGGAGAAGGCCCGCCCCGTGCAGGGCAACTGGCCATTCCTCTACGAGGTCCAGCGGAACCACGTGCGGATCACGAAGTGCAAGATCTCCGACTACATCGATCCGCCGCGGCACATGCCGCTCGTCGGTCCGGTGCAGACGCACCACGCCCACTACAAGTGCACCGTCTACTTCCAGGAGGTGAAGCGGATCGGCTGGCCGGTGCCGCACACGCTCGTCGACGAGGACTGCCAGGAAGTCGTCTACATCGACCACGACCACCTGCACATGGTGGGCGACGTGGACACGGGCTGCGACGCCAATTTTTAGGCGTGCACGGCCACCCATGGCCCGTGCACGCCTTGGCCGCCGTGGTCGCAGCCAGAGGTGCGACCAGCCGGTCGGGCGGTGCTCCCTCCGGGCGACCGTGGCCGCCGCTGGGAGGCGGCGTGGCGGTTCGACGCGGCGTCGACCAGGGCTGCGCTGGGGGCGAGGCACGCGGCGTGGCCTGCTGCCGCTGCGTGCCGGGCGCAAGAGTTGACTGCCCGCCTGGATGGCGGGCTCTCGCGAGCCGACGGTGCAGGGAAGCCCGAAGCGCGAGCTGAGGGAATACGCGTCGCTCTAGCGGAAACGGATCCGCATTCCCTCGGCTCGCGCCTCGGGCTTCCCGGCATCGGGCATCCGCCACCATCGGCGCCGGCGGTCTCCGACCGTCGTGCTTTTTGTGGCACCCCCGCGCGGTCGTGACGGTCGTGACGGTCGCGGGCGAAGGAACGGCCGCCGGCGGCCGCGGCGGCCGATGAACTGCGGTGGGGCGGCCCGAGGGAACGGGCCTGCTGCGCGCGACGGACGACACCATGGCGGCTCGGCGGAGAAGGATCTCCAGCATCGTGCGACGGACGGCGGCCTCCGCCGCGGTCGTGGCCGTCGTCGTCTCCATGCCGGCGGCGATTGCCCAGACGTCTCGCGCATGGGCCGGGGCCGATGCGGCGACCCGCCAGCCGCTGCGCGTGGCCGAGCTGCCTCCGGCGCAGGACGGCGGCGGTGCGACCGGTGCCGCGATCCCTACCGGCAACCTGCTGGCCACGATCCGCGACGGCGGCATCCTCATGGTGCCGCTGCTCGGCTGCTCGTTCGCCCTGGCCGTGTTCGGCATCGAGCGGGCGGTGAGCCTGCGCACCGGCCGCGTGGTCCCGAAACTCTTCGTGTCACGGTTCGTCGAGCAGCTGCAGGCCGGCCAGCTCGCCCGCGGCGCCGCCCTCGACGCGTGCGATGAGAACGGCAGCCCGGCCGCACGGGTGTTCGCCGCGGCCGTGCGTCGCTGGGGAAAGCCGGCCGTGGAGATCGAGCAGGCCGCCATCGATGCCTGCGAGCGCGAGCTCAACCACCTGCGACGCTACCGCCGGGTGTTCAACGGCGTGGCCACCATCGGGCCGCTGCTCGGCCTGCTCGGCACGGTGTTCGGCCTCATCCGCTCGTTCAACGACGTGGCCGCGTCGGGGGCGATGGGCCGGCCCGACCTGCTCGCCCGCGGCTTCGGCGAGGCCCTGATCACGACCGCCATGGGACTGCTCGTGGCGATTCCGGCGATGGTCCTCCACTGGACCTTCACCAGTCGCGTCGATCGCCTGGCGATGCGGCTCGACGAAACCTGCCAGCAGGTGATCGACGAGATCTCCCAGGAGTCCCTGGCCGAGTCGCGGGCGGCCGACACCAAGCGCAAGGCGGGGTGACCGATGCCGCTGGTGCGACTCGAGGCCGACGAGGAGCCGGCGCCGAACCTGGCGCCGATGATCGACGTGATCCTCGTGCTCACGATCTTCTTCATGTGCGCCACGAAGTTCTCGGGTGACGAGCGGCAGTTCGAGCTCGACCTCCCGCAGGTGGGCGGCGCGGCCGTCGTCGATGGCGCCCGCCCGGAGATCGTCGAGGTCGAGGCGTCGGGTGCGCTGCGGCTCGGGCCTGACGCGGTGGCGGTCGCCGAACTCGGCGACCGGCTCGCGGCCCTGCGGGCGCAGCGGCCCGACGTGGCGGTCATGATCCGCGGGGAAACGGCGGTGCCCCACGGGCGGATGGCGGAGGTCTACGAGGCCTGTCGTGGGGCCGGCGTGCGGCACGTGGCGATCTCCGTGCGCACCCGGCCCGAAACCCGCAGGCAGTGAGCGGGGGCGGCGATGTCGCTTGTCTGGATCGCCTGGGCCGTGCTGGCAGCCGGAGCGGCCGTCGGCTGCGCGGTGCTCGTCCACACCCGCTGGCTGCAGTCGAACACGCTGGCCAAGTGCGTGCTGCTCTCGCTCGTGCTGCACGCCGTGCTGGCGGCGGTCTGCGCCTGCGTCGGTGGCCTGATGCCGGCGTCGTGGGGCAGCAACGACGAGGGGCGAATGGCGATGACCGTGATCCTCGCGGCGGATCCGGCTGACGAGGCCGATCTCGTCGAGGCCGGATCGCCGGCCGCCGGGGAGGAGCCGGCGGCCGAGCCCGAGGATAACGAGCTCCCGCCACCCGAGCTCGTGCCCGTCGCCGCGGCCTTGGATGCGGCGGCCGCGGGGCCGCCGGCCCCGGACGTGGTGCCGCTTCTGGACGTGATCGCCGAGACGACCGCTCCCGCCGCGACCACGCCCGATCGGGAGCCCGCGGCCCGGGACGACGCGCCGCCTGAGGCCGATGCACAAGCCGCGGCGCGGGCCCGCCCCGTGCCCGCGCCATACGCCGACCGCGTCGGCGACCGGCGGGCGGCGGCCGCCGCGGCGCGGGGCGGCTCGGAGGAGACCGAGCGGGCCGTGCAGGCGGCACTCCTCTGGCTCGCGGCGGCCCAATCGACCGACGGCCGCTGGAGCGCGGCCCGGCACGGGGCCGGCGTGGAGCGGGTCGTGCAGGGGCACCATCGCCAGGGGGCCGGTGCTCGCAGCGACCACGGCGTCACGGGCCTCGCCCTGCTGGCGTTCCTGGGCGCCGGCAATACGCCACGCGACGGCGCTCATGCGGAAGCGGTGCGCCGTGGGATTCGCTTCCTCGTGGATCGGCAGCGGCCCGACGGTTCGCTCGCCGGTAGCGCCGAGTTCTTCGCGGCGCTCTACTGCCACGGCATGGCGACAATCGCGCTGGCGGAGGCGTGCGCGATGACGGGCGACGAGTCGCTCCGGCCGCCTTTGGAGCGGGCGGTGCGGCATACGCTGGCGATGCAGCACCCCGCGACGGGCGGCTGGCGGTACGCGGCGGGCGACCGCGGCGACACCAGCCAGCTCGGCTGGCAGATCATGGTGCTCGCCAGCGCCCGGAGCGCCGGCCTCGCGGGACTCGAGACGGCCCAGGCCCGTGCCCTGCCCTTTCTGCAAAGTGTCTCCTCCGGCGCGGCTGGCGGCCTGGCGGCCTACCGCCCGGGCGAGCGGCCGAGTCTGACGATGACGGCCGAGGCCCTGTATTGCCGGATGCTGCTGGGGCTTCCGTCCCATCATCCGGCCGCCGCGGAAGCCCTGGCTCTCATCGCCCGCACGCCTCCCGACCGGTCCCGGCCCAATGCCTATGCCTGGTATTACGCCACCCTGGCGTCGTTTCACGCGGGCGGGCCGCAGTGGGACCGCTGGAATCTCGCTTTGCAGGCCGCCCTGCTGCCCTTGCAACGCCGCGACGGCACGGCCCTTGACGGCAGCTGGGATCCCGATCCGGTCTGGGGCGGGCACGGCGGCCGGGTCTACGCCACGGCGCTGTCGGCGATGACGCTCGAGGTCTACTATCGGCATCTGCCGATGCACCGGCAGGCACCGCGGATGGCGGCGTCCCCGTGAAAGCCGCCCGCCGCTGGGAGCTTTGAATCTCCCGCCGTGAGAAGTAGAATTGGATCGTCGCGGCGGATCCGGTCGCGGCGTGTCGTGGCGGACTTCCGCCACCAGGAAGGGAGATCCGTTCCGTGCACCTGTTTGCTGTCTTCGGCCTCGGGCCCGTGGAAATCCTGATTGTCGCGGGCGTCGTGCTGCTCCTGTTCGGCACCCGGCTTCCCAAGGTGATGCGGTCGCTCGGCGAAGGAATAGTCGAGTTCAAGCGCGGCGTGCAGGGCATCGAGGAGCAAGGTGCCGCTCCGCGTGATGCGGGCCGCCACGACTGACCCGCGCCGCACAGGACTCATTTTTCCCCCGGCGGACCTTCGCATGTTCGGCCTCGGCCCGTTTGAACTCGTCGTCATCGGCGCCATAGCCGTGATGCTCTACGGCAAGCGGCTGCCCGAGGTGGGCCGTACGTTCGGGCAGACGATCGGCGAGTTGCGAAAGCAGTGGGCCACGCTCTCGAAGGATCTCGACGTGGCGGCCCACATCGAGGGCCGGACCATGGCTCCGCCGCGGGCGATCCGGTACGACGACGAGCCGGTGACGACGGTGGCGTCGCCGCGGTTCGAACCTCCACCCGCTCCCGAGTCCTGATCCCGCGGCCCTGGTCGTGCTGCGGCATGCACCGCTCAGACCGGTCGCAGGGGGTGTTCGCGGTCGGGTGAAGTCGGCCCCTCCGGCCTGCCGATGGAGCCCGCGTGACGCGGGACGGCGGTCGTGATACGATGCCGGGTGTTCCGATCTCGGGCAACTAGCTCAGTTGGTTAGAGCGCTACGTTCACACCGTAGAGGTCACAGGTTCGAATCCTGTGTTGCCCACTAGTTGATTCGTTCGTGATTTGAAGTGCGAAACACCTGCCGACGGTCGGCAGCGCCCGCGAGGGAAGAACGTCGCAAAAGGGTAAACCGATGGGTCTACCCGTTTGCGAACCCCGAAGCGGAGGTTTTGCAATGGGACGACGCCCCTCTGGCGCGTTGCCGCAGATGCGTCGGCACAAGCCGACCAATACGGCCCGGATCGTGATCGACGGCAAGGTTCATTCGTTGGGCCGCTGGGGATCACCCGAGGCCCGTGATCGGTTTGACACGCTGATGGCCGCGTACCTTGCCAGCGGCCGTACCAGCGTGGACGCAGGCACGGCGGTTGTCGGCCGCCGCCACGTCAAAATGCCAGCGGTCGAGGTCGAGCCAATGGCACAGCCTGCTCTGCCCTGCCCCTCGATGCGGGATGCCACGGGCGGGTTGACCGTGGGGGAGTTGGCACGGGCGTGGCTGCGGGACATCGAGGCCACCCGGCCCAACTGCCGCCGCACGTCGCTATGGCATGGTGCTGTCGCGGCGAGCCGCGCGGTGCGCCCGTTCGCCACGATGCCGGTCGCCGCGTTCGGATCGCGGGCGCTTGTCGAGGTACAGCGGCATCTCGTCAACGGGACGGTGCCCGGCACGGCCGATAGTGACGGCCCGCCCGGCGGCAAGCAGTTGTCGAGGCGGTACATCAACGACATCGTGGGCCGGGTGCGGCAGATGTTTCACTGGGGCGTGTTGCAGGAGTTGGTGCCCGACGACCGCGTAAAGGCACTGGAGATCGTGCCGGCGTTGGCAAAGGGCCAGACGACGGCACGTGACAATCCCGAGCGGAAGCCGGTGCGGCCGAGCGTCGTGCGGGCCACCCTGCCCTACATGACGGCGGAGGTTGCCGATCTGATCTGGTTCATCCGGTTGACCGGCTGCCGGCCGAGCGAGGCCGCGAGGATGAAGCCGTGCCGCATCCGCGACCGGCACAAGGCCGTGTGGCGGTACGTGCCGAAGCGGCACAAGACTGCCCACAAGGGGAAGCAGCGACACGTCGCCATTGGCCCCGAGGCCCAGGTCATCGTCGCAGCCCACACCGCAGGCCGTGGCGACCGCGACTACGTGTTCACGCCACAGCGGAGCGTGCCCGCACGAAAGCCGAAAGACGGCGTGCTCCCGATGGAGCCGCGCAAGCCGTCGCCCCGTGCTGGCAAGCGGTTCACAAAGGATGCCATTCTGCGATGCGTCACGCGGGCCATCGTGAAAGCAAACAAGGCACGAGCGGAGGAAGGGCTACCGCCGCTGCCGCATTGGACGCCGTACCAGTTGCGGTACACACGACTGCGGGAGATTCGCCGGGCGGGAGGTCGCGAGGCGGCGCAGGCCATCGCCGGCCACAGCCGCGCCACGATGACCGATCACTACGCGCCGGCCAACTGGGGCCGGGCGGCGAAGTTCGCGGCCAAGCACGGGTGAGGTGACGCATGGCAAAGAAACCAACCAAGGCGAGTTCACGAAACAGGAAAGCGGATCACCCCGACCCGCACCTGATGCCGGGCTTTAGTCGCGGCAGGCTGGCAGAGGTGCTTGAGGTGCTCTCGAACGACAAGCAGTTGTGCGCTGGTAATCTGCCTGCCCTCATCAACGGCGAACTAATACGCTGGGCGACAGATGCCGCAAGATTTGCGTTGCGGCATGCGCTAGCGAATTGCGATTTATCGCACGACGAACGGTTGAGTGTGTACGGACTCATGGCGTACGCCGCCGAGACCGG
>JBIJCJ010000169.1:0-7882 GCA_044344765.1 Pirellulales bacterium | reverse complement strand
GCGAGAGGACCGCCGCCATCAGGGCCGGCAGGAAGACGATCGCCGTGAGGGGCCAGAGGGCGGGCTGGGCGAGGGTGTCGACGGGAGGCATGTCGGGGTCCGTTCGTGATCCGGGTTCGAGGAATTGGGTCGGGGGCCGCCGGCGTCAGCCGGCCAGCGACGACTTGAAGAGCATGCTGGCGAGGACGAAAAGAGCCACGGTGCCGGCGGCGATGAACATCACATACTGCCGCAGCCGTCCGGTCTGCAGCTTCTTGAGCTCGAGGCCGGCGTTCCAGGTGGCGTTGGCGGTGGCGTTCACGACTCCGTCGACGAGCGTGCGGTCGATCCAGGCATCGAGCCCGGCCAGCTGCCGCGCACCCCATGCGAGGCCGTTGATCAGGCCGTCGATGAGGCCCGTGTCGATCGTGCTCGCCAGCTTGGCGATGCCGTGGGCCGGGAGCACGAACAGGGCGTGGTAGATCTCGTCGAAGTACCAGCGGTTGGCGAGGAACGTGTAGATCGGACGGAAGATCGCGGCCACGACGCCGGGCGAGATGATCCGCCAGACATACATCAGCGCCGCCAGCAGCACCCCGGCCAGGGCGGTCGCGAAGGCGGTGAGCGTGGCGGTGACGTGAATCGCCCCCTCGTGGCTCTTGTATTCGGCGGGAATCGTCACCGCGCCCAGGGCGAAGCCCTCGGCCGTGCCGGCGGGGCGGGCCTGCTCCAGCAGGTTCGCGATCCCGAAGCCGCCGGGGAGCGTCCAGCCGGACACGACGGCGAGCACGGCGAGCACGATCAGCGGCGTGACCATCACCGAGGGCGACTCGTGGGCGTGCTCGGCGATGTGATGGTCACGGGGCTTGCCGGCGAACGTCATGAACCACAGACGGAACATGTAGAACGCGGTCAGGAACGCACCCCCGGCCACGGCGAGGAACAGGATCGAGTGCTTCGGGTTGACCTGCGAGAAGGAGAGCGCCTGGGCGAGGATCGCGTCCTTCGAGTAGTAGCCGGAGAGGCCCACGTGCCCGAGCACCGGAAGGGCGAACGGCACGCCCGCGCCGATGATCGCCAGACAGGCGACCAGCATCGTCATCGCCGTATACGGCATGACCTTCGCGAGGCCGCCCATCTTCCGCATGTCGTTGGTGTGGCAGGCGTGGATCACCGAGCCCGAGCAGAGGAAGAGGAGACTCTTGAAGAAGGCGTGGGTCACGAGGTGGAACAGGCCGGCCACCCAGCCGCCCACGCCGAGGGCGAGCATCATGTAACCGAGCTGGCTGACGGTGGAGTAGGCGAGCACCCGCTTGATGTCGTTGGCGACGAGCGCGATCGTGGCCGCGATGAACAGCGTGATCGCGCCGCAGTAGGCGATCACGAGCAGCGCGTCGGGCGTGAGCACGGGAAAGAACCGGCCCACGAGATACACGCCGGCGGCCACCATCGTCGCCGAGTGCACGAGGGCCGAGACGGGCGTGGGGCCTTCCATGGCGTCGGGAAGCCAGACGAAAAGCGGAAACTGGGCGCTCTTGCCCACGCAGCCGCAGAAGATGCCGAGGCCGGCGATGAACAGCAGCCAGTTGCCCAGCCCCATCGCCCGCCAGTCGCCGACGCGGGCCGAAATCTCGCTGCCGGCGGCGGCCGGATCGGCGGCGTGGTCGGCGGCGATCTTCGCCACCTCGTCGGCGGCGGCGAACTTCACCATCCCGTCGGGCACCTGGAGCGCGTGTCCCGCGGCCGCGGGCCGCACCAGGCTGAACAGGCCCGGCTTCACGACCTCCGCCCCGTCCGGCCCGACCGACCGCGAGTCGGCGAAGTGCAGCGTGCCCAGCGCCCCCCACAGCGCCATCAGGCCGATGAGCATCCCGAAGTCGCCCACGCGGTTGACGATGAACGCCTTGTTGGCGGCCGTCGAGGCGGTCTTCCGCTCGTAGTAGAAGCCGATCAGGAACCAGGAGCAGATGCCCACCAGTTCCCAGAAGATGAACACCATCGCCAGGTTGCCCGCGATCAGGATGCCGAGCATCGAGAAGCAGAACAGCGACAGGGCCTGAAAGAACCGCGGGAACCGGCCGGGCCGGTGGAGGTGATGGCCGTCGGCGAGCGTCACCTCGTGATCGGTGACGTCGTGCAGCTCGTCGTGCATGTAGCCCGACGCGTAGACGTGGATGCAGGTGGCGATGAAGGTCACGACCACGAACATCAGCACCGTCAGGGCGTCGATGTACCAGCCGATCGAGAGCTTCAGGCGGCCGCCCTCGTAGAGCGTGTACCAGTCACCGGAATAGGCGGCCGGAACCGCGGCGGCGTGGCCGTCACCGGCGGCGTGCGCGGCATGGCCGTCGGCGGCATGGCCGTCGCCATGTCCGGCCGCATCGCCATGCCCGCCATGATCGGCCGCGTGGACCGCGCCGTGGTCGCCACCGTGGTGCGCGGCCGTGACCGGATGGCCGCCCAGCCAGGCGACGAAGGCGGCCAGCGAGAGCACCAGCGAGGTCACGATCGCCGCGGTCGCCACCCAGGCGGCGTTGCGGCCGTGCTTGCCCATCCGCGGCCCGAAGAACAGGATGGCGACGAACGACGCCAGGGGCGCGAACCACGCAAGGCCCAGCAGCAGCGGGAGTTGTCCGGCGAGATCCATGGCGAAATGCGTCCGATCAGCCCTTGAGGTCGTCCGCCCGGTCGACATCGACGGTGGCGTGGTTGTTGTAGAAGTTGAGCGTGATGGCGAGGGCCACAGCCGCCTCGGCCGCGGCCAGCAGGATCACGAACAGGGCGATCACCTGGCCGTCGATGCCCAGGCCCCGGGAGCCGTCACCCTGCAGGTAGGGCGAGGCGAAGGCGACGAAGTTGACGTTCGCCCCGTTGAGCACCAGCTCGATGCCCATCAGCACGCCGAGCGCGTTTCGCTTCACGGCCATGCAGACGACGCCGGCCGTGAACAGGATCGCGCCGACGAACAGGTAATGGGCCACGCTCACCGGCTCCGAGAGCAGGCTGGCGAACAGCGGCACCGCAGCGAACTGGCCGAGAACCGCGCCGCTCATGACCGCCCTCCCGAAAGCACCGAGGTCGCCCGGCCCGCACCGCGGCCGACGGCCGCATGCTCCGCCACGGAGGCGGGCGGCTCGACCGACGCCGCCACCTCGATCGCCCGGGGCGTCTTCCGCTTCTTCGCCCGGGCCAGATAGGCCGCCCCGACGAGCACGACGAGCAGGTGCACCGACACGATCTCGAATGGGAGCAGATAGCCGGTGCGAGTTGCACCGGCGGGCGCCCCGGCCGCCGGCTCATCGACCCGCACGCCGAGCAGCGCCATGCCGATCGGCGTGGCGGCGGGCGCGGCCACCGCTCCGGCCGCCGGCTGCCGCCAGGCAGGCACGGAGAACGCCGACTGGAGGAGCACCGCCAAAAGCGCGGCGCCGACCACGCCGGCGAGCACCCGGTCGCCCGTCGTGGTCTTGATGGACACGAACGGGGCCTGGGCGGTGAGCATCACGCCGAACACGAGCAGCACGAGCGTGCCGCCGACGTAGATCATGAGCTGCATGGCGCCCACGAACTCGGCCCCGGCCAGAAAGAACAGCCCGGCCGTGGCCCCCAGCGAGAGCACGAGATACAGGGCCATCCGCACGACATTGTCGGCGAGCACGACCGCGATCGCGCAGGCACAGGCCACCGCCGCGAACAGCAGGAAGAAGAAGGAGTGCCAGTTGAGAGCGGCCAGCGGCAGCGTCGCCGCGCCGAGATCCGCGAACACGCCGTTCATCGAGTCACCCCCACCACCCCGGCCGGCGCCACGGAACGGTCCGCGGCGGCCTTGCCGCCCGGCCCCTCGAGCCAGCCCTCGCGAATCTCACCCGCCGGACGCGTCAGGCCGCGAACGAGGCCTCCCGGGAGGACCAGCTGCCAGATCATGACGCCGGCGAACATCGCCGCCGCCAGGGGCGTGCAGTACTTTAGACAGGTGGTCATCACCTGGTCGATCCGCAGCCGCGGCAACGTCCAGCGGACCCACATCATCACGAGCACGCCGAGCGTGGCCTTGCCGAGCAGGTTCGCCATGCCCAACAGCCGCACGAAATACCCCGCGGTGTCGCCGGTGCCGCCCGAAAGGCCGAGCAGCTTCGCCACGGGAATCGGGCCGTTCCAGCCGCCCATGAAGAGCACGGCCGCCAGGGCGCTGACGAGGAACATCGAGCCGTATTCGGCCATGAAGAAGTAGCTCCACCGCAGGCCGGAATACTCCGTGTGGAAGCCGGCCACGAGCTCGCTCTCAGCTTCGGCGAGGTCGAACGGCGCCCGATTCACGCTCGCCACCGCGCAGGTGACGTAGACCCAGAAGATCACGAACGTGAACGGATCGTGGAACAGGTACCAGTTCGTGAGCCAGCCCGCCTGCTTCTCGGCGATCGTGACGAGGTCCATGCTGCCGGCGAGCATCACCGGCACGACGACGCACATGCCCAGCGGCACCTCGTAGCTCACCACCTGGGCCGCCTCGCGCATCGCTCCGAACAGCGACCACTTCGAGGCCGACGCATACCCGGCGAGGATCACCCCGAAGACCTCGAGGCCCAGCACGGCCACCACGAAGAACACGCCGACGTTAAGCCGGCAGCCCACGAAGTCGAACGCGAAGGGAAGGGCGATGAAGGCACAGAACGAGGCACAGAAGCTGACGTAAGGCGCGAGCCGAAAGAGCATGCCGTCGGCCCCCTCCGGCATCAGGTCTTCCTTGGCGAGCAGCTTGATGCCGTCGGCCAGCGACTGCAGCCAGCCGAACCGGCCGCCCGTCCGCGTGGGGCCGAGCCGGTCCTGGATTCGGGCGGCGATCTTCCGCTCGGCCCAGATGAAGACCAGCGCCCCGCCGGCGATGACGTTGAGAATCAGCACGGCCGCGACCGCGGCCGTGATCGTCCAGGCCAGCCACTCGGGCAGCCGCGCCGAATTGATGAGAAATTCAGCCATCTATGCGATATTTCCCGCCGAAATCCGACTTCGTGAAAAATCGCACGAAGTTTGCCCTACACAGTGCCTTTCCACAAGCCCCGAACGCAAATCGGCACCACGACCAACCGCGAGGTGAAGCCGCGACCGGCCGGAGGCCTACCGGTCGATCTCGCCCATCACGATGTCGAGGCTCCCCACGATCGCCGGCACGTCGGCGATCAGGCAGCCACGGCACAGCTCCGGCGCCACGGCCAGGTTCGAAAACGAGCTCGAACGGGCCCGCACCCGCCACGGGATCGCCGTCCCGTCGCTGACGAGATAGAAGCCCATCTGCCCCTTGGGCGCCTCGGTCTCGAGGTAGGCGTCGCCGGCCGGGATCTTCTCGGTGAGCTTGAGCGGCTCGCCGATGGTGCCCTTGCAGGCCGAGTAGCGGTCGATCGACTGCCGCACGAGGTCCATCGACTGCACCACCTCGAGCATCCGCACGAAAAACCGGTGCCAGCAGTCGCCCAGCACGGCGTCGGTCGGCACGGGCGGATACTCGTGGTCCCGCGGATAGTGGCCGTTTTTCATCACGGCCACCTCGAAGGCGTAGCCGTCGTACATGGCGGTGTAGATCGCCTCGCCGTCGCGCCGCATGTCCTGATCGACGCCGCTGCCTCGGAGCACGGGCCCCGAGCAGCCGTACTCGATCGCCAGCTCCCGCGACAGCACGCCGATGTTCGCCGTGCGCTTCACGAAGATGGCGTTGGTGGTCAGCAGGGCGTGGTATTCCTTGATGATCGGCTCGAACTGGTCGAGGAACGCCTCGCACTTCGCCAGCCACCCGGGCGGCAGGTCGGCCGTCAGGCCGCCGACGGTGATGTAGCTGTAGGTGAGCCGGGCGCCGCAGGCCTCCTCGAAGAGATCGAGGATCTTCTCCCGCTCGCGGAAGGCGTAGAGGAAGGGGCTGAACGTGCCGAGGTCGAGGCCGTAGGCACCCATGCCCACGAGGTGGCTGGCGATCCGGCCCAGCTCCGCGATCAGCACCCGCAGGTGGCGGGCCTTCTCGCTGACCTCGTACTTCATCAACTTCTCGACCGTCAGGGCCCAGCCGAGATTCATGTTCATCGCGGCCAGATAGTCCATCCGGTCGGTGTACGGAATCCACTGCCGGGCGGTGAGGTTCTCGCCGATCTTCTCCGCGCAGCGGTGGAGATAGCCGATGTGCGGCTCGATCTCCGACACCACCTCGCCGTCGGTGCGGAGCACGAGCCGGAGCACGCCGTGGGTGCTCGGGTGCTGCGGCCCCATGTTGACGAGCATCTCGTCCGTGCGGACGTCGAACTCGATGATCCTCGGATCGTCGTCAATCGTGCTGGCCATGCTCACCTGCCTCGGATGCCGTGGTATTCGAGCGGTTGTTCGTAGTCCTTGCGGAGCGGGTAGCCTTCCCAATCCTCGGGGCAGAGGATGCGGCGGAGATCGGGATGGCCTGTGAACCACACGCCCGACAGATCGTAGACCTCCCGCTCGTGCCAGTTGGCCCCCCGCCACACCCCGCACACGCTGGGAATCTCTGGCAGCTGCCCCGGCACGTCCCCCTGCCACCGCGGCAGCTTGCACTTGAGCACGATGCTCACCCGCGCGGCGGTGCTCCACAGGTGGTAGACGAGCTCCGTGTGCGGCTGCCACGTCACCTTGGCCGCCTTCTTCGGGTCGGGTTCGAACCAGTCGATGGCGGTGATGCATTCCAGCGCGTCGAACCGCACCGGGCTCTTCGTGCTCAGCCACTGACACACGTCGGCGATCCGCGCTGGCTCGACCTCGATCCAGGGATCGATCGCCTCGAGGTTGCGTCCCACGACGGCCCCCGGCAGGGCGGCCTCGAGCTGGCTGAGAAAGTCGGAACCACGCATGGGAGCAACCGTTGGCAGGATGAAGGGGGATCGTCAGCCGGTCAGGCGGCGGCGCGTTCCGTGGACACGGCCCGCACCCAGTCGAGGTCGCCGCGGTACCAGACGTAGGCAAACCCAACGAGCAGAATGGCGAAGAATGCGGCCATGTCCACCGCGGCCGTGCGGGCCAGCAGCGATCCCGCCCGGGCCACAGCCCACTCACCGCGGGCCTGGGCCGGCGTCTTCTCGCCGCGGGCGGCTTCGATCGCGTTGGCTTCCGCGAGCGTGGGCTGAAACAGCGGGCCGGCCTCCACGGGCACGGCGGGCTTCTCGACGCCGAGCTCACGGAACAGACCCGCGGCGGCTGGCGTGAGGCTCCCGTCGGCCTGAACGGTTGCCAAGGCGGGGTCGGTGAGCTGTGTGGCCTTGCCGAACACGGTGGCCCAGGGGAAGAACAGCGCCACCTCGACGTCGAAAATGATGAACAGCAGGGCGACGACGTAGAACCGGAGGTCGAACTGCACGAAGCTCGAGCCAATCGTCGGCTCGCCGCACTCGTAGACCTCGAGCTTCTCGGTGTTCGGCACCCGCGGGCGAACGAGCCAGCCCACGATCAGGTTGACGGCCAGAAACGCCGCGCCCACGGCGACGAACAGGGCGACGTAGCCGGCGATGAGAACGGGATGCATGCGGGAAGACTCGCGGGGCTACGGGCTGCTACTGGTTCGGGCCGCCGTGGACGGGATCGACGATCACCTTCGAAGCGGCGACGGCGGTGGGATTGAGCGTGGACCGGCCCCAGGCCACCTCGACCGGCAACCGGGCGAAGTCCACGATCGTGCCGTCGCGGCTGTAGCAGGAGAGGTCGAGCGTCGAGCCCATGAAGATGCAGTCCACGGGACACGGCTCCACGCACAGGGCGCAGAACATGCACTTGGAATAGTCGATGGTGAAGCCGCTGACCTGGAAGCCCTTGCCCCCCTCGACCCGCTCCTTGCCAATGTAGATGCAATCGACCGGGCAGGCCTTCGCGCACTGGTCGCAGGCGATGCACGTCGTCAGGTCGT
>JBIJCJ010000027.1:0-25902 GCA_044344765.1 Pirellulales bacterium | reverse complement strand
GACCGTTGTCGGGATCCTTGGCTGGAAACACGTCGACGTCCTGCGTCGTGCCCGGAAAGCCGAGGATGATAGCACCGCCTTTGCCGATGAAGAGATAATCGACGCCTGCTGCCGCGAACGCCATGGCGACTTCCTGGGCCTGCAGCGGATTGAACGGCGCGCGATCGTTCATTCCAGTGGTGCCGGCTGATAGCCGAGGTAGGCGGGCAGATTGGCCGCACACCACTCTCGGTAGGCCCGTGTACTCGGGAAAACCCGCGTGGCCGGCGGGTCGAGCCCGGGCCTCGAGACGCGGCAGAATCCGTACTTCATGCGGGCCTCGAGCGGCCGTCGCATTTGGCGACGACACTGCTCTCGAAACAGCAGGTCGGCCGTTTCGTCGGGGGAAGCCGCGCGTGAAGGAAGAGTTGTCATGAATCGTCAAGTTTACGTGATGAACGCAATTGGATCGACAGTCCGTGCCATCCCGCCCGGAAAGAGTGCCCAGCCGCGTCACCCGGCCGCGCGGACAGGCCGATCCCGGTCCGCAGGTTCGAGGCGACGCCGGCGGCGGATTGTCACGGGGGGCTTACAGGCCGCCGTGGGCCCGCAGCCAGTCGGCCGTCTGGCGGAGGCGGGCGTCGAGCGGCGCGGCCGGCGCGAAGCCGAGCTGCCCGCGGGCCTTGGCGGCCGAGGCGGCCCAGCTGCCGGCCGTCGCCTCCCGGAGCTTGTCGGGCGAGACGATGCTCGGCTGCCCGAGGAGGTTCCAGAACGCCTCCACCGCGAAACTGGCGGGCCAGGCGAGGGTCACGGGGAGCGGCACGACCAGCACGCTGCGGCCGAGCGCCCGGGCGATCTTCCGCCCGAGCGCGCCATACGTGGCGTGCTCGCGGTCGTCGCAGGCGTTGTAGATCCCGCTGCCCGGCGCACCGGTGGTCAGCCGCTCGCCGCCATGGGCTGCGGCCACGGCGAGGTCGGCGAGGTCGGTCGCATGGATGAGTGACAGCGGCGCGTCGCGAAACCCCATCCGCACGTGCAGCCGGAAGCGGGCGATCGACTGGAACATCGCCGCCACTTTCGTGTCGTGCTCGCCGAACACGATGCCGGGCCGGAGGATCGTGATCGGCAGCCGCTCCGCGCGACGCTCGAGCTCGACCTCGCCCGCCCGCTTGCTCGCGCCGTAGACCGACACTGGGGCGACGGCGTCGGCCTCGTCCCGCGGCAGGTCGCGCCGCGGCGCCGGCCCGGCGGCGGCGAGCGACGACAGTTGCACGAGCGCGGGCGGGGTTGGGCAGGCGGCGCAGGCGTCGGCGAGATGGCCCACGGCGGCGCCGTTGACCTGAAACAGGTCGTGTCGCCGGCGGGCCGCGACGAGCCCGCCGGCGTGGATCACGGCGTCGCAGCCGGCGAGGTCGGCCCGCCAGCCGTCCACGTCCTCGAGCGTGCCCGGCACCAGCCGCACGCCCTCGCGCCGCAGGTGTTCCGCGCGATCCGGCGACCGCATGAGGCAGCGGACGGCGCAGCCGCGGGCGAGGAGTCGATCGACGAGATGCCGGCCGATGAAGCCGGTGCCGCCGGTGAGGAAGATGGTGTGCATGGGAGCCTGCCGCCACAATGGCGGAGACGTGCAAGAATGATTGCCGAAGGCATGGTTGCAAGCGACGGTTACGGAAGGGACGAGAGGGCCGATGCGGATCACATTTATCCAGTCGGGCGGCTTCGTGGGGGCCGTAAGGGGCTGCCGGATCGACGCGGCGGCGTTGCCCGCCGAGGAACGCCGTGCCCTCGAGGCCCTCGTGGCGGAGAGCGGGCTCGATGCCTCACTCGAGCGGTTCGACGACGCGGCCCGCGACCGGAAGCGGTACGAGATCCGCATCGACCGCGACGGCGACGCGGTGCGGGTGTGCTGCGACGACCGCTGCCTGCCGGAGACGGCGCGGCCGCTGGTCGGGTTCCTCGCCGCGCGGGCGACGCCGCAGCGGCTCGGCTGGGAGGACGAGGCGGATGATCGCGTGGCCGCCGTGGCGACGCCGGCGGTGGCTGATGTGAGCACCTGGGGCCGTTTCGAGGGCCAGGTCGTCGCCCGCTGGCATGACGACGGCCGTGAGATGACGCTCGTCGAGCCGTTCGCCTATCTCGATCCGCGATCGGTGCGCTGGGACGCGCCGACGGGAGCGGTGGTCAACGGTGCCAGCATCCCGCGGACGTTCTGGTCGCTGATCGGCGGCCCCTTCGCGGGAAAGTTTCGCAATGCCTCGGTCGTTCACGACGTGGCCTGCGAGGAGCGGTCGCGGCCCTGGCAGAGCGTGCACCGGATGTTTTACGAAGCCTGCCGCTGCGGCGGTGTGACGGCCGCGACGGCGAAGACGATGTACTACGCCGTCCACCACTTCGGGCCGCGGTGGCGGGTCGAAGAGCGGCGGGCGATCGTCGCCGGTGCGCCGGTCATTGAGCGCGTCGTGCACGACGAGACGCCCGCGCCGCCGTCTGCGGCCGAGGCGGCGGCCATCGCCCGGTGGTTCACCGTTCACGATGTGCCCGCGGAGGTGATCCCCAAGTTGCCGGTTCCGCCCGGCGGGTGATAGGGTGCGGAGCGACCGGACCCGCCATGCAATCATCCCAGCCGTACGCAGCGCTCCGCCCCCTCCTGCCGCCCGGGACGGAGCCTTATATAGAAAGCCTGCTCGGCCGGCAGCCCTGCGCCGTGCGGCTCGCCCGGCCCCGGCGGACGAAGCTCGGCGACCATCGGCCGCCGGGCCGCGGCCGCGGCGAACATCGGATCTCCATCAACGACGACCTCAATCCGTATGCATTCCTGACCACGCTCTTGCACGAGATCGCCCACGTGGCCACGTGGGAGCGGCATGAGCGGCACCGGCCGCGGTATGGCCGGCGGGTGCGGCCCCACGGGCCCGAGTGGCAGGCGGAGTTCGCCGGCCTGGTGGAGCCGGTCGTGGCGCTCGGCGTGCTGCCCGACGACGTGACGGCGGCGCTCGGGCGGACGCTGGTGCGGCCGGCCGCGGCCACGTGCAGCGATCGCGAACTGCTGCTCGCGCTCGGCCGCTACGACCAGGTCGCTCCCGGCCTCGTGCGGGTCGAGGAGATCGCCACCGGCGGCTGGTTTCGGCTCGCCAGTGGCGCGATGTTTCGTGCCGGGCGGACGCTGCGCACCCGACGGCAGTGCTTCGCCGCGGAGAGCGGCGCGGAGTACCGCGTGCACTGCCTGGCCCGGGTCGAGCCGATCGATCCGCCCGTCAGCGGGCCTGCGGGGCGGCGGTCGCGGGCTGGTTCTGGGCGTTGCGGATGATCGTCTCCCCCTCGCGGAGCACCTGGCCGGTGACCGCCTCGACCTTGGCCTTGTCGACCGAGATCTCGATGGTGCCGTTCGACTGGGTGATGTGGATGGCGCCGGCCACGACCAGGCCGCCGACGATCAGGCCCAACAGCATCAGCGTGCGCATCGTCTCGTTCTCCGCGCGGGTGGCCGTGGCTCACGACGGCCACGGCGCCGAGGAGGTCTTCCTCTGGCCCGCGGAGGGTGGCAGAAAGACCGCGACCGGGCAACGCCGGTTTTCGCGGAGTTGGCGGGCGGTATTGCATCCCGCTGGCCGCTGAAGCGAGGCTCGCAAGCCTCGGGGGCGACCGAGTGTTCCGGGCGCTCGGCGACGACGCTGGCGTCGCGCTACGGCATGAGTCAGGCCGCCGTGAATCTCCGCGGTGCTATCGATCCGGTTGCAACGCTTCCTCGTGAAACGGCTGGTCCGACTCGAACAACCGCAGCCGGGCCTCGAAGGCAGGGCGGGCTTCCTCCGGCGCGAGTGCCAGCCCACGCCGTTGAAACGAGACGGCGTCATCGAAGTCGCCGGCCTCCGCCGCGGCCACGGCGGCTGCCGCCAGCACATACATGTCGGGCTTGTCTCCTGACAAAGCCAAGGCCTGCTGCGCCGACGCGACCGCCCGTCGCCCGTCGCGCACCGCGTTGTCGGGCCATGCCGCCAGGGCATAGGCCCGCAGGGCGAGAAGTTCGGGACTCGGCGCCATCTGGATCGCGCGGTCGAGGTCGGCGAGCGCCGGCGCGAACGCCCCGTATGAACGCCGCGCAAGTGCCCTGCCCGCGAAGGCTTTCGCCCACTCCGGGCCCGCCACTTGATCGGGTGTCAGGGTGAGCGTGCAGCGATCGTGCGCCGTGCCCGTGATGCCGTACCGTTGCGGAGTCACGAATGCGATGTTCCCGTCTTTGACGACGCCCGTGAGGATGATGGCGGTGTTCATGTCGTGCCGAAAAGCGACTGCCGACTCGACGACGACACCCATGTGTCGCACGTCGCCCTGGGTGAAGTGAACCTTGAACCCGTCCTGCTCCACGAGCCAGGGCTCCTCGCTCAAGCCCCACTCGTTGCAGCCGCCTGCCGCCTGCGCTCGATACCCGGCGGCGAGCTGCGCGAAGCCCCGTGTGCGGATCGCGTCGGCGTAGACGCGGATGCGATCCTCGAGTCGCTTCCGCACCTGATCGGCGTTGTCGGAGGTGATCGAGAGCGGCAGCCCGTCCAGGTTGGTGTCGATGACGGCACCAGCCTTGGCGAGGGTGCAGTGCAGTAGGAGCGTCTGAACCTGAAGATAGCCGTCGCCCAGCACGTCCGGCGGGGCCGCGAGAGCCTCATCGCTCCCGACGGCCCGGGGGAGTTGCACGGGCGGGCGGGGCAGGACGAAGAGCGGTGTTGCGGCCTCGCGGATCGGCCGCCGCTTCCGCAGCAGTTCGAGCCGCCGGATGGAGTCGGCATGAAACTCGGGTGCGAAGTGACTCAGGGCCACGGCGCGTTCCTGGAGCTTCGTCGCCTTTTCGAAATCCCCAAGGTCGGCGTACGCCGCCGCTAGCACGTTCAAGGGTTCCGTGGTCTGGCAGGTGACCGGATCACACAACTCGCCGACGAGCACCAGGGCCTTGCGTCCATCGCGCACCGTGTCGTCCGGCGCCGTGGCGTAGATCCACGAGAGCAGCAGCGGTGACCGCGGGTCGTCCGGGCTCCGCTTCCGCGCCCGTTCGAGGTCGTTCACTGCACGACGGAAATCGCCGGTCTTCAGATACGCCACGCCGCGCTCGTCCAGCAGCCCGTTCAACGTGCTGTCGAGCTTGTAGGCGGCGCTATAGTCATCGATGGCCCGCGCAAAGTCTCCGAGGTTGGAATGGCAGAAGCCGCGATCGAAGTGCACCTGGGCCCGCGGCTCGATCGCGAGCGAGCGGGAAAACGTGGCAACGGCGTCCGTGAATCGCTCCATGCGCATGAGGATGCTGCCTTTCAGGCCGAGCGTGAGGGCTGCGTCGGGCGAATGTTCTATCGCCGCATCGACGTCGGCGAGAGCCGCCTCGAACCGACCGGCCTCGGCGTGTTCCAAGGCCCTGAGATGCAGCGCCTTGGCGTCGGTGGGGGAATGCGCCGGGGCGGCGTCATTCGCAGGGGCGCGGGGAGCCGCTTGGCCGAGCGCGCAACACACGGCAAGCAGTGAGCGGGCAACCGACAAGATCACGTCGCGGCGGAGGCATGGCATGACAGACTCGCTTCAGTACAGGGCAGCTGGTGCCGGCGCGAAAGGCACGACGTGGGCTGCATATGATGGCTGGCCTTGCCGATAGTATCCGGCCCCCTGGACGCGCGAGGCAAACAATGGCTTGCATCGGCCCGGGCCGTTCCCTGCGCTGGGCGGGACACGATCGCACCGTGCCCGGCGTAGCCCGCCGCCTCAGATGCGGCGGAGAGCACAACGGCCACGGGAGGCTTTGGCCCAGACAGCTACCGCGCCCCGCGGGCGTGGCGGCGCCGCACCGAGTTGCCATACACGTGGAGTGGCCGGTAGGGCCGCTGCTCGATCGGCGTGCTCTTGATCTGCTCGCGAGCGGGGCCGAACGTGACGACGCGCGGGTCGAAGCCGTTGCCCGCAGCGCCGGCGGACAGGCAGGGGAGCAATGCGGCCGCCGTCAGGGCCGCGAGGATGATGGTGCGCATCGGGTGATGAGATCCTGAGATAGCAGATGGCTGACGCCGCCACGCTTCGTCGAGATCGGATCGGCCGGCCGGAAAGTTTCGTCGGCTCCAGGGTGTCGTTTCGCCTGGCAGATTCGGCATTTTCCCGCCGGCTGAAGGTTCGTTCTCACCCCACCAGCGGATGGTGTTCGGCGGAGCGTTCCGCACGATCGTACTTCCGCAGTGGCGGCCCGGCTGATACAAAGTCGCGTATGCATTGCCGGCCGCAGTTGTCGCTGACGCTTCTCTCCCTCGCGTGCACGATGGCGTGCATCGAGGCGGCCGCTGCGCCCGTCGGGGGCGGCCCGGTCGAGTCGTGGTCGCGGTGGCGCGGCGCCGCCGGCGCTGGGCAGGGGGGCGACGCGGCGTTTCCGCGGGAATGGAGCGACGCCGACTGGGCGTGGACCGCCGACCTGCCGGGCCAGGGCAACGCTTCGCCAGTCGTCCGCGGCGGCCTGATCTACACGGCCTCCGCCGACGAAGCCGCGGGCAAGCGTTTCATCACCGGCCACGACCTCGCCACCGGGCGGCTCGTGTGGAAGCGGGAGTTCGCCGGCCCCATCGATCCCCATCACGCGCAGAACTCGTCGGCCTCGGGATCGCTGGCGGCGGGCCCCGCGGGGGTGTATTGGATGTGGGGCACGCGGGCCGGGATCCACGTCGAGGCATTGACGCCGGCGGGTGAGCCGCTGTGGCACGTTGACCTGGGGTCGTTCGCCGGCGACCACGGCTTCGGCGCGACACCGGCGCTGTGCGGTGAGGTGCTCGTGGTGCCCAATGATCAGGATGGCGCGAGCTTCGTCGTCGGCCTCGACGCCCGCACGGGTCGCGAGCGGTGGCGGCTGCCGCGCGAGAGCCGCAAGGCCGGGTATGCCACGCCGCTGGTCATCGAAGGCGGTGCCGCGCCATTGGTCGTGCTGGCGAGCATGGCCCACGGCCTCACGGCCATCGATCCGGCGACGGGCTCGGTGCTCTGGGAGCGCCGCTGCCTGCCGAAGCGGGCGGTGTCGTCGCCGCTGCAGGTGGGCGGCCTGTTCGTCGCCACCTGCGGCGACGGCGGCGGCGACAACACGCTCGTCGCCGTGCGGCCGCCGCGTGGGCCGGCAGGCGGGTCGGAGCCGGAGATCGTCTACCAGCTCGACCGCGGCGTTGCGCCGTACGTGCCGACGCCCGTGGCCTGTGACGGCCGTCTCTATCTATGGGGCGACCGGGGCGTGGTGACGTGCGTGGATGCGGCCACCGGGGAGACCGTGTGGCGGGGCCGGGTCGGGGGCAACTTCTCCGCCTCGCCGATCGTCGTCGGTGGCGGAATCGTGAACGTCTCCCAGGATGGCGAGGTGGTGACGATCGCGGCCGGCCCGAACTTCGAGGTTCTCGGCCGGGCGGCGCTGGGCGCAGACTGCCGCTCCACTCCGGCGGTGGTCGGGGATCGGATGATCTTCCGCAGCGCCGGGCGGCTGCACGCGCTGGATGCCATTCGGCCGCAGTAGCGCAGCCGTGCGCTTGGCGCTGTCCGCTGGATGCCACCTGGCGGATCGCGATCCGGAGTTTGTTCTCGTTCAACTCTTCAACTGCTGCGAGCCGTTGATGTCCACGGAAGCTGCCGCCGCCCTGGCGATCGATCTGCGGAGCGTCGACAAGACCTACCGCGGCGGCCTGCGGGCTCTCCGTGGCGTGGCGATGCAGGTCCGGCAGGGCGAGGTCTTCGGCCTGCTCGGGCCGAACGGCGCGGGCAAGAGCACGCTGGTCAAGATTCTGACCACGACCGTCGCCCCGACGCGGGCCGAGGGCACGGTGCTCGGCATGCCGATCGGCCACCGGCCCACGCTCGCCCGCGTCGGCTACCTGCCCGAGCACAACCGGTTCCCGGAGTACCTCACCGGGGAACAGGTGCTCGACCACTATGCCGCCCTGTCGGGCGTGCCGCGGGCCACGCGGCGGCGGCGGTTGCCGGAGCTGCTCGATCTCGTCGGCATGCGGGAATGGTCCGGCCGCCGGCTGCGGCAATACAGCAAGGGCATGCGGCAGCGGATCGGCATCGCCCAGGCCCTGATGCACGACCCGGACCTCGTGATCCTCGACGAACCGACCGACGGGGTCGATCCCGTCGGTCGGCGCGAGATCCGCGGACTCGTGCAGCGGCTTCGCGAGCGGGGCCGGACGGTGCTCGTCAATTCGCACCTCCTCGGCGAGGTGGAGATGGTCTGCGACCGCGTGGCGATCCTCGTGCAGGGCCGCGTCGTCCGGCACGGGACGGTCGAGGACCTGACGCGGGACTCGTGCCGCTACGAGGTCACGGTCCGAGGAGAACAGCCGGCCTGGGTGTCGACGGATCGGCTCGTGCCCGCCGGCAGCCCGGGGGCGACCCGATTTCTCGTGTCCGGTGGGGAGCCGGAGGACCTGCAGCCTGTCATCGACCGCCTGCGGGCCGAGGGGCGGACGATCGTCGCGGCCGTCCCGGTCCGCGAGTCGCTGGAGGAGTTGTTCATGCGGGCCGTGTCGGCAGCGGAGGGGGGACGATGACCGCCCGCCCGATCCTTGTTCAGACCGCCGCCATGCTCCTCGACGCCTACCGCGAGCTGAACAGCAGGCGGCTGTTCTGGGTGACGCTGGCGCTGTCGCTGGTCGTGGTGCTGGCGGTCGCCGCCGTGGGGATCAATGCCCGGGGGCTCACGCTCCTCGGCTGGGAGTTCGACACCCGGCCGCTGACGTCCGATCTCGTGCCGCCGCGGAAGTTCTATCTCTTCCTGTTCGCGAACCTCGCCGTGCCGATCTGGCTGACCTGGGCGGCGAGCATCCTGGCGCTGATCTCCACGGCCAGCATCTTTCCGGACTTCATCGCCAGCGGGGCGATCGAGATGACCCTGGCGCGGCCGATCTCCCGCCCCCGCCTGTTCCTCACGAAGTACGTTCTCGGGCTGCTGTTCGTGACGCTGCAGGTGGCGGTGTTCGCGGCCGCCTGCTGCCTCGTGGTCCGCCTCCGCGGCGGCGCGTGGGAGCCGCGGATCTTCCTCGCGGTGCCGATCGTCGTCGCGTCCTTCAGCTATCTGTTCGCGTTCTGTGTTCTGTTCGGGATGCTGACGCGGTCCACGATCGCGGCCCTGCTGCTGACGCTGGTCGTCTGGCTGGGCCTGTGGGGGCTCAACATGACCGACGGCACGCTGCTCTTCTTCCGCGAGCGGGCCGCGCTGCAGGCCGAGCGGGCGGCCCGCCAGGTCGAGCGGCTGGCGCCGGGGCCCACGCTCGAGCGGGCGCGGGCCGAGGCGGACGAGGCGGACGGCGCGGCCCGGACGATGCGGCGGATCTCCGCCGTCGCCGCCTGGCTCAAGACCCTGCTTCCGAAGACTGCCGAGACGATCCAGCTTCTCGACCGCTGGACGCTCACGCCGGAGGACAAGGCCCCGTTCGGCGGCCCGGCGCCGGAGGCGGACGACGGTCCGGCGGTGCCGTTCGGGCCGCCGGACCGCGAACTGGCCGCGCGGCTGGAGGCCGCGACCCGCGAGCGTTCAGCCGTCTGGGTGCTGGGCTCGTCGCTGGCCTGCGAAGCGGTCGTCGTCGGGCTGGCGGCCTGGCTCTTCTGCCGCCGCGATTTCTGAGCGTGCCGCAGGGATGCACGTTCCGCAGCGTTCGTTTATGCTGCGGCCGGCGGTGAATCACGAGGTCGATTCCGGTTCGAAAGAGGTGAGGAGCATGGGGCGTGTCGCGTCGTGGGGGCCGTGGCTGCTGTTGATCGGGCTGGTGGTGCTCGTCGCGGGCCGGACGGCCGCCGCGGAGGATGCGACCGCGGCGATCCGCGCGGCGTCTGCGGCTTACGTGAAGGCCTTCAACGGCCGTGACTTCACCGCGCTGGCCGACCAATGGGCCGAGAAGGCCGAACTGGTCGAGGGAGGCGCCCGCGTGGCGGGCCGCGGGCCGATCGTCCGCTCGATCCGTGGCTGGCTCGAGCGACATCCGCAGGCGGGGCTCGCCATCGAGGTCACCGAGATCGAGATGCTGGCGGCGCCCTTGGCCCGGGTCAGCGGTGTGATGCGGTTCACGCGGCGGCCGGGCGATCGGCAGGCGGCGTCGCGATTCACGAGTCTGCGGGTGCTGGAAGAGGGCAAGTGGCGGCTCGTGGAATCGCTCGTGGCGCCGAGCCACGCGGCGGCCCTCGACGACCTCGACTGGCTCGTGGGCCGCTGGCAGGCGGAGGATGCCGGGGCGGGCGCCACTGCCGAAGCGACCTACGAGAAAGCCGCCGGCGGCTATGCGATCGTGGGCCGCTCGAAACTCGTGTCCAAGGCCGGGACGACGATCGAGGCCCTGGAAGTGATCCACGCGGACCGGGACTCCGGCGTGATTCGCTCGTATACGTTCGATTCCACGGGGGCCCAGGCGGAGGGCATTCTGGCCGGCGACGGCACGACGCTCGAGCAGCTGCTCGTCGGCACGCCGGCCGACACGGTGAATGGCCGGGAGGCCCGCTGGGTGCGGGTCATCGCCCCGACCGGCGACGGGCGGTTCACGCTCCACGCGATCGAGCGGTCGATCGACGGCGTGCCGCTGCCCGACGGCCAGCCGTTGCATTTCCGCAAGATTCGTTGATTCGTGACACTCCTTCTTCCCGGCAAGGCGAGGCATGATCCGATGATGACGACCTGCTCACGACGGTTCTCCCTGGGCCGCGGCCTGGCGCTCGTGGCCTTGGCGGCGCACCTTTCCGCGCCGGCGACGGCCCTCGCCCACGGCGGCGGTGGCGGCCACATGGGCGGCGGTGGCGGCGGTGGCCACATGGGTGGCTACGGCGGGGGCCGCATGGGTGGATATGGCGGTGGCGGCTTCTCCGGCGGCCGCGACTTCGGCGGCGGTGGTCGAGAGTTCGGCGGCGGTGGTCGAGAGTTCGGCGGCGGTGGTCGAGATTTCGGCGGCGGTGGTCGAGATTTCGGCGGCGACCGGGATTTCGGTGGCGGTCGTGAGATCGGCGGCGCCCGCGACTTCGGCGGCGGTCGCGAGTTCGACGGTGGCGGACGGCTCGACGGCGGCGGACGGCTGGATGGCGGCGGACGGCTCGATGGAGCGCGGCCCGGCGAGTTCGGTCCGGGACACTTCGCCGGCGACGGGCAGTTGTCGCGATCCGATTTCCAGCGGATCGCCGATCGCGGTATCGGCGGCGCGGGCGTGGGGCGGGCCGCGGTGCGGCCCTACTCGGCGACGAACCTCGCCGAGCGCGGCAGCACGATTCGCAACAACTTCTACAACAACGGCTGGTACGGCGGCCGCGGCTGGTATGGCAACCACTTCAATCCCTGGTGGCCGGGCGGCTGGTGGGGCGGCTTCGGCTGGGGCATGGGCGTCGGCATGCTCACCGGTCTGGCCTGGGGCGACCTCGCCGGCTGGGGCGGCTACGCCGCAGCGCCGGTCTCCTACAACTACGGCTCCACCGTCTGCTACCAGGACGACGGCGTCTACGTGCAGGGCGCGAAGGTGGGCACGGCCGAGGAGTATGCCCAGCAGGCGGCGACGCTCGCCGCGCAGGGCGGGCCGGAGACGAAGATCGCCGCCGAGGACCAGTGGCGGTCGCTGGGCGTGTTCGCCCTGGCCCGCTCGGAGGAGACGAACCCGAGCACGTTCATGAGCCTGGCGATCGACAAGGACGGCCTGCTGCGAGGCAGCTATTACGACGCCGTGTCGGATTCCACCATGAACATCACGGGCAAGGTCGACAAGAAGACGCAGCGGGCCGCCTGGACGATCGGCGACAAGAAGCTGCCGGTCTATGACGCCGGGCTCGCCAATCTCACGCAGCAGCAGACGACGATCCTCGTGCACCGCGACGGCGGCAAGGTGGAGCAGATGCTGCTCGTGCGGGTGCAGGACAGGCCGGGGGCTGACGCCGCCGCCAAGCCGGCGCCGGCCCCCGCGGCCGCCGTGCCGGACGACGATCCGGACGGTGACGAGCGTTGAGCCGGACCGCGGCGGTTCGCGGCCGGCTGGTCGAATCCCCATTCCCGAGGCTGAAAGGAAGAACATGGCGAAGAAGATCGTGATGCGGACGGGCGAGGCGCTGGTGGAGGCCGACGAGGCCTGGAGCGCGGCCGAGCCGGAGGTGGTGATCGGCGAGCTCGACGGCCCGGTGGGCTACGCGATCGCGAACCTGATCGGCGACCAGGTGAAGGGCCACACGCGGGTGTGGGCGATCCTCAACAGCGACGTGCAGGTGCGGCCCGCCACGCTGATGGTCAGCAAATACACCGCCCCCAACGCCCGCTACACCAACGTGCTCATGGGCACGGTGCAGGCGGCGATCGCCAACGCGGTGCTCGACAGCGTCCGCGAGGGGCACATCCCCAAGGCGAAGGTCAACGACATCGGGATCATCGTCGCGGTGTGGCTCGATCCCTCGGCCGGCGACGCGAAGACGAAGATCGACCACGAGGTGCTGTTCCGCACCCACCGCGAGGCCACGGCCAAGGCGATCGCCAAGGCGATGAAGAACGAGCCCTCGATCGACTGGCTGCTCAAGAACCAGAAGAAGGTGGGCCACTACTTCCACGAACTGGCCCTCGGGGACGGCCTGCCGGGGTGACGACCCGCGGCCGGGCGCGGCAGGAGATCGCCGGCGCTGATGGTGGCGGATGCCCGATGCCGTGAAGCCCGAGGCGTGAGCCGAGGGAATGCGGATCCGTTTCCGGTGGAGGGACGCGGATTCCCTCACCTTACGGTTCGGGCTTCCCGGCAACCCGGCACGACGGCCAGAGGCCGCTGCGGCAGCATACCGCACGGCCGTCGAGCCCCCGGCTCATGCCGGGGCCTGTATGGGTCGGTAAACAGCGGCGGCGCCCGGGCGAAATCAAATTCCCGCCGCGTGGACAAAGGCCCGGGAGGGCTTTGTCCACGTAAATTCACACCGCAACTTTGACGACCACCTTGAGCACGTCCTCGGGGCCGTCCCAGGCGGAGCACGGGGCGTGGGCGTCGTCGGGGAAGAAGATCGTGAACTGCCCGGCCGTCAGCCGCACCGGCACCATCGTTGCCGGGGCCGCGAAGAACCCCGCGTCTTTCTCGGCGTCGTACGGCAGCGCGACCTCGGAGCACGCCGCCAGCGGCGTCCAGTGGATCACCTCCCGGCCCCGGGCGATGAACTGGATATCGATGTACCGACGGTGGGCCTCCGGCATGCCGATCACGGGACGGGTCTGGTACTGCTGCACGAGCGCGTAGACGGTGTCGCCGTCGATGTCGTGGCGGCCGGCCGCGGTCTCCGCGGTCACGCGTTCCAAAAAAGCGAAGGCCGCGGGGAACCGCGGATGGAGCGCCGCGTACCGCCGCCACTGCGGGAGCGTGTCGAGGATCATGGATCGGGTGTCCGGGTGAGCGGTGCGGCACGCGGCCCGCGTGGTCAGGCGGGCTGACACACGCTGCGCTGGCTGCCGAGGCCGGTGATCGCGAGCTCGACCACGTCGCCGGCCTTGAGGTACTCCGGCGGCTTGCATCCCATGCCCACCCCGGGCGGCGTGCCCGTCACGATCACGTCGCCGGCCTCGAGGCGGAGGAAATGCGAGAGATAGTGGACGATGTGGAGCACGTCGAAGATCATCGTCGAAGTGTTGCCGTCCTGGCGGCGACGACCGTTGACGTCGAGCGTGAGCGACAGGTTCTGCGGATCGGCCACCTCGTCGGCCGTGACGAGCCACGGCCCGAGCGGCAGGAAGTTGGGGCTCGACTTCCCCTTGCTCCACTGGCCGCCGCGTTCCGTTTGGAACGCCCGCTCCGAGACGTCGTTGGCCAGGCAGTAGCCGGCGATGTGGTCGCGGGCGGCCGCCTTCGAGGCCAGGGCGTAGGCGTCGCGGCCGATGACGATGCCCAGCTCCACCTCCCAGTCGGTCTTCTCGCTGCCGCGGGGAATGAGGATCGGATCGTGCGGGCCGCAGACCGCGCTGGTCGCCTTCATGAACAGGATCGGCTCCGACGGGATCGCCGCGCCGGTCTCCTTGGCGTGGTCGGAGTAGTTGAGGCCGATCGCGAACACGTTGTGCGGGCGGGCGACGGGAGCGCCGATCCGCGCGCCGGCCGGGGCGGCGGGGAGCGCGGCGGGATCGGCCGCGAGCGTGCGGAGCCGCTCCAGGCCGCCGCCGGCGAAGAAGGCGTGATCGTAGTCGGTGACGTGGGCCGAGCAGTCCCTGATGGTGCCGTCGGGCCCGACGAGCCCCGGCTTCTCGGCGCCGCGTGATCCGAAACGAACGAGCTTCATGGCGAAACCTTTTCCTGGGAGGGGTTGATCGAGCCGCTGATAGAAAGCAGGAATATAAAGGGTGGGGAGCGGGGCGCGAACCGCTTCGCCGCGCGGCCTTGTTTCGCGTCGGTCGGGCGTGGCTGGCCGCCGCGTTTTCCGGTCCGGCACCAGCGGGTCAGGCGAACGACCGCGGCTGGCCGGTGGCCTCGAGCACCGACAGCCAGAGGTCGCCGTCGGGGGCGACCTGGTTCCGCTGGCTGACGGCCAGGGCCATCGGGATGTGGACGAACCGGCCGTGCCACCGGCCCACCACCATCTCCGTCCGCCCCGCCAGGGCGGCGTGGACCGCGTTCTGCGCGAGCCGCAGGCAGTAGACGCTGTCGTAGGGATTCGCCGGCACGCTGCGAATCGCGTAGCTGGGGTCGATGTACTTGAGGTTCAGCTCCACGCCGGCGGCGGCGAAGTGGTCGGTGATCCGCTGCCTGAGGAACAGGCCCACGTCGTGGAGCTTCGCGTTGCCCGAGGCGTCGGCGCCGGCGGCGGCTGCGGCGATCAGTTCCTGACCGGCCCCCTCGGCCGCCACGATCACGGCATGGCCGCTGCGCCGCACCCGGGCGACGAGGTGGTCGAGCAGGCCGTGCGGGCCGTCGAGCGTGAAGGGCACCTCCGGGACGAGCACGTAGTTGGCGTCGGGCTCGGCGAGGGACGCGTAGCAGGCGATGAACCCGGAGTGGCGGCCCATGAGTTTGACGAGGCCGACGCCGTTGGGCGCCGCCTTGGCCTCGACGTGGGCCGCCCGGATCGACTTGGCCGCCTCGCCGAAGGCCGACTGGAACCCGAACGACTGGTCGATGAACGGGATGTCGTTGTCGATCGTCTTGGGGATGCCGACGACGGCGATCTTCTGGCCGCGGGCGGCGACGACCCCGGCGATCTGCATCGCGCCGCGGAGGGTGCCGTCGCCGCCGATCACGAACAGGGCGTTGACGTTCATCCGCTCCAGGCAGTCGACGATCTCCTCCGGATCCTGGCCGCCCCGCGAGGTGCCGAGGATCGTGCCGCCGTCCTCGTCGATGTCGCTGACCAGCGCCGGCGAGAGGTCGAGCACGTCGTGCCCGTAGCGGGAGACGAAGCCCTGGTAGCCGTTGCGAAAGCCGTGGATCCGCTGCACGCCGTAATGGAAGGAGAGCTCCATCACGATGCCGCGGATCACGTCGTTGATGCCGGGGCAGAGGCCGCCGCAGGTCACGATGCCGACCCGCATCTTGGCCGGGTCGAAGAAGATGCTGCGCCGCGGCCCGGCCGGCTCGAAGCCGGGCAGGGCGTCGGCCGGGCAGCCGCTCTCCGCCACGAGCCGGGCGGTGTCGTGGAACAGCACGCGGTCGTCCTCGGCGACGTAGTGGCTGGTCGTGCGCCGCGACTCGATGAGCGGCTTGAGCGGCGAGTCGATGCGGCAGGGGCCGAGCGACTTGATGGCGAGGTCGGCGGCGTTCATGGGTGGCCTCGGCTCCGGCTTAGGTTCGCTGAGCGCAACTGGACTCGCGTGTGGCCCGGGGTTGCCCATGCCCCATCGCCGGACGTTCGCTGCGGGCATCCTGCCCTGCGCTCACTCGGATGCAGACTGCGGTCCGCAATCCTTGCTTCGCTTGTCTGCATACGCCGGCTCCTGGGGCATGGGCAACCCCTTTCACAATCGTTTTTTGGGGAAATGGCTGTGTGCGCCTCGTAAAAATCCGGATCAGCCGGTGGTCCGCATGCCGGCGGCGATGCCCTGGACGCAGAGCCGGAGGAGGTCGCGGAACAGCGGTTCGCCCGCGCCGTCGGCGGCGGCCGCGCGGCGGCGCCGCATGAACTCGATCTGCACGAGGTTGAGCGGATCGATGGACGGGTTGCGGGCCTCGATCGACCGCTGGAACCAGGGCGTGGTGGCGAGCAGTTCGCCGCCGCCGACGATGTCGAGGATCGCCTGCCGCGTGCGGTCGCGTTCGGCCGCGATCCGCAGCCAGATCCGCCGCCGGGCGTCGTCGTCCTCGGCCAGTTCGGAATACCGCTGGGCCACGTACATGTCGGCCTTCGCCAAGGCCAGCGTGGCGTTGTCGATCGTGGCCTGGAAGAACGGCCACTGCCGGTACATGTCGCAGATCATCTGCCAGGCCCGGCGGTCCTCGTACTTCACCTCGGCCAGCGCCGTGCCGAGGCCGTACCAGGCGGGGATCATGCAGCGGCTCTGCGTCCAGGCGAACACCCAGGGGATGGCCCGCAGGTCGTCGAGCGTTCGCTCGCCGCGCCGCCGTGCGGGGCGGGAGGCGATCGGCAGGTTTTCAATGTCGTCGATCGGGGTGGTCTGCGAGAAGTAGCCGATGAACCCCGGCTGGTCCACGAGCTCGCGATACACCCCCCACGACCGCTCCGCCATCCGCGCGGCCAGCGCCGCCCACTCGGCGGCGGGCGCCGCCCGGCGGACGCTCGATGCCACGAGCGTTGCCCAGGTGACCTGCTCGAGGTGGCGGCGGGCGATCTCGGCGTCGTCATACCGCTCGGCGAGCACCTCGCCCTGCTCGGTGAGCCGCAGCGTGCCGTCGAGCGTCGCGGCCGGCAGCGAGAGGATGCCGCGGGCTGCCGGGCCGCCGCCCCTGCCGAGCGAGCCGCCGCGGCCGTGGAAGAAGGTGAGCCGCACGCCGCGGACGGCCGCCGCCGCGTGGAGCCGCTCCTGGGCCGACTGCAGGCCGCAGCAGGCGGCGAGGTAGCCGCCGTCCTTCGTGCTGTCGGAGTAGCCGACCATCACGACCTGGCGGTCGTTCCGGCCGCGAACGTGCTCGCGGTAGGCGGGCACGTCGAGGATCGCGGCGAGCGTGTCCTGGGCGTGGGTGAGATCGTGGATCTTCTCGAACAGCGGCACCACCGCGATGTCGGCGGCGGCGACGGGATGGCCGGCGTCGCGGGCCCGGCGACCGGCCTGCCGCCACAGCCAGAGCACGGAGAGCACGTCGGCCGGGCAGCGGGTCAGGCTCACGATCGCGCCGCCCAGGCATTCGTCGCCGAACCGCACCGCCGCGGCGTGCAGCACGGCGAACAGCTGCAGGGTGTCGCCGGCCAGCGGTCCGAGGCCGGCCGGGGGCACGTCACCCACGGCGCCGAGGGTCTCCACGAGCAGCTTCGCGCACGCGGCGTCGTCGAGCGAGCGGTAGTGGTCTGCCGTGGGCACGATGCCGGCGGCGGCGAGGATCTCCGCCATGATGTCGCGGTAGGCGCGGGCGTCCTGCCGGACGTCGAGGCGGGTCATGTGGAGGCCGAACGTCCGCACCAGATCGAGCCAGCGACGGGCCGCCGAGTCGTCGGCCGTGCCGTGATCGCGGGCCAGGCACTCGACGAGCAGCGCGACGTCGGCCTCGAGCTCGGCGCCGGAGCGATAGGCTTCGGGAGCGGGGGGAGCGGCGAGGTCGTCGCCGGCCGACCGCTCGAGGCGAAGGCGGATCATCCGCAGCCAGCGGCGGTAGGCCTCGTGCGGCGCCAGCGGCTCGAGGCAGCGGGCCAGATCCGGCCAGCGGGCGGCGAGCTCGGCGAGCCGGGTGTCGAGCGCGGCGGCGCCGGAGGCGGCATGCCGCGAGATCGTGAGCAGGTCGTGGAGCCGGCGGCACCAGGCGACGTGCTGCTCGATCGCCGCGGCCCGGAGCCGCAGCAGCGTGCGGGCGGTGACGTCGGCCGTGACGAACGGATTGCCGTCGCGGTCGCCTCCCATCCACGAGCCGAACGTGAGGAAGGCCGGGATACGAAAGGCGACGCCCGGGAAGCGGGCCGCCAGGCCGCGGCGCAGGGCCGCATGCACCTCCGGCACGGCCTCCCAGAGCCGCGGCATGATCGACAGGCCGCGCTCCACCTCGTCGGTGACCGTGGGCCGCGAGGGGCGGAGAAACTCGGTCTGCCAGAGCACGGCCAGCTCGCTCGTGATCGCCGCCTCGTGGGCGGCCCGCTCACGGGGCAGCAGGTCGGCGCGGTCGAGCTCCTGGAGGTTGCGGCGCATGCGGCGCAGCTTGGCGCGGATCGACCGCCGCTTCGCCTCGCTGGGGTGGGCGGTGAACACGAGCTCCACATGGAGCTCGTCGAGATGCCGCTGCACGTCGGCAGCCGTCATGCCGAGGTCGGCCAGTTCCGCGACGCCGGCGGCGAGCGACTCACCCAGCGGGGCCGGGTGACGCGTCCGCTCCCGGTCGCGGAGGACGCGAACCCGCTGCCGATCCTCGGCGATGTTCACGAGGTCGAAGTAGACGCTGAAGGCGCGGGCGATGATCCGGGCCTCGTTCTCGTCGAGCCCCTCGATCCGGGCGGCCAGCTGCCGCTCGGCGTCGTGGGCCCCGGCCCGTCGCTGGCGGGCGAGGGTCCGCACCTCCTCGACGAGCGTCAGGGCCTGCGGCCCCTCGAGGTCGCGGATCACGTCGTCGAGCAGGCCGCCGAGAAACCGTACGTCGCGGCGCAGCAGGTCGTCTTCCGGCACGGCAGGCTCGTTTCTAGATCGGATTGACCTTGGTGTAGCACCGGCTCAGGGGCGGCAAAAGTCTTCTCGCTGTGGCCGCAGCGGCCACACGCTCAGCGCCAGAGAAGAGTCGCCGTGGCCGATGCGGCCACCCCAGCGCCGCTGCCGGGAAGCCCGAAGCGCAAGCTGAGGGAATACGCGTCGCTTCACCGGAAATCACTCCACATTCCCTCGGCTCGCGCCTCGGGCTTCAAGGAACGGGACCGCCAAATCAGACAAACCGGAAACCAATCGCCGGGCACATACTACCGGGAGCATCCAATAGTTGACACCATCCGCGCCCTGAAGAGACTTGTCGCCTCTCCCTCTGGGAGAGGCCGGCCGCAGGCCGGGTGAGGGTGCTTTCGATGACGCAACGAAAAACACCCTCATCCCAGCCAGCACCCTCACCCCAGCCCTCTCCCAGGGGGAGAGGGAGAAAGTGGATACAAATTCCGACAGCGAGCACGGTCCTTTGTCGCACAAAAAAGTGAACGCCGAGAACGAATCAATGTCAACAACATCGTGCTTCCAGTAGTAGGCTGCTGCCATGAAACGCGAATCAGGACAATTTGGCGTCGCCTCTTGGACGCTTGGCGTCGTCCTGGCGGTGGGGGTGACGTACGCCGCCCTGGCGCGGCCCCGGGGGGCCGCCGGTCCCATCGCCGATCCTTCCACCGACCGTGTCCGCCAGTTGCAGGTCGACGCCGAAGCGGCCGGGCATGCCGTCTGGGGCCATTGGGGCGACCAGCCGCAGCGGTATGCGGCCTGGTCGAATCATTCCAACCGGCTGATCCCGGTCTATGCGTTCGGCATGCGGCTCGACGCCGTGGCCGGCGGCAACAGCGTCTATCGCGACGAGCGGCGGCTGGCGGAGCTCTACGGCCGCCTGCCCGACCGGACCCTCAACCCGCGGGCAGAGTACTTCGACCAGACCGACGTCTGCCGGCTCCAGGAGATGGCCGCCGCCGCGGGCAAGAAGCGGATCGTGCTCGTGGTGTTCGACGGCATGGACTGGCACACGACCCGCACCGCCGCGATCGCGAGGAGCGGACGCGTGGCGTATCAGGAGGGGCGGGGTGCCGGGCTCGCCTTCCAGGATTATCGCGGCACGATCACGGACTTCGGATTTTGCGTGACGAGCCCGGCCAACGACGGCACGCAGTGCGACGTGGACGCCCAGGCGGTGCGGAATCCCGGCGGTAAGACGCCCGGCGGCTACGACTCCGCCCGCGGGGGCGGCACGCCGTGGGATCCACGCTGTGACCTGCGCTACCTCATCGGCCGCGATCGCGACGAGCCGCATGCGGTGACCGATTCGGCGGCCTCCGCCACCTCGCTGTGCGCCGGACACAAGACCTACAACGACGCGATCAACGTCGGGCCTGCCGGCGAGGAACTCGTGCCGATCGCCCGGCGACTGCAGGAGCGAGGCTGGGCCGTGGGCGCCGTGTCGAGCGTGCCGGTGTCGCATGCCACGCCCGCCTGTGCCTACGCCAACAACGTGAGCCGCGACGACTACCAGGACATCGCCCGCGACCAGCTCGGCGAGCGGTCGATCTTCCATCGCACGGCGCCGCTGGCCGGGCTCGACGTGCTCATCGGCGGCGGCTGGGGCGTGGCCGGCCCGGCGGAAAAAAACCGCGACCAGGGCAGCAACTACGAGCCCGGCAACAAGTACCTGGCCGACTCGACGCGGGCGGCGATCGACGTGGCCAACGGCGGCCGGTATCGGGTGGTCGAGCGGACCGCCGGCCGCCGCGGGGCCGACGTGCTCGCGGAGGCGGCCCGCGACGCGGTGGCGCGGCAACTGCGGCTGTTCGGGTTCTTCGGGGCGGGGGAGGGGCACCTGCCGTTCCGCACCGCCGACGGCGACTTCAATCCCGCCGGCGTGGCCGAGTTCGGGCCGGACGCCGCCCCGCTGCGGAAGAAATACGGCGGCGCGGTCCACTACACGGCGGCCGACGTCGTCGAGAATCCGACGCTCGCCGACATGGCGGTGGCGGCGCTCGACGTGCTCGCCAGCCGCGGCCCCTTCTGGCTGATGGTGGAGGCGGGCGATGTCGATTGGGCGTCGCATGCCAACAACATCGACACGGCGATCGGCGCCGTGCACAGCGGCGACGCCGCCTTCCGGGCGATCGTGAAGTGGATCGAGCGGCACGGTGGCTGGGACGACACGGTCGTGATCGTGACCAGCGACCACGGCCACCTGTTCGTGCTCACCGACCCGCAGGCCTTCGCCCGGTAGCCTCTCGCTTCCTGGAGCGGCGGTCTCCGACCGCCCGCCTACCGGGCCGGTCGATGCCTTGCCAGGTCGTTGGCCAGCAGCACGCACAACACCGTGCCGATGATGAACACGCGAAAGTGCAGGCCCGCCGCCGTTGGGTCGCTTCCCGGCTGCCGCCATGCCAGTTCGAGAGTCGCCAAAATCGCGAGACCTCCGAGGCCGCCGACGGCCATCGTCATAGTCCGCCGCGGCCAGCCTGGCTGGCAGGCGAAGATCTCCGCCACGGGAATCGCGAGCAGGCCCCAGGCGAATGCGCCCAGCAGCAGCGGGGGCCAGCCGCCGGATAGCCGCCAGGCAACGAACAGGCAGGTTGCCGATCCCAGACAGCCGGCCACGCAGGCTGCCTGTAGCCGCTGGTCGTGGCTCAGCGCATGACGGCCAAGCGGATGTGCGGCCAGGAGCAGATTGAAGACGGGATCGGCGAGCAAGGTGAGCACCGCAAATCCGCCGTACAGGGCGAGGATCACGCCCACCCACGGTCCCCAGGCCGGATGGGCCTTCTCTGCCGCCCCCAGCCCAAGGCCCACGAAGTACCACCCGAAGAGGATGCCCCACTGCACACAGCCCCCCAGCTTCTGGATCACCAGCGCGCAGCCGAGCACGATGCGGTACAGCGGGTTGCCGGCCTTGATGGCCTCGACCAAGCCGGCCTGCGCCCAGTAGTCTGTGGGGTCGAGTCGCAGGCTCTCCCGGAAATGTTCCAGCGCCCCACGCCGGTTCCGCGCTGTGAGCAGCGCCCACCCGCGATTGGCGTGCGACAAGGCGCTCTCCGGGTTGCGGGCCAGCGTGGACCGCATCGTGTCGGCCGCCTCGCCGCCGCGGCCGAGTTTCACCAGCGTCATGGCGCGGATATTGCTGCAGCCGAGATGCTCGGCGTCGCATTCTAGGCCGGCCTCGGCCGCCGCGAGGGCCGCGGCCCACCGATGACGGTCGTACTCGATGGCAGCGCGAAGCGCGTGGTGCTCGGCGTTGTCCGGCTCCAATCGCAGAGATTCTTTGGCCGCCGCCAGGGCTTCGTCATCCCGGTTGCGGACGGCCAGCACCCGGCCGAGAGTGAAGTGTGTGAAGCCTAGGTTCGGGGCCAGCCCGGTCGCGTGGCGGGCCGCATCCTCGGCGTCGTCCGGGTGGTCCAGGCCGAGGAGGGAGCTCGCCAGCAGGGCCCAGGCGAACCCCTCGCCCGGGTTCGCCGCCAAGTGGCGGCGAAGTTCATCTGCGGCCATGCCGTAACGACCCCGCTCATGCAGCACGAGGGCACGCCGTATGTGAGGCTCCTGATCCATCGACGGCCGTTCCGTTGCAGAGTTCGCGATCCTGGAGGATGTCGTCGTGCGCGGCCCCTGGTCGGAGAGCACGCGTCGTTCCTGGCCGTCGCAAACCACTCCCCGGCGGTCGCATGCCTGCCGCCGGTCAGCCGGCGACGAGGGCCTTCATCTCGCGGACGGCCTGCGTCATGCCCACGAGCACCGCGCGGGCCACGATCGAGTGGCCGATGTTGAGCTCGCCCATGCCCTCGAGCCGCGCCACGGGAACGACGTTGCGATACGTGAGGCCGTGACCGGCGTTGAGCACGAGCTGCGCCTGCCGGGCCGTCGCGCCGGCACGGGCCAGCTCGACCAGCTTTTCGTGCCGCTGTTCCTCGGTCGGTGCGTTGGCGTAGCAGCCGGTGTGCAGCTCCACCGCCGCCACGCCGAGTTCGGCCGCCGCCTCGATCTGCCGCGGGCAGGGATCGATGAACAGCGAGACGGCGATGCCGGCGTCCTTCAGCCGCCACACCGCGTCGGCCGTGGCCGTCTTGTGCGTCACCACGTCGAGGCCCCCCTCGGTGGTCACCTCCTCGCGCCGCTCGGGCACGAGCGTCACCTGGCAGGGCCGGACCCTGCAGGCGATGTCGATCATCGCGGCGGCGATGGCACACTCCAGGTTGAGCTTCACCTGCACCGTCCGCCGCAGCACCTCGAGGTCGCGGTCCTGGATGTGCCGGCGGTCCTCACGGAGATGGACCGTGATCGCGTCGGCCCCGCCGAGCTCGGCCAGCGCCGCCCCCCAGACGGGATCGGGCTCCACGGTCCGCCGGGCCTGGCGGATCGTGGCCACGTGGTCGATGTTGACGCCGAGGGTCGCCATGCTGAGAAGGTCGCTAGAGCCGGGGCCGATCACCGGCCGCGGCCCCAGCGTCGCCTGCCCTTACTTTCGCTGCAAGAGGACAGCGGCGTTGCCGCGGGGCGTGCGAACCTTGAGAACCACGCCCGCGGCGGCGGTCTCCTTTTCGATGGCGGCCGCAAAGTCGGCGATCGAGGTCACCTCGGTCCGGCCCACGGCCCGCACGAGCACCCCGGGCCCGATGCCCGCCTCGGCGGCCAGGCCGTCGGGATCGACCCGGTCCACGAGCACGCCGGCGAAGCCCTCGTAGGCGTCGTCGGCCGCGCCAGCCTTGTCGCGGACCTCGATGCCGAACGTCTTGGAATAATACGTCTCCGCGCCGGCCTCGGCCCGTGGCCCCCGGCCCGGCCCCGCCTGGGCGACGCTCGAGGGCAGCGGCTTGACGGCGACGGAGAGCGTGAGCTGCTTGCCGTCGCGCCACAGCGTGAGCTTGTGAGGCTTGCCGATCGCCGACCGCTCGACGATCTCCTGCAGCGCCCGCGTGCCCTCCACCGGCTGGTCGTCGAAGGCGGTGATCACGTCGAGCTCCTGCACGCCCGCATCCGCGGCCGGTGAGCCGGGCACCACGTCGTTGACGAGCACGCCCTTGCGATCCTTGGCGCCGAGCTTGGCCGCCATCTTGGCGTCGAGGGGGCCCATCTGCACCCCGATGAACGCCCGCTCGACCTTGCCCTTGGCGATCAGCTGGCCGCTGATCCACTTGGCGAGGTTGACCGGGATGGCGAAGCCGATGCCCTGATAGCCGCCGCTGTTGGAGGCGATGGCGGTGTTGATGCCCACCACCTCGCCGGCGAGGTTGATCAGGGGGCCGCCCGAGTTGCCCGGGTTGATGGCGGCGTCGGTCTGCAGGAACTGGGCCCGGCGGATGCCGCCGAGCTCACGCCCCTTGCCGCTGATGATCCCGGCACTGACGGTCGTCTCCAGCTCGAAGGGGGTGCCGATGGCGATTACCCAGTCGCCGATCGCGAGCTTGTCGGAGTCGCCGAGCTTCGCGGTCGGCAGGTCCTTGGCGTCGGCGAGGCGGATCACGGCGAGGTCGCTCTCCGGATCGGTCTTGATCTCCTTGGCCTTGAACTCGCGGCCGTCGGTGAGCTCGACCACCACCTCGTCGGCCCCCTCGACCACGTGATTATTGGTGAGCACGATGCCCGAGGGATCGACGATCACTCCCGAGCCGACACCCGAGCGGCGCGGCATCGAGCCACGCTCGGGCATGTTGAACTCGAAGCCCTCGGGGACGCCGTCCGGAAACATGTTCTCGAACGGCGTGCCCTTGAAGGGATTGTCGCCGCGTCCCCGCGGGCCGCGGGCCGCCGGCTGGCGAGCCTTGACCTCGCTGCGGACGACGACCACGGTGGGCGTGGTCGCCTCGGCGGCCTCACGGAAGGCGCGGGACAGGGCAGTGGCGTGGGCCAGCGCGTCGGCCGACGGCTGCTCGGCATGGCTCGCGGCGGGTCGGCAGACGACGGCCACGGCCAGGGCGGCGGCGGTCGCCATGCACAGCCAGCAGGAGAGATTGGGTCGCGAGAAGCGGCAGAGGTTCGTCATGGTCAGGTTCCACCTTTCTGGTCTGGCTTCATTGTCAGGCTTTTTGCTTGCGTGACCTGGGAATCGTATACGGGCCGGGTGACGTGCAAACACCCCCGGTCCGGGCCCGGGGGGCCGGCGGGGCTGTCGCAACGCATGGAACTGTTTACGGACGCCCCGCGCGGGTTGTTCGCCGGGCGGCCAGGTCGGCTCCGGCGGCGGTGGGCCGCGTTGACAGACCCGGGAAATGCCGCCTATCCTGCGGGAAAAGACGAGGTTTTTTGCCGCATGGCCAGGAAGGAACGCCGCCCGCCCCCGGAGGCCGCCATCGATGTGGCCGAGTGTCAGCGGCGGATCGGCTACGAGTTTCGGGATCCGGCTCTCCTCGTGGCCGCCCTGACCCATGCCTCCGGGGCCCAGCACCGGCTGGCCTCCAACGAGCGGCTCGAGTTTCTCGGCGACGCGATTCTCGGCTTCCTGGTCTGTGAGACGCTGTACCGCGCCTTCCCCGAGTCGCTGGAGGGCGACCTGACGCGGATCAAGTCGGTGGTCGTGAGCCGGGAGACGTGCAGCCGGATCAGCGAGCAGCTGCAGCTGATCGACTTCCTGATCGTCGGCAAGGGGCTGTCGGTGACCCGCCCCGTGCCCACGTCGGTGTTGTCCGACCTCTTCGAGTCGCTCGTGGCCGCGATCTACCTCGACGGCGGGCTCGATGCGGTGCGGCCCCTCGTGGATCGGTTCCTGCTGCCGGAGATCGCGGAGGTGGCCTCGGGGGCGCAGGGCTCCAACCACAAGTCGCTCCTCCAGCAGTGGGCCCAGCGCGACTTCGGGATCACGCCCACCTACGAGGTGATCGAGGAGACGGGGCCCGACCACAGCAAGAGTTTCCACGTCTCGGCGCAGATCGGCGCCCGACGCTACTCGCCGGCGTGGGGCCGCAACAAGAAGGAGGCGGAGCAGCGGGCCGCCTCCAACGCCCTCGTCGAGCTGCGGTCGGCCGCCGAGGGGGGCGCCGGTTGAAGGGTGTACGAGGGTGTATGAGGTGGTGTGCTGATGCCAAGCACCCTCACCCCGGCCCTCTCCCAAAGGGAGAGGGAGTAGGAGCAGCGGCAATCGTCTGCGTTGTCACTCTCACCCCTCTGCCAAAGGGCTGGCTTTTCCCCGGAATCTGGACTGGACACAGCGGCTCCCTCCTGCTTACGCT
>JBIJCJ010000168.1:0-7942 GCA_044344765.1 Pirellulales bacterium | reverse complement strand
GGGGCGAAGCCGGCGCGGCTGCTCGTCGTCACGGTGACGACCGGCTTTCGCCATGCCTCGATCGCGACCGCCGAGCCCGTGCTCGAGGAACTCGGCCGCACCGGCGGCCTGTTTCACGCCGACTTTTTCCGGATGCCGCCGGGCAGACCGCCGGCGCCCCGCGCCCCTAAGCGGGCCGCCGGCACGAGCGACGCCGACTGGCAGGCCCAGGAGGCCGCATTCAAGAAGGAGCAGGAGACGTTCAAGGCGGCCGACGCCGTCTGGCAGAAGGGCCTCGCGGAGCAGTGCGGCCGGGTGTTTTCCGCCGCGGGGCTCGCCCCGTTCGACGGCGTGATCTTCGCCAGCACCAGCGGCGACCTGCCGCTGCCGGACATGGGCGGTTTCCTGGAGTGGATCAGGTCGGGCAAGGCGTTCATCGGCATCCATGCGGCCACCGACACGTTCAAGCAGTCGGACGCCTACATCGAGATGATCGGCGGCTGCTTCGCCGGACATCCCTGGAACTCCGGAGGCGAGCATGCGTTCGTGGTCCACGACCCCGGCCATCCGGTCGCGGCGATGTTTGGCGAACGGTTCCGCTGGAAGGACGAGATCTACCAGTACGATCTCCGGTACAAGCCCGAGGCCCTGCGGGTGCTCGTGAGTCTCGACATGGCGGCCAGCCATCCGAAGGAGCCCTGGCACGTGCCCGTGGCCTGGGTGCGGGAATACGGCAAGGGCCGCGTGTTCAGCACGAACTTCGGCCACAACGACGCCACCTGGCGCGACCCGCGGTTCCAGAAGCACATCGAGCAGGGGATCACCTGGGCGCTCGGCCGCCATGAAGCCCAGGCCGAGCCGAACCCCGACGTGCAGGCGGCCGAATACGTGCGCAGCGCCGTCGCCGCCGCGGCCGCCGTCGTCAACAAGAACACCGACGACCTGCTCGCGAAAGCGAACGCGAAGATCGCGGCGAACCCGGCGTGGGCCACCGGCCTGCGGCCGATGCTGCTCGAGATCCGGGCGCCGGAGCCGGCCGATCGGGCCGCGGTGCTCGCCAGACTCGTGGCCGAGATCGAGAAGCCGTGACGCCACGGCCGGCCGGCCCCCGCCGCGGCCCGATGCTTTTACCTGGCGGCGGGCGGCTGTCGCCACGTGGCCGCCGACTCGGCGCCGGTCAGTTCGCCGGCCACTTCGTAGGCCCGTGCGATCGCACCGACCCAGCCCAGGCTGAGTTTCGCCAGCGGCACAGAGGAGTTCTCCACGCCGCCGCCGCGGGCGTAGAGGTTCACGGCGTCGCGGTACAGCGCCATGGCGGCCTTGGCCTGGTCGTCCTCGCGGGTCGCGCAGGTCCCCACGATCGTCAGCCAGGCCTCCGCCTCCTGCACGGCCTCGCGATACATCTGGAACCGCACCGTCGGCAATGGCCCATCCGGCCCCGGCGCGGTCATGCTGAAGGGCACCGAACTATGAAGATTGCCCAGGCTGTCGAACAATCGCTTTTTGTCGACGACAGGCCAGTAGTCCATGCTGTGCCGGCCTGAGTTGCCCGACCACCAGACCACGGTGCGATAGGCCTCGGGGGTGGACGTATGGCCGAGAGACCAGCGAAACGTGCCGGTCAGCAGCCCGGTCATCTTCCGCCGGCTCTCATCCTGCGGCGTCATCGCCGGCGACATGGGCACCCCGGGCATCGCGCCGTAGCCGACTTTCATGCGGGGCAGGATGGTCCAACTGCCGTCGTCCCGCGGGCTTTTTTCAGCCCCGATTCTCTCGCCGCCGAGGGTGCGGGCGTCGCCGGAGAAATGCGAGAACACCGACCAGCGGACGGAGGGCGCCCACTGCTCGATGAGTTCCACGAACCGCAGCGTCGGCCGTTCGTCATGCGGCTCGCCGATCATGATCACGTCGTCGGGCCAGCCACGGCGGCGGACGATCTCGCGGACCTCGTCGAACACCGGTCGCCAGAACGGCTCGCCCGCCGGATCGTCGATCCGCGGGGCCGTCAACTCCGTCATCGCGCCGCTGGCCGGATCGAGCAGCGTGACCTGAGGCGGCGGCTTCTTCTTGCTCGGCTTGACCACGAACTTCTCACGGGCGTCGATCACTTCCGGATCGAACTTCCTCGACCACATGTCGAGCGCCAGGGCCTTGGGCGGCCCGCAGTGCTTCGTCCACAGGTCGAGGAACTTCTCCAGCGCGCCGTAGTCGCGGCGGTATCCGTCGCCCTCCTTGACCCATCGAATCATGCCCGTCTTGAACCCGCGGTACGTCCCCAATACCACCGGCACATGGACCACGTCGCTGCCGAGCTGCCCCATCAGGGCGATGGTTTTTTCCATCAGGGCGAAGTGCTCGTCCGACCACGGCTTGACCCCGTAATGCACCGCCAGCGTGTCGGGCGAATGCATCATTCCGACCGTGCTCCGGTTCTCTCGCGGCGCGGGCACGGCAAACGCCTCCACCAGCACCTCGACCGGCACCCGGAACTGCCGGCCGTTGGCCGCGAGGCTTAGCGTGCCCGTGTACCACCCAGGCGGCTGGTCCTTGGGCGGGCTGGCCAACAGCCACACGGGGACGTTCTTCGCCGCCGCGGGGGGCGTTGGCAGCAGGACATCGCAGAACGGCGCCTCGTGCTGCTGGGCGGCGTAGCGGATCTCGATGGCTGCCGGCCCGAGCGTCGCCCCGCCCGGCCCGGCCAGCGGGCCGACCTGCGCCGAAACCTCCTTGACGCCACGCCGGTCACTGATGACGGCCACGCCGGCGCATGTGCCGTTGCGCGGCACTGCGATCCGCACCGGCCGCAGCGGGTCGAAGGGATTACCCGTGGCCAGGCCGCTGGTCGGCACGCCGCGCGGATGGGTGATCCAGTAGAGCTCCGGCTTATCCTGGGGAGGCTGGTCGGTCACCGTCTCCATCGGCCAGGCGTTCCAGACGGAGGTTTGCTCGACCGCCGTCGTCCAAGCCACCACGCCCCTGCCGCTGGCGCTCGAGAGACGTGCCGAGTTGAATCCGGCATGCTCCCAGGAGCTCGCGGCAGGCCCCAGGGGACCGGCCAGCGGCGCCCGCCGAATCTCGACCGCCAGCACGTTCGCGCCCTCGCGTAGAGACTCCGGCGGCAGCCGCAGGGTCAGCCGCCGGATGCGTCGCTCGTAGCGATCCTTCAACTGCGGTTCTGGCGCCGCATTCCCCTTCAGCACGGGCAACGGCGTGCTTCCATCCGCCGTCACATACGCCTCCGCCGGGTAGTCGTCGGCGAACGAGATGGCATCGGGGCCGCCTGCCGGCAGATGCCCACGGCCCACCTCCTTGCCGTTGAGATACACGACCGCGCCGCCCAGATAGGCCAGTTCCAGGCTCAGATCCCGGGCTGCCGCGGGGTCGGTGATCCCGAAGCAGGTCCGCAGGTGAAAGCGGTCGGGCCATGCGCGGGTGGTGGCTGACTCGAAAGCGGCGCCATACCCTCCGGTCTTCTCGCCCAATTCCTCGGCCTGGTATCGGCCCCAGCCGCTGTCGTCGAAGTCGCCGCTGAACCAGCCGTCCGGCGGCGACGGCGAATGGCCGGCCGTCCAATTCTTCAGGAACCCGGCGTTGGCGAAGTCCACCGGCCGGGACTCGCGGCCGGCGACCAACGCGCCATCCTTGCGGGCCACATAGGGGCCCATCCGCAGGAACACCCGCCACGGCGTCTGCGGCGTGATCAGCTCGGTCTCGGCCGCGCCGATCGGCGCCGGCAGGGCCAAGCCCAGCGTGAGGAGGACTGCCCACGAAGCCGCCCTGGTGATTGTGTTCAACTGCGTCTCCCTGCGGCCTGTCTCACGTTGCGGTCAGGGCACCGTCGCCCGGGTCAGCGGCTTGACGACCACGACCTTCTGCGACGCCGGCTTGCCGGCCGCGTCGACCCACTCCAGCGTGACCGGTCCGGCCTGCGGCCGCGCGATGGCGGCCGGCACCCCAGGCCGGACGACGTACATGCCCACGACCCGATCCCGGTCGCGGACGGTGACGGTGACCGGCGTGGCGGCACTGACGTGCAGCCACCGCAATTGCCCGCCGGACTCGTTCACGCCGTACAGCACCCACGCCTCCTGTGTGCCGGCCGAGACGCCGAACAGGTCGGGCGTGTTGTCGCCGTTCAGGTCGAGCATCGCGCCGGCGGATTGCCCCGCCTGCAACGCCTTCCAGCCGTTCAAGGGCTCCTTCGGCTCCGCGGCCTCGGCCAGGGCGGCCCCCTCGCCGACGAAGCCGTCTGGGTCGAGTTCGCGGGCCCAGCCGAAGCAGCCGAAGCCGCGGTTGAAAAACAGCAGCGGCTTGCGGTCGGCGAACAACAGCACCACGCCCTGCCGGCCGTCGGCGTTGATGTCGGCGGGGGCGACGCCGATGATGTTCGGCTGGTTCGCGCCGCCGTGATAGGCCAGTTCACCGGTCACGGACGACTGATTCTGCCACTGCCGTTTCTCGTCGCGGGCCAGCAGCTCCATGGCGCCGTTGCCGCCGACCACCATGTCGAGCCAGCCATCGGTGTCGTAATCGCCGCACGCCGCCGCGGTGGGATTCTCCGGCAGGCGGACCGCCGCGGTCACCGGCGGCTTGAAGGTGCCGTCGCCTTCACCGGCATAGGTGACGATGCCCTTGGCGAACAATTGCAGCACGTCGGTCCGACCGTCGCGGTCGAAGTCGGCGACCACGCACAGGCCGCCCTGGCCCAGGTCCTTCACGCCCGGCAAGGCGGTCGTCTTGCCGTCGGCATCGACGATCAGCGGCCCGCCGGCCGTGCCCACGACCACGCGGCCGATCGCCAACGCGTCGAGCGACAGGCACTCCGGCAGGTCGGCGACCAGCGGCTTGCCGCCGGCCACGAGCGCCTTGCCGGTCCAGGACACCAGCTCCGGTTTCGCGCCGGCGGCCAGCACGGCGAACGTGCCCCGTTTCGAGGCGGTGGCCAGCTTCTCCTGGCCGTCGGCCTTGAACAACACGTCGCCCCCCTCGGCGAGCACGATCACGCCGTCTTCGGTCACCAGACAGCCGTGCACGGGGCCGGCGATTTTGCCGAGGGTCTGGTCCTTGTTCCACACCAGGTCGGAACGGACCGGGAACCGTGCGTTCGAGTCGGCCTGCACGTAGCGGGCGCCGGCGGCGAGGTTCATGGCGCTGCCGGCCCAGATGGTGCTCAGTCCCTGCTTGTCCTCATCGAGGACCAGCTGGCCGTCCTTGCGGAACACGGACAGCCAGACATTGCCGACCAGCAACGCACCGACTGGATCGCTGGTCGCAGAGGGGTCCTCGGTCGCGGCCAGGACCAACAGTGCCGTCATCGGCAGTGCGGCGCCGAGATTGTCAGCCGACAACTGGCTATCGGGATCGAGATTCAGGGTCAGCTTCGGGTCGGCCGGTGCCTGGCCGCGGATGGTCTCCACGATCTCCGCGGCGACGGCCCTGTCCTTGACCGACGCCAGCTTCACCACGCACACCCGGTCGGCGCCGCGGATCAGGTCGGCGGGCGTGAAGCGGACGTTGATCAGCGCCCACGCCGACGGCAGGCCGAGCGACAGCACCGCGAGCCCGCAGCAGGCGATCTTCGTGATCCAGCCGCGGCCGGTACGCGCCTTCCTCAACCGGCCTGCGGTGTGCGGTTCGGTCGCCCGGGACGGTTCAGTCATGGTGGATCCTTTCATTTGGCTGCGGGTGGTTGTTGCCATTTGGCGGCCGACTCGGCGCCGGTCAGTTCGCCGGCCACTTCGTAGGCCCGCGCGATCGCGCCGGGCCAGCCCAGGCTCAGTTTCGCCAGCGGCACGACGGAGTTCTCAACGCCGTCGCCGCGGGCGTACAGCTTCACGGTGTCGCGGTACAGCGCCATGGCGGCCTTGGCCTGATCATCCTCGCGGGTCGCGCAGGCGCCCACGATCGTCAGCCAAGCCTCCGCCTCCTGCACGGCCTCGCGATACATCTGGAACCGCACCGTCGGCAGCGGCCCCTCCGGCCCCGGCGCGGTCATGCTGACGGGAAGGACGGCGGTGAGCATGCCAAGCTCTCTGTGCAGGCGACCTTTGCCGGGCAGTATCCAATAGTCCATGCCGTAATGGACGGAATTGCCCGTCCACCAGACGATCGTCCGATAGCCCTCCGGGGAAGAACCCTGGTGGAGATTGGTGCGCGAAGTGCCGCCGATCAGCGCGGTCATCTTCTTGCGGTTCTCATCCTGCGGCGTCATCGCCGGCGACAGGGGCTCGTGGGGCATCGCCCCGTAGCCCACCACCAGGTTGCCGGGCAGAACGACCCAGCGGCCGTCCTCCTGCGTGCGTGATTCGCTACTGCCGCCCGCCAAAGCCGAGCCACCCAGACTGCTCGCGTCACCGCTGAAATGCGAGAACAACGACCAGCGGGCGTAGGGAGCCCACTGTTCCATGAGTTTCACGAAACGTGCCGACGGCCGATCGTCCTGCGGCTCGCCGATCATGATCACGCTGTCGGGCCAGCCGCGTCGGCGGACGATCGCGCGCACCTCGTCGAACACCGGCCGCCAGAACGCCTCGCCCGCTGGATCGTCCATCCGCGGGGCCGTCAACTCCGTCATGTCGCCGCTGGCCGGGTCGAGCAGCGTGACCTTCGGCAGCGCGGCCTTGTCGTTCCGCGAAGCCCAGTTCCCCCTATCGCGCGCATACCACAATTCGGGATCGTTTCGGGCATCCCACATGTCGATCGTCAGGGCCTTCGGCGGCCCGCAGTGCTTCGTCCACAGGTCGAGGTACTTCTCCAGCGCGCTGTAGTCGCGACGATACCCCTCGCCCTCCTTCACCCAGCGGATCATGCCGGTCTGCACCCCGCGGTACGTCCCCAAGACCACAGGCACGTGCACCACGTCGCTCCCCAACTGCCCCATCAGGGCGATCGTCTTCTCCATCAGCGCGAAGTGCTTCTCCGACCACGGCTTGACGCCGTAATGGATCGCCAGCGTGTCGGGCGAATGAATCATCCCCGCCATGCTCCGGTTCTCTTGCGGCGCGGGCACCGCAAACGCCGTCACCAGCACCTCGAGGGGCACCTGGAACTGCCGGCCATTCGCCGAAAGGCTCAGCGTGCCCGTGTACCAGCCGGGCGGCTGATCCTTGGGCGGGCTCGCTAGCAGCCACACGGGAACGTTCTTCGCCTCGGCGGGAGGCGCCGGCAGCAGCACATCGCAGAACCTCGCATCCTGCTGCTGGGCGGCGTAGCGGATCTCGATGGCCGCGGGCTCGAGCGTCGCCCCGCCCGGCCCGGCCAGCGGGCCGACCTTCGCCGACAGATCCTTCACGCCGCGCTGGTCGCTGACGACCGCCACGCCGGAACAGGTGCCGTTCCGCGGCACGGCGATCCGCACGGGCCGCAGCGGGTCAAAGGGATTGCCCGTCTCCAGGCCGCGGGTCGGTTTTCCACGCGGGGGAGGGTTCCAGGAAATCTCCGGCTTCCCCTGGGTGCGATTTTCGGTCACCGTTTCCACCGGCCAGGCATTCCAGACGTAGGGCTGCTCGACCGCCGCCGGCCAGGCCACCACGCCTTTGCCACTGGCGCTCGCGAGGCGGGCCGAGTGGAATCCGGCGTGTTCCCAGGAACTGGAGGCAGGCCCCAGGGGACCGGCCAACGGGGCCCGCCGGATCTCGACCGCCAGCACGTTCGTCCCCTTGACCAGGGACTCCGGCGGCAGCCGCAGGGTCAGCCGCCGGATGCGTTGCTCGTAGCGGTCTTTCCACTTCGGATCCGGCGCCGCCCCAGGACGCAGCCCGGGCAGGACCGTCGTCCCATCCTCTGTGACGTAGGCCTCCGCCGGGTAGTCGTCGGCGAACGCGCCGGCGTCGAGGCCACCGGCCCGCAGATGGCCGCGGCCCACCTCCTTGCCGTTGAGATACACGACCGCGCCGCCACGATAGGCCAGCTCCAGGCTCAGATCCTGCGCCGCTGCGGGATCGGTGATCCCGAAACAGGTGCG
>JBIJCJ010000026.1:0-26048 GCA_044344765.1 Pirellulales bacterium | reverse complement strand
GCCGATGCTTCTGACCCGCCCTCACGCAGGGCGGTGAGAATCGACTGGGAACGGCGGCGGCCCGGGCTGAAAAGCCCGGGCCGCTTGCTTGCGCGGCCCGGTTGGCCCGGTCACTGCTGCCGGACCGCGGGGCGGATTGGTCAGCGCGCCGCGTGGTGCCGCGATCAGGGCGCGGCGAACGGAAAGAGCAGCGGCCGGCGCGCCGAGTAGATGACATGCGGCCAAGTCGCATCGGGCGGGCCAGTCGTGGAGTGTACGGGCGTTCATTCATCGCGCCCGCACCCCGGTCCGCCCATGATCGCGTCCGCCGCCGCGTTTCCCGGGCGGCCGCGGCCTCGCCCGCACGGAGGCTGCGCGCCGTCACGCCGCTACGAGCGTCGCCGCCCCGAGAAGACTCCGCTCCACAAGATCGTCTCGGAGAACCTCGAGAGCTGGCGCGAGTGGCGAGAAGCCGCCGAGCGGCCCGTGCCGGCATACGTCGAGGACGAGCTCCGCGGCTATCTCGAGTGCGGGCTGCTCTGCTTCGGATTCGCCCGCGCGGTCTGCATGAAGTGCCGCACGGGGTAGGTCGTGGCCTTCTCCTGCAAGGGCCGCGGCATCTGCCCGTCCTGGAACGGCCGCCACATGGCCCAGACCGCCGCTCACCTTGCCGATCACGTCATCCCGCCGGTGCCCGTGAGGCAGTGGGTGATCTCGGTGCCGAAGCGGCTGCGCGGCATGCTTGCCGACCGCCCCGCGGCAATCGCGGCCCTCACGAGGATCTTTCTTGATGAGATCGAGCGGTTCCTGCTCGCAGCGACAGGCGGGGCCCCTGATGCCAAGACGCCGCGTGCGTCCCGCCCGCGGCTCGGCGGCATCTCCTTGAGTTTCCGCTCGCGTGTCCAGCGTGCGGCGGCGACATCCGGCTGATCGCGTTCATTACCGACCCAGGGCCCATCCATGCGACGGCCGCCGGCAGGAGCCGGCTCCCTTCGAACCGGAGGTTCGCAAGCGGGCAATGGCCACGATGGCATTGCCTGCGTGAAGCAGAACCGCCGCCAGTGTCACCCGCCCGCGGCCCGCCCACCGACTGGGGCGAGCTTGCCCAGGCTCATGACCAGGCTCATGACGACCGCGAAGCGGTTCAGGTGTCGCCCGACGAGCTGCCCGTGATCGACATTCACAGCCTCTGATCGGTGCCGGACGCGAGGTCACAGCAAAGCCGGCAGGTGGCCGGCCTCGGAGAGACTCCGCGCCGACACCACAAAAACGCCACTCAAGAGGGGCCGGGCTGCCGTTCCTGCCGTTCCGGGTGCCGCTGATTGGGTGTCGGGAAACGCGGCACCAGCCTCACCGGCCGCTCATCGGCTCGGATATGCCTGTGGACATCGTTGCGGAAGTGCCATTGACCGGACTACCCTCGGCATCGGCGGCCAGGCTGTCGAGGAACGGCTGGAGAACGACGGCACCGGCACGGAGCGAGACGCCCTTCACCAGTGTGCGGCGATCGAGCGCGCCAGGGGTGAGCAAGCGGGGCGCATCGGAGAAAGGTGCCATGACGACTCCCCGCTCGAGGTTCAGGATCGACCGCAAGGCACCCCGGATGAGTCCACCGTATTGCCGAGCCCGATTTCAGCCGACGATCATGCCATCGGCCGTTCCGCCTCAAACCCATCACGCGCCCGCCAGATCGCTTCGGAGGGAAGGTTTTTCGGGGATCCTGGCCGGCCAAGGGGCAGTGAACGCCGTTGCCCGTGGTATATACCCGTCCCTTTCTGGAGACCCACCAGAAGAAACCCGCCGCAGAGGGAAGAAGATGTCCGTGGTTCGCGCGGCACTGGCCGGCCTGCTGGCAGCCCTCGTCAGCCAGCCGGCAGCGGCCGCGGAAACGGCCGGAGATCCTCCGTGGCGGTACACCTTCGAGCAGCCGGCGGACGGCTGGACCGCGGAGGGCTTCGACGACGGCGGCTGGCGGGAGGGCCCCGGAGGTTTCGGCGACGGCAAGGCGAACCAGGCCCGCGTCGGCACCGAATGGAAGACGGCCGACATCTGGATCCGGCGGACGGTCGAACTCCCGGCCGTGCCCGCCACGCCGGCGCTGCGGGCCGGCGTCAACGAGCTCGTCGTCCGGGTCGAGGACGACACCGAGGGCATGCAGCTCCGCGGCAAGCAGTCGGTATCGCCGGTGGGCATCTACTACACGCGGGTGTCCGGCATCTGGCAGACGGTGTGGCTGGAGACCGTACCGGAGAACCGGCTCGAACGCGTCACGATCACGACCGACGCGGCCCGCGGCACGATCACGGTCAAGCCCACCGTGGCCGGTGCGACGGACGGCCGGCTGCGGCTGGGGGTCATGCTGGACGGCGCCACCATCGGTCGCGCCAACGGGCCGGTCTCCGGCTCGGTCACCGTCACGCTGTCCGAGCCGCGGCTCTGGTCACCCGCCCATCCGCATCTCTACGATCTGGAGATCGAACTCGTCGCCGCCGACGGCTCGGTGCGCGACCGGGTCACCTCCTACGCCGGCATCCGCACGCTCGGCAAGGTGCGGGACGAGGCGGGCCACCTCCGCTTCACGCTCAACGGGCGGCCGATCTTCCACTGGGGCACGCTCGATCAGGGCTCGTGGCCCGACGGCCTGCTGACGCCGCCGTCCGACGCCGCGATGCGGTCCGACATCGAGTATCTGAAGGCCGCCGGCTTCAACATGATCCGCAAGCACGTCAAGGTCGAGCCGCGCCGCTACTACGCCCACTGCGACCGGATCGGCATGCTCGTCTGGCAGGACCAGATGAGCGGGGGCCTGCAGCCCGCCTGCAAGATGCTCGCAGCCGACCCGCCGGAGGCCGCGTGGAGCGACGACGACCATGCCCAGTTCATGCACGAACTGGCCGCCATGGTGACGAGCCTGGAGAACCATCCGTCGATCGTCGTTTGGACGCCGTTCAACGAGGCCTGGGGGCAGCACCGCACGACCGCCGTCGGCCGCTGGCTCGCCGACCGCGACCCGACCCGGGCCGTCAACATCGCCAGCGGCGGCAACTTCTTCCATGACGGCGACGTGGTCGATTTCCACGCCTACCCCCATCCCTCGTTCCCCTTCGACGCGGCCCGCTATCGCGACTTCATCCACGTCGTCGGCGAGTTCGGCGGCCACGGGCTGCCGGTCGCGGGACACCTCTGGGACGGCGGCGCCGGCAACTGGGGCTACGGCGGGCTGCCGCAGAACGCCGCGGAGTACACCGCCCGCTATCGGGAATCGATCGAGAAGCTGGTGGCGCTCAGGAAGCAGGGGATCGCGGCCGGCGTGTACACGCAGACCACCGACGTCGAGGCCGAGATCAACGGCCTGCTGACCTACGATCGGGCCGAGGCGAAGATTCCGGCGCCGGACCTGCGGGAACTGCACCGGCCTTTGGAAGTGGAGTGACGCCGGCCTGCCCGGCCCGCGAGCAGCATCCTGGCGGTGTGGATGTCGACCACCTGCTCGATGTCGCTGCAGTAGCCGCCACCGCCGGGGCGAGCGCCGCCAGATACTCATCGTCGCCGACGCCATCCTCGAGGCCGACGTCGAGCGACCCCGGATGCTTGCGGAGGGGAAAGTTGCGGGCCCCGTGGATCGACATCGTGAACACGGCCGGATCGGTCGCAAAGATCTGCGCGGTGCCGTTGCCCTGGTGGACGTCGCAGTCGAGGATCAGCACCCGCTCCACCGCGCCGCGGGCCTGCATCTCGCGGGCGGCGACGGCGGTGTCGTTGAACAGGCAGTATCCCTCCCCCCAATCGCCGCCGGCATGATGCGTGCCGCTGCACGGCGACGCCGGGTTCAGGCGTTAGCCCGCATGCACGTGGGCCAGCCCGATCTCGGGCCGGGTCCGGGCGGCGAAGAACTGCGGCCACGACCGCTCCACGGTCGGCGCGATCGAAGCCCCGCTCCCGGCGCCCGTGACCATCCGATTGCTAGCGGTCTCGTAATACCAGCGAAAGTGGCGGCGGACGTCCGCGAGCAGCGAGCCCGCCTCGGCGATGTAGGGTGACAGATCACGGCGCCGGTTGGGCGAGGCGTTGAGCTGGCCGAGCTTCGTGGCCGGCCTGGGAAGCCCGAACTCGCGGCAGACCTCCTCGAGCGCGGGCTCGAGCGAGTCAAAGGCGAGCAGGCGTGTCGAGGCGGCAGCAGGCCCCGACATATCGAAGAATTCGCGGTAGTTCAGCACCTGTCGCTCGCCAACGGCCCGCCTCAGAAACTCTCGAAACGTGCCCGTCCTCGCGCAGCATATCAGCTGCAGCGTCGGCTCCTCGGCAAAGTCGAACCGCCGCCAATATTCGAACAGCGAGACCAGCATGTCGAACGGCTCGCGGACGGCACCGATGATGCGCGTCCTGCAGCCCTGGCTCCTCTGCCTTGCCGCGACGCGGTCGACCACCGTGCCAAGGCCCAGCCGACGGGCGTGTTTGACGAACCGGCTCGGGCGCTGAGCGTCCCTCGGCGGCACGAGCCCGAGCCGCTCGAGCGACTCCCTGACGGGCAAATGATTGATCTCGTACCGCGGATGCCGCTCGACGAACTCGGCGTCGGGAAAGGCCTCGAGAAACCACCGCGTGAGCGAGTGTCCCGCGGTCTTCGGGTAGTGCGCAAACCCGATGTCCATCGCGCGGCTGTACAGCATGGCTGGCTCCCGATGTGGACACGGCGACGGCCCTGCGTGTCGCGCCGACGCCCGACCCCCCTCTCTGTAGTGGAGTCCATCGGCATCGACAGATGTCGGACTTTCATCGTTATGCCGCGGTTGCTCAGTGCGGGATGACGTCAATGTAGCGACTTTGCCCAGGCAGGGGGCTCAGCGAAGCCTGCGGACGATGATGCCTGCACGGAACGGCCGGTCCAATGCGTCGCACGGCCTGTGCCGATTGGCGTTCTCCTGCAAGGGCCGGGGCGTCTGCCCGTCCTGCAACGGCCGCCACATGGCCCAGACCGCCGCGCATCTTGTCGATCACGTGATTCCACCCGTGCCGGTGCGGCAGTGGGTGATCTCCGTGCCCAAGCGACTGCGCGGCATGCTTGCCGACCGCCCCGCGGCAATCGCGGCCCTCACGAGGAGCTTTCTTGATGAGATCGAGCGGCTGCTGTGCGCTGCCGCAGGCGTCACCGGGCCCGCCAACTCGCCCGCAGCCGCCCGCTCGCGGCTGGGCGCCGTTTCCTTCCCGCACCGCTTCGGTTCGGCGCTCAACCATCACGTGCACCTCCACGCCTGCGTGACCGACGGTGTCTTCGTGCCGGCTGCTGCCGAAGCGGCGTCCGTCGCCGCGTGATCCGGTGGTTCAGGCTCGCTCGCCTGCTCGACGCCGCGGCCGCCGCCGACATGCTCGCCTGGGTGAACAGCGGATTTTCAGTCGATGCGAGCGTCCGGATCGCGCTCCTCGACCGCGACGTGCCGAGCAATTTTCGGAGTCTCGAACATCTGCTGCGGTACTGTGCCCGCCCGCCCTTTGCATTGGACCGGCTGTCCGTGCTCCGCGGCCCAGACGGCCGGATCGCCCGCCGGGTGGGTGAGGAGTTTCCGCTCGAGTGCCCGAACTGCGGCGGCGACATCCGGCTGATTGCGTTCCGGCTGCTTGCCGAGTACGAAACCATCCCTGGTCTTCGCACTCTTCGCAACCTTGAACGAGGAGGAAAGATGAGGCGGACTCTTGTCAGGACTGTTCACGCTTCGTGTCTGAAGTGGATGGCGATCGTGTTGGTGGGGTGGGGTATGGCACGGGCGGGCACTGAGGAGCAAACGAAGAAGACGATCCTGTTACCGGCGGACATCCGGAAGGCGGGCATCCTTTCCGTCCTGGATCAGCCGATCAGTGTGCGGGTCACGGTTCGCTGGGAGTACAGTGCAGTCAAGATTCCTGAAGACCCGCGGAGCGCGGACGAAGTGGCAAAACAGGCCGGTCCTCTCATGATCAGTCTGGGGACTGCGGGATTCGAAGGCATCGAGGAGAGTCAGCGGCATGTTCGGGCGGAAGGTGGAGTGCTGAGAAAAGGTAGGGATGCGAAAGGTCGCGAGATCTACGTGGTTGGCGAGACGGACCTTGTCAACGGCAAGGAGTATGTCCTCTCGGTCCGGATTCGTCTTCGCGCGGGATTCAAACCGGAGATGCTGCAGAACCCCGCGTTCGTGAAGCAGTCCGAGAACCCGGTTTATTGGTCGCAGACGTTTCATGCCGAGATTCTTGCCGTAGAGTGAACAAAGGTGCACGATCACCGGGGGCAGGCCACGGCCGGCTACGAGCAGGCCCGTCCGATGCGGCGGTGTTTCAGGACGCGGCGACCCGGGCGGGCAATGCCGCTTCCCGCTGACGCGGAAAAAGGTGACAGCCACGAATGGCACTGTCGTTCGCCCATGCGATCCGTGCATCACCGCGTGGGATTGAGGTCGATCCAGACCTCGTCGCCGACCGCGACCCGCTGCAACGGCTCGGGCTCGAACTCGACCTCCAGGCTCTGGCTCACACGATTCCACTCCACCCGCGTGATCCGGCCCACGGTCGTCTGCTTCCCATCCTGCGTCCGGTACACGGCGTCGCCGAGCCCGACGCGGGGCCGGAACGTGAGCCCGCCGTCCTTGCCGATGTGGGCAGGCGTATCCCCGAGGTATGCCGCGTCGTGGCTCTCGATGACTTCGAAATGGAATGCGGTGCCGGGCGGAGCGAAGGGCAGGGCTGCCTGGGCGTCCACTGCCCGTGCGGGCGTGACGCCCGCTCCCCACCAGGCGACGGCGGCGACCACAAGACACAGACAGAGCGTGGCCGGCCAGAGCGTGGCCGGCCTGCATCGCGACGTGAACCATTGATGCATCTGCATGCGAGCCCTCCTCCTATGCCGGACGGGTACGGTCTCGTCCGTGCCGATGACGGAGACTACCGCTCACCGTAGCAGGCGACAACGCCGCACGGGCAGCCGAGAGCCAGCCGCACCGAACTGTCCGCGGAAAAAGTCAGTTCGCCCGCCCTACGCCGGCTCGGGCTCGATCGAGGCCCACATCGAGCCCTTCGAGCGGGAGATGAGGCGGTCGGCGCCGAAGGCGTGGATCTGGTCGCGCTTCAGTTCCGCGTGCTCCTTGGTCGTCGTGAGCACGATGACGCGGCCCCGGGTATCGACCTCCGCGGCCATCTTGAAGGCCGTGGCCTCGGCGTGGCCGAAGAGCCGCCGCAGCATGGCGATCACGTAGTCGTAGGTATGGTCGTCGTCGTTCCAGAGGACGACGTGATACCGCGGCTGGCGGCGCGGCTTTTGGGCGGCCGCGGCGGGGCGGACGGTGACGAGTGCCTCGGGGGCTTCGAGGACGGCACTGGCGGAGGCGGGCATCGGTCTGGCAGACTCCCAGCCCCGGGGCCGGCACCCCCCGGGAAGTGACGCATTATAGGGAGGGTGCCCCGGGAGGCCGCCAGTGGCCCCCGCCCCGCCGCCGCCATTTCGGAGTCTGCCGTGCTCGACCGCCGCTTCGTCGCCGACAACGTCGATCTCGTCGCCGCCAACTGCCGCGCCCGCGGTGCGGAGGCCGACGTCGCGAAGTTCGCCGCCCTCGACCGCCTCCGCCGTCAGCTGCAGGCCGACATCGACCGGCTCAACCAGCAGGCCGGCCAGGTGAGCAAGTCGATCGGCAAGGCGGCCGACGCGGCCGAACGCGAGGCCAAGAAGGCGGAAGGCCGCCGGCTCCGCGAGGAGGTGTCGGCCCTGGAGGCGAAGGCGGCCGAGATCGTCGCCGAGAGCGACGACATCCTGCGGGCGATCCCGAACCTCACCCACCCCGCCGCGCCGGTCGGCGGCGAGGATGCCGCCGTCGAGATCCGCCGCGGCGCGACGCCGCTGCCGAGCTTCGCCTTCAAGGCCCGCGACCATGTCGAGCTCGGCGCGGCCCTCGACCTCTTCGACTTCGAGGCCGGGGCGACCGTGGCCGGCCACGGCTTCTACTTCCTCAAGAACGACGCGGTGCTCCTCGAGCTGGCCCTGCAGCGCTACGCCGTCGAGCTCCTGCAGCGGGAAGGGTTCACGGTCATGACCACGCCCGACCTGGCCCGCGACACGATCCTCGAGGGGACGGGCTTCATGCCCCGCGGCCCGGAGACGCAGATCTATTCGATCACGGGCTCCGATCTGTCGCTCGTGGCCACGGCGGAGATCACGCTCGGCGGCGCCTTCCACGAGCGGATCTTCGAGGCCGACGAGCTGCCGCTGAAGCTCTGCGGCATCAGCCACTGCTTCCGCACCGAGGCCGGCGCCCACGGCCGGGCCACCCGCGGCCTGTACCGCGTGCACCAGTTCACGAAGGTGGAGATGTTCGCCTTCACCGCGCCCGAGCAGAGCGCGGCGATGCACGATCTGCTCCTCGAGCTGGAGTGCCGGCTGTTCGACGGCCTGGGCATCCCCTACCGCGTCATCGACACGGCGTCCGGCGACCTGGGCGGTCCGGCCTATCGGAAGTTCGACCTCGAGGCCTGGATGCCGGGCCGCGGGGAGGCCGGCGAGTGGGGCGAGGTGACGAGCACGTCGAACTGCACCGACTACCAGGCGCGGCGGCTGGGGCTGCGGTACCGCAAGCCGGGCGAGAAGGGGACGCAGTTCGTCCACACGCTCAACGGCACCGCGGTGGCGATCAGCCGGGCGATGATCGCGATCCTCGAGAACCACCAGAACGCGGACGGCACCGTGAACGTGCCGGAGCCGCTCGTGGCCTGGATGGGCAAGCGGACGATCGAGCCGCGGCGGTAGCGGGCGGCGGCGTCGCGGCCCGACTGTCCGGTCGCGAACAGGCGGGATTTCAGCGGCTGCCGGCGATTTGCTTGCCATCACCGGCCCCGGCGGCGATCCATTCGGCGACGGATCGTGTGGTGGACGAGACGCAGGGCCGATCGCAGCAGCGCGGGCCCGGCAGAACGTAAGCCGACAAGAACCCGGCCCGGGTGGGCATGGTTTTTGTCGGCTTTTTTGTTTTTGTCGCGTGGATTCCTGATCCCCAAGCCAGCATCACCGGAGACAACTGCCATGACCGCTTCCCATCGTTCGCGTGCCCGTCGCGCCCGTGTCGATCATCGGGGCCGCAACCGCGGCCGCCGGCTGCAGGCGGTGCTGGAGGCGCTCGAATCGCGGACCGTCCTGTCGGCGATGCCAGTCGGCGGCCAGTTCCTGGTCGATGAGTCGCTCTCGCCACCGGAGAACACGGCCGTCGCGGCCATTCTCGACACGACCCCCGGCACCGGCGGCCGCTTCATCTCCGTCTGGCAGACGTATGGGGCCGACGGATTCGACGTCGTCGCACGGGTCTATGACCGGGACGGCACGGCCCTCGGCGCCGGGCCGTTCGCGGTGAACGAGCCCGCGATCCTCGAAACCGGCGACGGCAATCAAATCGCCGCCTCCGTGGCGAGCGACGGCAACGGTCGGTTCGTGGTGGCGTGGCAGTCGGAAGACACCGTCGCCGGCGGCTACGACGTGTACTACCGGATGGGCACGGTCGATGGCGCGGGTGGGGTGACGCTTACGGCCCCGGTCCGGGCCAACACGCTCACGACGCTCGGCGACCAGACGGCGGCCGCGGTCGCGATGGCGAACGACGGCGACTTCGTGCTCACCTGGCAGGGTGACGGCGTTGACGGGACGGATGTGTTTTACAAGCGAGGTACGACGGCGGGGCTCGAGGCGGGCGACGAAGTCGTCGTCAGCACCTCCACGACCGGCGACCAGTCCAGCCCCCGGGCGGCGATCGACGTGACGACGGGCGACTTCGTGATCACCTGGCGCGGCCCCGATCCAGCGGCGGCCGGCGAGGAAGGCGAGGTCGCGTCCGGCGTGTTCTTCAAGGTCTTCAATGGCGACACGCTCGCCGACACGGGGGACGTCCGGGCCAACGCATCCGCCTACAACGACATCGTCGCCCCGGCCGTGGCGATGAACTCCGCGGGCGGGATCGTCTTGGCCTGGCAGGTGGAGGGGGCCGAGGGCAGCGGCTCCGACGTCTACGGCCGGCGGTTCGCCTTCAGTCGTGGGCCGGCCACCGTCGCGCCGCTGGCGACCGCGACCGCGGGGACAGGCGACTTTGCCTGGAACACCACGACGGCCAAGCCGCAGCGGGCGCCGACGGTGGGCATCGACGCTGACGGCGACGTCTTCGCGGCCTGGCAGAGCCAGGAGCAGGACGGCTTCAGCTGGGGCATCTACGGCCGACGGTATGACGCCGGTGACGATGCGTTCGGCGCGGAGCTGCTCGTCAACACCGGCATCCAGTCGGGGCCGCAGGTGGTGCCGCGGATCGCCATGGATGCCACCGGCCGGACGGTCGCGGTGTGGGTCGGGCCGCTGGTGCCCGAGGCGGAGGAAGGCGGCCGGCAGCCGTCCATCCGCGGGCAGATCTACGACGACGCCGGCGGCACGGCCGTGGGCGAGGAACTGTCACTGGCGACGTTCGTGGGGCTCGAGGACCAGCCGGCGGCGGTGGCCGCCGACGCGGCCGGCAACTTCGTCGTCGTCTGGCAGAGCTGGGAGGCGGCCGGTGACGGCAGCGACTTCGGCATCTTCGCCAAGCTCTTCCAGGCCGACGGCACCCCGATCGACCTCGACGAGAACGGCATCGACGACGACACGCTGCTCGTCAACACGCTGACCGTCGGTGGTCAGTCGAGCCCGTCCGTGGCGATGGACGCGGCGGGCAACTTCGTGGTCGTGTGGAAGTCCACCCTGGGTGATGCGGCGGGGACGTCCATCCGCGGGCGGCGGTACGACGCTTCCTTCAAGGGCTGGGCCGACGAGGAAGACTTCACCGTCAACGCGACCACCGCCGGCGACCAGAGCGCCCCGGCCGTGGCGATGGACTCCGCGGGCAACTTCACCGTCGTGTGGGTCGGCTCCGACGAGGATCCCGACACCGTCGACGTCGAGGGCACGGGCATCTTCGGGCGGCGGTTCGCCGCGGACGGCACGCCGCAGGCCGGCGGCGAGTTTCGCGTCAACGCCGAGCGGCGGACGTCCCAGTCGGGCCCGGCGATCGCCATGAATGCCGCCGGCGCGGCGGCGATCGCCTGGGTCAGCGACCACAACGTGCTCGTCGATCCGGAAGACACCGAAAAGAGCATCTACGTCGCCTGGTATTCCGCCGCCGGCGACCGGCTGGTCGCGGCAGACACGCTGGCGAATGCCTACACCAAGGACGCCCAGGAGAACCCCGCCGTGGGCATCGACGCGGCGGGCGACTTCACGCTCGTCTGGCAGAGCATCAACCAGGAACTGAACCTCGACGGCGCGGGCTCGAGCTGGGGCGTCTACGGCAGGCAGTTCGTCGTCGATCCGGTGGCGGGCACGATCTCGTCCCCGCAGTCGCAGGAGTTCCGCGTCAATCAGACGGTCGCAGAGTCGCAGCGGTTTCCGGCGATCGGTGTCGATGCCGCCGGCCGTTTCGCGGTCGCCTGGCAGACCATCGGTCAGGACACGAGCAGCTGGGGCATCTTCGCGCGGCAGTACGGTGCGGACGGCCTGCCGGTGGGAGCCGAGGCCCGGGTCAACACCGCACAGGCGGGCCCGCAGATCTTGCCCGCCGTGGCCCAGCGGGCGGCCGGCGACTTCGGCATCTTCTGGTCGGGTCAGGGGCTCGACCGCATCGAGGGGACCTCGGGCCAGCGGTACCGTTTGATCGCCGACGACTTCAATCGGGACAGCCAGCCCTCCCTCGGGCCGGACTGGACGGCCCGCGTCGGCAGTTACGACATCCAGGGGAACGTCGCCGCGGTGCAGACGCCGCTGGGCGTCGCGACCCTCGACGGCGTGAACCTGACGGATGTCGCGGTGGAGGCGCTCGTCGTGCTCGGCGGGCCGGCCTACACGTATGGCGGCGTGATCGCCCGCTATACCGGCCCGGGCGATGCGAACATGTACTGGGGCGGCATCAAGCGGCTCGAAGGGGAGTTCAGCGCCGAGATCTGGAAGCAGGTCGGCGGCAGCTGGTCGCTGGTGGGCACGCGGGCCGTCTCCACCGGCACGGGGGTCGTCAGGCTGGAGGTGATCGGCGACGCGCTGCGGCTGTTCTTCGACGACGAGCTCGTCGTCTTCGCTAATGATCGCTCGATCATGGGAGCCGGGGGCGTGGGCATCCGCGGGTCGGCCGAGACGACCGCCGACGACTTCCGATTCGTGGCCCTGCAGACTGTCGCCGGAAAGTACACGTTCCGCGACTTCTTCAACCTCTCCGCCGGTTCGCAGCCGAGCCGCTTCTGGGTGGATCGCGCCGGCGACTTCACGATCGAAGGCAATGCCGCTGTGGGGAAGGGCACCGTGAACAATGCCACGCTCAACGCTCCGACGGCCAGCGACGGCACCGTGCTGGCGACCGTCGTGGCCGACATTTCGGGCAGCTATGCGGGCGTGAGCGGTCGCTACACGGGCTTCGCGGACCGCGATCTGTACTGGGCCGGCCTGGCCAACCGCGGCAACGACCTGTTTGCCGAGATCTGGCGGATCCAGAACGGAGGGTATTTCCGCCTCGCCTCCACGCCGCTGCCGGCCGCCGATGCGAGCACCGCGCACGACGTGCGGTTCGACCTCGTCGGCGACACGCTGCGGCTGACCGTTGACGGGGCCCTGGTGGCGACCGCGGCCGACACCGCGCTTGCCGGCCCCGGCGTGTTCGGCATTCGCACCGGGGCGGGAGGCGTGGTTCGCGAAGTGGTGATCGAGGAGCCGACGGCCGTGACGCTGCCGTACTCGACATCCTTCACCGCGGAGGCTGACGGCTCGCTGGGGTCGGACTGGACCACCCGCATCGGAGAGTTCTCCACGACCGGCGCGACGGCCGCCGCCCAGGCGCCGCTCAACCTGGCGACGTTGAACACGGCCCCGGTGGCCGATCTGTCGGCCACGGCCTCGCTCCTGGTCGATGGCGATGCGGAGTACGCGGGCTTCGCGATGCGGTACACGGGGCCCGGTGACGCCGGCATGGTGTGGGGCGGCCTGGCCAACCGCGGTGGCGCCCTGTTCGCGGAGCTGTGGCGCAACCTCGGTGCCGGCTGGAGCCTGGTGGCGAGCACGACGCTCGTCGGTGTGCCGGCCGGTGTCGCCCACATGGTGCGGATGGATGCCGAAGGCACGGCCCTGCGGGTGTTCGTGGACGGCCAGCTGCGCACGTTCGCCAACGTCGACGGTGTCGTGGCTGCCGGCCTGTTCGCCTTGCGGTCGTCGGGCGGGGTGACCTTCGACGACCTCGTGGTCACGCCGCTCTCGGCCACGCCGGCGTCGCTGCCGTTTGCGAGCGGCTTCACTGCGACCGCCGACGGGCTCCTTTCCGACCAATGGAACGAGCCGGTGGGCTGGTTCTCCACCGGCACGTCCGCGGCGGTCGGGCAGACCGCGCTCAACCTCGCGCTCCTCAACGGGATCGCGGTGGTGAACGCCGACATGACGGCCCTCATCGGCGTGCCGCTCGTCGGCAGTTATGCCGGGTTCGCCAGCCGCGCGGCAGGTGGTGGAGACAGCAACCTACTCTGGGGCGGCATCGTCAACCGCGGCGGCACTCTCGCGGCTGAACTGTGGGTCAATCAGGAGGGCGTCTGGAGCCTGCTCGGGACTGCTGCCGCGCCGGGCGACGTCGCCGTGGGGCACACGGTGCGCATGGTGGCAAGCGGCCCGACGCTCCGGCTGGACGTGGATGGCGTGACGCTCCTGACCCGCACCACCGGGCTGCTGTCCGCGGGCGGGGTGGGCATCCGCGGCTCCGCCGGCGCGTCTCTCGACGATCTTGCGATCGTCGCTGGATGAGTTCATGGCCGGGAAAAACTGACCTTTTCACGGCCGCGTGCCGACACTACATAACCCCCTCGATGGTGGCACGCCCCAAGAGGGGGTGTGCTGCGGGTGAGTGTGGCGGACGCCGGGCAGGAGGCCTGATCACGATGTACCGAGCCATCAGCCGCTGCCGCATCTGCGGCGGCACGAGCCTGCGACCGATCCTGGATCTTGGCCTGCAGGCCCTCACGGGAGTGTTTCCGGCGACGGCCGCGGAGGCCGTGCCTGCCGCCCCGCTGGAGCTGGTGCTGTGCGACCAGCCCTCCGGCTGCGGCCTGGTGCAGCTGCGGCACTCGCACGCCCCGGAGCAGATGTACGGGGCCGGCTACGGCTACCGTTCCGGGCTCAACGCCTCGATGGTCGAGCACCTGGTCCACCGCGGCCGGGCCGCGCGGCGGCACCTCGATCTCGGACCGGGTTCCATCGCGGTCGACATCGGCAGCAACGACGGCACGTTGCTCAACGCGCTGGTTCACACCGGGGCTCGTCTGGTGGGCGTCGATCCCGCCGCCGCCGCGCTCGAGCGCCACTATGACCCGACGATCGAGCGGATTCCCGACTTCTTCGATCGGGACGCCGTCCGCCGGCACCTCGGCGGCCGGCGGGCGACCCTGATCACCGCGATCGCCATGTTCTACGACCTGGAGAATCCGACGGGCTTTCTCCAGGACCTGCACGACCTGCTCGACGACGACGGGATTTGCGTCCTCGAGCAGAGCTACCTGCCGCTGATGATCGAACGCGACGCGTACGACACCGTCTGCCACGAGCACCTGACCTACTTCGCCTTGCGGCAGATGTGCTGGATGGCGGAGCGGGCCGGGCTCGTCGTCGTCGACGTCGAGATCAACGACGTCAACGGCGGCAGCTTCGCCACGACGCTCGCCCGCCGCCGCTCCCGTCACGCGGTCGATGATCACCGGGTGGAGAGCCTGTTGGAATGGGAGGATCGCGCCGGCCACGGCGGTCACCTCGTGTACGAGGGCTTCCGGCACCGCGTCGAGGCACACCGCGACCGGCTCCGCGACCAGTTGGCGGAGCTCGCGGCCGCGGGCTGGCGGGTGTACGGCTACGGCGCCTCGACGAAGGGAAACGTGGTGCTGCAGTACTGCGGCCTGACGCCCCGCGAGCTGCCGGCGATCGCGGAGGTCAACCCCTCCAAGTTTGGCTGCGTGACGCCGGGCACGCATATCCCGATCGTGCCGGAGCACGAGGTGCATGCCCGGCGGCCCGACGTGCTCCTCGTGCTGCCGTGGCACTTTCGGCGGTCGATCATCGCCCGCGAGCAAGCCCACCTGCATCGTGGCGGCACGCTGCTGTTTCCCCTGCCCCGCATCGAGATGGTCCGCCAGGGCGGCCTCCGGCGTGCGGCCTGAACCCGTGAAGAAAGAGGATCGCCATGAGCCGTCGTCCGCTCCGTGAACTGGCCCGGCGCTTCGAGCGCCGTTGCCTGCGGCCCCTCCTCGGCAGAGGCCCGCGACGGCGGCAACCGGAAGGGGGCAACGAGGCAGTGGCCCGCATCGAGTCGCGTCTCGAACTGCTGGAGCGGCTGCTGCGCGAGAGCCTCGGCCTCCAGTACGTGGCCCTCCGCGAAGCGACCGACCCCCACCACTTCCCGGAAGATCGCTGAAAGCGGATTGCGTTTTTGCAATAGAGATGATTTTGCAATGTACGAGAGGTAGGCGAGGGGGTCGGCGAACGCTCGGCGAGCGTGTGGCCGCTGTGGCCACAGCGAGGAGACTTTTGCCGCCCCCGAGCCGGTGCGACACCTCAGTCAAACGCATTTGAAAAGTCACCCGGTCTCTATCGAGGACAGCCGTATCATGCGCCGCATCTCGACCATGCTGATCGACCTGCGGGCCGCGCAAACCAATCCCGAGCGCGGCATCGCGACCTACTCCCAGTCGCTCGTCGAGCACCTCTGCCGTGCCCTGCCGACGACACGCTGCCTGTTTCTGCACGACCCGGACCGCCCGTTGCCGGTGCGGCACGCCGAACTGTCGCGGCTGGGCACCTGGCACGACGAGCAGGCGCTCGCCGCCGGGGCCGGGGGAGAGATCGACGCCCTGTTCACCGCCTGCTTCTTCGTCTGGCTGGAAGGCCGGGGCGCGGAATATCTCCTGCCCCGCTGGCTGCGGCCCCACGCCCCGCTGCGGCTCGGCCTGGTGTACGACCTGATCCCGTACCTGTTCCCCAACGCCTACCTCGCCGACGCGGCCGCCCGCCGCAACTACATGACGGCCTTCGACACGATGCGGTCGTACGACGCCCTGTTCGCCATCAGCGAGACGACCCGCCGGGACGCGATCCGTCTGGCCGGCATCCCGGGCCGGCGGATCTGCACCATCGACGGCGACATCGACGAAGGGAAGCGGGCTCACATGGAGGTCCCCGCCGACCCGCTGGTGCCCCGCCGGCATGGCCTCGACGGCCCCTATTTCCTGTACATCGGCGGCGGCGATTGGCGGAAGAACACCGCGGGCATGGTCCGCGGGTTCGCAGCGTTTCACCGACATGACCCGCGCTGCAGGCTCGCCATCACGTGCCGCCTGGCCGATGCCCAACGGTCGGCCCTCGAGGCCCTGGCCGCCGCGGAGGGACTCCCGCCCGGGGCGGTCGTATGTACCGGATACGTCAGCGACGGCGACCTGATCCAACTGGTGCGGCAGGCCGAGGCCTCCGTGTTTCCATCCTTCTACGAGGGGCTGGGCCTGCCGATCCTCGAGTCGTACGCCGCCGGGACACCGGTCCTCGGCGCCGACAATTCCGCGATCCGGGAGCTCGTGCTGCCCGAGCTATTGTTCTCCGCCGCCTGCCCGCATGCGCTGGCGGCGGCGCTCGGAAGGCTGCGGGCCGATCCGGGGCTGCGTTCCCGGTCGCTCGCGTTTGGCGGACAGATCCTGGGGCGGATCGGCTGGCCGACGGCGGCGCGACGCATTGCCGAGTGCCTGCGGTCGGCGGAGCCCGTGGCAGCCGCCACGTCGGTGAGGGTCTTGGAGCCGCCGGCCCGCGTCGCCGTCGTCGCCGCTCCCGGCCCGGAAGTGGACGCAGTCGATGGGCTCGCCGGCCCGTGGGAGGCCGGATGCGGCACCGACCTGTTTTTGCCGGCGGCAGCAATGCCCGCGACGAGTCATCGGACGGCCCGGATCTACCCCATCGATGTCGTGCGGACCGTCATCACCGCCGCACGCTATCGGCGGGCGGTGTTCGTGCTCGGCGCGGCGGCCGATCCTCTCGAACAGCTCCTCGCCATGCGGATCGGGAGCGGCGTCGAGCGGTGGGCGTATGTTCCGGGCCCGAATCCCGCGAGCCTGCTGGCCACGGTCCTGGGTGGCTGGTGCCTCGACCCGGCCGCCGCCCTGCGGTGGCTCATGGAGAAGGGGGAGATCACCGGCTTCCTGGTGGACGACGTCGCGTGCCGCGCCCGAATCGTGGCAGCGCTCGGCGGAATGGCGGCGGGCGTGCGGGTCGAGCTGCGGCGGCCGGCGGCGGTCGCGGCGTGATGCCCACTCCGACGAGACGAGACCGAAACCGTGTGGAGAGCCTGCCATGCAGCCCGCTGTCCTGTTCGTCAACCACCCGCAACAGGCCTGCGGCGTGCACCAATTCGGCCGCCAGATCTGCGACGTGCTCGCGGCCTCGCGGCGCTACCGATTCGTGGCGGCCGAGATCGCCACGGTGGACGAGCTCGACGCGGCGCGGGCCGCCGCCCGCCCGGATGCGATGATCGTCAACTGGCACCCGATCACGTTTCCCGCCGTGCCGCCGGCGGCGTTCAAGGCTACGCGGCTGCCGATCGTGGCCTTGATGCACGAGATCACCGACGACATGGTGCGGGATCCGGCGGGCTTGCCCTTCGACCGCTGCATCGACCACGACCCGAGCGGCTGTCGGGAGAATCCGCGTTTCGTGCGCAGCTGCCGTCCGCTGCCCGTCTACGCCAACCGCTTCGCCCCGCCGCCGCTCCCGACGATCGGCACCTTCGGGTTCGCCGGCCCCACCAAGGGCCTCGAGGATCTCGTGCTCCGCGTGCAGGAGGAGTTCGACGAGTGTCTGATCCGGATGGCCCTGCCGTTCAACGCCTTCGGCGACCCGGATGGCAGGAAGTCCCGGGGCACCGCCCGGAGCTGCCGGGCGCTGCTCACGAAGCCCGGCGTCCGCCTCGAGGTCTCGCACGAGTTTCGCACCATCCCGCGGGTCCTCGATTTTCTGGCCCGAAACTCGCTCAACGCGTTCTTCTACGTGGAACAGCAGGGCCGCGGCATCTCCAGCGCGGTCGACCTGGCGATCGCCGCCGGCCGCCCCGTGGCCGTGCGCCGGACGAGCATGTTTCGCCACGTCACCCCCGCGGTGCCTTCGATCTGCGTCGAGGAGCGGTCGCTGCGCGACATCCTCGCCGCCGGCACCGCACCGCTGGCGCCGTTTCGCGCGGCCTGGACGCACGACCGGATTCGCGCCGACTATGAGACACTGCTCGACGAGGCACTGGCCGAGAACAGAACGGCCCCGCAACTGTCCACGCCGCAACCACAGACCCCACCACGGCCCGCCCGCCGGCGGTGGTGGAGCCCCCGGCGGCTCACCACTTGAGGCCGAACTTCGCGCCCTGCGACTCGCTTCCGAGGCCACCCTTGAGCGGGCCCGACCGCTTCTTCACGACCGGTGGCGGCGGCGGCTCTTCGGCCGCGGGCTCCTCCGGCTCCGCGGTTTCCTTGGCCGCCGGGGCCGGGGCCAGAGCCTTGATCGACAGCGACATCCGCTGCTCGTCGGGATCGACGGCGAGCACGCGGCACTCGACCGCCTCGCCTTCCTTGAGCACGTCGGCCACGCTGCGAATGTGCCGCGTGGCGAGCTCGGAGATGTGGACGAGCCCTTCGACGCCGGGCTCCAGCTTCACGAACGCGCCGAACTGCGCGAGCCGGCTCACGGTTCCCCGCACGGTCGCGCCCACGTGATACTTGTCGGCGGCCCGCTTCCACGGGCTCTCCACGAGGTCGCGGGCGGAGAGGCCGATCTTGCCGGTCTGGGGGTCGATCTTCTTGACGACGACCCGCACCTTCTGGCCCGCCTGGAGGACGTCGGAGGCGTTGGCCACCCGCTCCCAGGAGAGCTCGCTGACGTGCACCAGGCCCTCGACGCCGTTGCCGATGTCGACGAAGGCGCCGAAGTCGCGGACGCTGCGGACGATGCCGTCGAGTTCGTCACCGGGCTCGAGCGTCTCGAGCAGCTTCACCTTGGCATCGGCGGCCTGCTTCTCGATCACGGCCCGACGCGAGAGCACCAGCCGGCGGGCCTCGGGCACGAGCTCCGTGACCAGGCTTTCGAGCGTCTGGCCCACCATCTCTTCGAGATTTTCGATCCGCCAGGTGCTCACCAGGCTCGCCGGCATGAAGCCGCGCAGGCCACCCACCTCGCACTCCAGGCCGCCCTTGTTGGCGGCCTTCACGTGGGCCTCGACGATCATCCCGGCCTGGAGCTGCGACCAGTCTTCGACCGCCACGGCCCGGTTCGCGGGGGCGACGTCGTAGAGCCCGTCTTCTTCGTTCCGCGTGCCGACGGAGACCTCGACCGATTCGCCGACGGCCGGCAGGTCGGCGCCAGCCTCCAGCAGCCCGGCCAGTCGCATCGCGCCTTGGCGCCTGGCGCCCAGATCGATGAATGCCGTGTCGGGACCGACCGAGAGCACGGTGCCCACGAGCCGGGCACCCGGCTCGAGCGGAGCGTCGGCCTTGCCGGCGGTGTCGGCGGCGAGGAGCTCCTCCACCGCCATGCCTCCGAGCGCCGCCTCGAAGTCGGCCTCCAGTTCCTCGTCGAGCGCCGCCCGCAGGTTCGGCACGGCCACTCGCTTCGAGGGGGGCAGCACGTCGGCGAACGGCGACTTTGCAGCCGGCTCCCGGCGTCGGTCGCGACGGCCGCCGCGACCGGCCTGACGTTCGGGGGCCTGGGCTGGCGGTGCAGCGGGCGTCGCTGCGGCTACGGTGGAGGCCGCCGGTGTCGCGGGCGGCGTCGCGGTGGTCGCAGCCGGCTGTTCCGCAGCGGCCGCCGTCGCCGCCGGCTCGCTGGGCTGCCCAGTGACGTATTGCACCTTCGGCGCGAGCGACGGGGCCTTCACGCCGGGCCGCTGCGTGCCGATCGGAATCCGCCGCGTGCCCTGCTCACCCTGGGACGCGTCTGTCTGCGAATGATCTGGATTCTCGGTCATCGTGGCACGGCGAACCGTTGAACTTCAATGCGGGAAACAGGACTTGAACCTGCACGGTATTACTACCACCAGGCCCTCAACCTGGCGCGTCTGCCAATTCCGCCATTCCCGCGGCGATTTGCAAAGGCATTCTGGACCGGTTCGGCCGCCAGTCAAGCCGTGGGTCTTCAGCGGCCCTGCCGCGAGGCGGGAGCCGGCTGCAGCCGACGGGCGAGTATCTCCTCGGCGACACCGGCCGCCACGATCCCGGCGAACAGCACGAGGCTCCAGCACACGTCGCCGAGCGGCCGGTAGAAAGGCAACGCGGCGACCAAGCACTCGACGACGCCCGCGGCTGACCGGGGGTAGCCGCCGACGAAGAACCAGTGGGCCAGATTCGTGGTCAGGAAAAACACGAGCGAGCTCGCCGCCGCACCGCCCACCACCGCGGCCCAGCGGAAGCGGTTCACGAGGCCGCCCAGCAGCACCGGCCAGGCCGAGGCAGCGTAGACCACGACGGCGATCGCCAGGCTGCCATATTCAGGCTCCACGAGGTTGCCGAGCGCCAGTGCCGCCAGAGGGACGCTCGCCGCCACCACGCGATTCGGAAACAACGCCCCGGCCGCGAGGGCCACGGCCGCCAGCGGCGTCACGTTCCAGAGCGGCGAACCGTTCCATTCCGGACGCCAGATCCGTCCCACGACGGCGATGGACACGAGCGCGATCCACGCCGCTGCCATGGCGAGGCCGCCACGATCCCGCAGGCTGCACCATCCCGCCGCGTCGGACCGCGCGTCGTTCGTGGGAACCGTCTTCATGGGCGGTGAACCTCCGTGTGCTCGCTCGGGACCGGCTTTGGGCGTTGCGATTCCCCGCTCTGGGGATCGGCCGGACACGCGATACACTACCGGTTTTCACGCCCAGGGCAAGCGAAACCCGGGAAAACGCGGTCATGCCCACGGCATCAGCCAACCCCACCACGCTCTCGGTCGAGCACGGCGAAGACGGCTTCGTGACACTCGCGTTCGCGGTTCCCGACCACCGCCAAAACGTGCTCACGCCCGGCGTGCTGGCCGACCTGGCCGCCGCCCTCGACGACCTCGAGGCCCGGCCGCCGCGCCGGCGGCCCCGGGGGCTCGTGATCCGCTCCGCCCGGGCCGGATCCTTCTTCGCCGGTGCCGACGTCGCCCGCATCGACGAGGTCCTTAATCTGTCCGAGGCGGAAATCGCCCGGCTGTGCGATGCCGGCAGGGCGCTGTTCGCCCGCCTGTCGCGGCTGCCGTGTCCCTCGGTGGCGGTCCTCGATGGCGTCTGCCTGGGGGGCGGCCTCGAGCTGGCCCTGGCCTGCGACCTGCGGGTGGCCACCGACGCGGCGCACACGCTGCTCGGCTTTCCAGAAGTGAAGCTCGGATTGCTGCCGGGCTGGGGCGGCACGGTGCGGCTGACGCGGCTCATTGGCCCCGGCCCCGCGGTGGAGCTCATCGCAGCGGGCGAGAGCGTGGGAGGGGCGGCCGCGGCCCGCATCGGGCTGGTCGATGCCTGTGTGCCGGCCGAGCAGGCGATCGGGTCGGCGTGCCGGCTCATCGACGCGCACGGCCCGAGCGGCTTCGTCGCCGCCCGCCGCCGCCGGCAGGCCTCCGCCGTCGAATTGGATCCGCTGGAGCGGGAGTTTCTCGAGGCCACGTCGGCGGCCGTCATCCTGGGCAGGACCGGCGGCCACTATCCCGCCCCGCCGGCCATCCTGCGGACAATCCTTGCCGGGGCTACGGTCGATGCCGACGCGGCCGGGGCGATCGAGTCGGCGGCATTCGCAAAACTCGCCCGCACACCGGTGGCCGGCCAGTTGCTCCGCGTGTTTCGCAGCGGCGAGCGGAATCGGCGCGATCCGGGGGTCGGCAGCGGTGATGCGGCCGAGCCGTCCGCCGCCGCGCCGCTCGTCGCGCCGGCCGTGATCGGGGCGGGCATCATGGGGGCGGGCATCGCCGCGGCGCATCTTCGCGCGGGATGTTCCGCGACGCTCATCGACGTTTCGCCAGAGGCACTCGCGGCCGCCGTGCCGGGGCTGCTTGACGAGGCCGCCTGGGATCGGGCCACGAAGCGGACCGATCCCGCGCGGGCGCTGGCCCTCGCCGGCCGGCTGCGCACGGCCACGCAGCTCGCGGCGGTCGCCGGCGCCGACATCGTGATCGAGAGCGTCACCGAGCGGACCGACGTCAAGCAGCAGGTGCTCGCCGACATCGAGCGGCTCGTCGGCCCCGCCGCGATCATCGCCACCAACACCTCCACCAACCCGATCGCGCGGCTGGCCGCCGGCCTGGCCGACCCGGCCCGGTTCTGCGGCATGCACTTCTTCAATCCCGTCCGCCGCATGACGCTCGTGGAGGTGGTCCGCGGCCCGGCGACCAGCGACGCCACCGTCGCCGCGGTCGTCGCGCATGCCAAGCGGCTCGGCAAATGCCCGGTCGTGGTCCGCGACAGCCCCGGCTTCCTCGTCAATCGCGTGCTCATGCCCTACCTCCACGAGGCGGTGGAGATGGCCCGCGAGGGCGTGGAGTGTGCGCGGATCGATCGCGTGGCCCGCGGGTTCGGGATGCCGATGGGCCCGATCGAGCTCTACGACATGATCGGCCTCGACACCGCCTTCTACGCCGGGCTCGTGCTGAGCGCGGCCTTCGGCGACCGGATCGAGGCGTCGCCGGTGATTCCGGCGCTGGTCAAGTCGGGGCGGCTGGGTCGGAAGAGCGGCTGCGGCTTCTACCGCTATGCAGCGGCCGCGAGCAGGCCGCGGATGCTCGGCCCCGACGCGGGGGCCACCGAGCTGATCCGTCGCTATGCGCTGCCGACACGCGAGACGAACGACCGCACCATCGCCGACCGGCTGCTCCTTCCGATGCTGCTCGAGGCGCTCCGCGCGCTCGACGAGGGGCTCGTCCGCGACGGTCGCGACATCGACCTCGCCGTGATTCACGCCCTCGGGTTCCCCGCCTTCCGCGGCGGCCTTCTCGCCTGGGCCGACACGCTCGGGCCGGCGGAGGTCGTGAGGCGGCTCGAGCCGTTGGCGTACCTGGGGCCGCGAATGCTGCCCACCGAGCGGCTGCTCGCCATGGCCCGCGACGGCCTGCGGTTCACGGCATGACGCGAGGACCAACCGCATGACATCAGCCGCCCGCGATCCCGAGACCACGCCTGTCGTCGTCGCCTGCTGCCGCACGGCGATCGGCCGGTCGCATTCCGAGCGGGGCATGTTTCGGCATGTCCGCGGCGACGAACTGGCGGCCGCAGTGATCACGGCCGTCGTGGACCGCTCCGGGGTCGAGCCGGCCACGATCGAGGACGTCGTCCTCGGGGTCACGCAGCAGCGGGGCGAGCTCGGCGGCAACGCGGGGCGGTGCGCGGGGCTGATGGCGGGTCTGCCGCTGGCCGCGGCCGGCACGACGGTCAACCGGCTCTGCGGCTCGTCGCTCCAGGCGCTCGCCCAGGCCTGCCATGCGATCGCGGCGGGCGCGGAGAACGTGCAGGTGGTGGCGGGCGTGGAGCACATGCATCACCTGCCGATGGACTCCGCCGTGGACATCCATCCGCGGGTGCTCGCCCGCTCGAGCCGGGGGATGCTCTCGATGGGGCTGACGGCCGAGCAGCTGGCCGCGGCCCACGGCATCTCGCGGCGGCGGCAGGAGGCATACGCCCTCGAGAGCCATGCCCGCGCGGCGCGGGCCGGCGACGCCGGACTGTTCGACGACGAGATCGTGCCGGTGCTCGGGCACGACGAGAGCGGCGCCGTCGCCGAGGTGGTCGTCGACCAGTCGATCCGCCGCGACACGAGCCTGGAGGCGATGGCGGCGCTCGAGCCCGCGTTCCTTCCGCAGCTGGGCACGATCACCGCGGCCACGAGCGCGCCGGTGAGCGACGGCGCCGCGGCGCTGCTCGTGATGTCGGCGGCGGAGGCGGCGCGGCAGAAACTCGAGCCCTGGGCGCGGGTCGTGGCCACGGCAGTCGTCGGGGTGCCGCCGGCCGCGATGGGCACGGGGCCGATCGCGGCCACGCGGAAGCTGCTCGCGCGGGTCGCGGGCCGAGGGATCGATCTGGCCGACATCGGGCTCGTGGAGCTCAACGAGGCCTTCGCCGCGCAGGCGATCCATTGCATCGACGAGCTCGGCCTCGATCCGGCCCGGGTCAACGTCCGCGGTGGTGCGCTGGCGATCGGCCATCCCCTCGGCGCCTCCGGCGCGCGGATCGCGACCACGCTCCTGCATGCGATGCGCGACGACTCGGTGTCGCTCGGCCTGGCCACGATGTGCATCGGCCTCGGCCAGGGGATCGCCGTGCTCTTCGAGCGGTGCGAGTGACGGGCCGCCGCATGTCGATCGCCCTCCCGCAGTCCGGCCCGGCATCCACCTCCGCACCGCCGGCGGATTCGCTCGTCGCGTTGCTCGCCGCCTGCGTCGCCGCTCGCGGCGATCGCCCGGCGCTGGTGGACGGCCTGGGGCGCGCGGCTTCTGGAGCGGCGGTCTCTGACCGTCGAAACGATGCGTTCCCGGAGGGCGTCGACGGTCACGACAGCCCGCATGGCCAGGCCTGGATGGCCGGGTCATCCCCAGCGGGCGGAGGCCCGCCAGGCAAAAATCGCACGACGCGATGTTTTGCCGAAGACCAGCCGCCGCCGCTCCAAGAGGCCGTCGATACCGCGCATGGCCAGGCCTGGATGGCCGGGTCATCCCCAGCGGGCGGAGGCCCGCCAGGCAAAAATCGCACGACGCGATGTTTTGCCGAAGACCAGCCGCCGCTCCAGGGTTACACCTGGGCGGAGCTCGCGGCGGCGGCGGTCACGCTGGCCGAGGCGATCGAGGCCGCGGGCTTTCGGCGCGGGGACCGCATCGCCCATGTCGGCCCGCACGGTCCGGAATGGATCGTCGTCGATCTCGCCTGCCTGCTCGCCGGCGCGGTGCACGTGGCGCTCCATGACGACGAGTCCGACGAGCGGGGATCCCTCGACTGGCTCGGGCTGCGGGGCTCCATCGTCAGCGGTGGGGCGCGGCGGCTTGCGGGCTTCGACGGCCCGTGTCTCGACCTGGCTGCGGAGGCGATCGGCGACGCATGGCCGGCCCGGGCCGCGGATCGCGATGCACTGCTCGAGGACCTCGGTCGGCGGGCGCGGGCGTGTGATCCCGACGCCCCGTGCACGATCGTGCTCTCCTCGGGCACGACCGGCGCGCCGCACGGCGTGCTGCATTCGCAGCGGGCCCTGGCGGCCAACGCGCGGGCCGTCGCCGACGTGTTCCTCGACGACCCGCGGGACGTCCGGCTCGCCTGGCTGCCGATGAGCCACGCGCTCGCGCGGACGGGCGATCTCTACACGGCGATCGTCCGCGGCGGGTGCCTGAACGTTGTCCGCGACCGCACCCGCGTGCTCGACGCCTGCGCCGCCCTGCCGCCCACGGTGGTGCTCGGCGTGCCCGCCTTCTTCGAGCGGCTGGAGGCGGGAGCGCGGGCCGGGCGGATCGCCGACCTGCGGACCGCGCTCGGCGGGGCGGTGCGGGTGTGCGTGTCGGGCGGCGCGCCGCTGCGGCGGCGGACGGCCGAGTTTTTCGCCGCGGCGGGCGTGCCGCTGGTGGAGGGCTACGGCCTCGCGGAGGCCGGGCCGGTGGTCACGCTCTCCAATCCGCGGATCGCGCGGCCGGGCACGGTGGGCCCGCCCGTGGCCGGCGTGGAACTGCGGCTCGACGACCGCGCCGACGGGGAAGTGCTCGTGCGGACGCCGAGCCGGGCCCTGGGGATCGTTCGGCCGCCGCCGGCCGACGGGCCGCGGCCCGCGGGGCCGGCGCCGTCTGAGCCCGTGGCGGAATGGCTGCGCACGGGCGATCGCGGCGCGATCGACGAGGCCGGTCACCTGCGGATCATGGGGCGGCTCTCCGAGCGGCTCGTGCTCGCAACCGGGCTCAAGGTGCCGCCCGCCGAGGTCGAGCGGGCGCTCGCCGAGGATCAGGCGGTGGCCCAGGTGTGCGTCGTGGGCGACGGCCTGCGGTGGCCCGTGGCGCTCGTGGTGCCGGAGCCGGCCCTGGTGCGGGCGCTGGT
>JBIJCJ010000167.1:0-8002 GCA_044344765.1 Pirellulales bacterium | reverse complement strand
CGGTTCGAGCTGCTCGAGTCGCGGGAACGTCAGGTAGCTGCTGAACAACGCCTTGTCGCGCACGAGGCCGGGATCACGGATGTCTTCGAAGAGGTCCGCGGCGAACGGCGTCCGCAGCGACGCCTCGGCGCGGTGTGAGGCACGACGCATCGCCGCGACCACGGCGGGCGACCCGCCGCTGGCGGCGAGGATGTCGCAGGCATATCCGAACATTTCGGCGCCGGGAAAGGGCGGTCGTGCCAGTTGCGCCGCCACGACCCGTCGGGCCTCGGCCGCGGAAAGGTGCGTGAGCGTCAGGGGATCGGGGGCCGGGGGGGCACCGGCGGCGGATGCCAGGAGCGCCAGCGACGCGGCCGCTCCATGCAGGAATCGCAGGGAACTCGGCACGCGGCTGAATCTCCGGAAGAGTCGATCCAAGCGGATATGCTGCACGAAGTATACCGCCCGTGCAGCCCGCCATCGTCGGGCGACGGCGAGCGCAGCGACCCATGATCTACCTCGACAATCACGCCACGACCCGGCTCGATCCGCGCGTCCTCGAGGCGATGCTGCCGTGGCTCACCGACCGCTACGGCAACGCCGGCAGTGCGACCCACGAGATGGGCCGCGAGGCCCGGGCGGCCGTGGACGCCGCACGGGAATCGTGCGCCGCCGCGATCGGGGCCACCGCGCGGGAGATCGTGTTCACCAGCGGCGCCACGGAGAGCGCGAACCTCGCCCTGCTCGGCACCGCCGCGCGGGTGGCGGCCACGGAGCCTGCCGCCGCGCGGCACCACGTCGTCACGTGCGAGACCGAGCACCATGCCGTGCTCGATCCCGTCGCGCACCTCGAGCGCCAAGGATTCGCCGTCACCAGGCTGGGCGTCTGCCCGCAGCGCGGCGCCGGCGTTCCGGGGCGGATCCGGCTCGACGACCTGCGGGCGGCGCTGCGGCCGGAGACGCGCGTCGTGTCGGTGCTCTTGGCGAACAACGAGATCGGCGTCGTGCAGGACGTGGCGGCGATCGCGGAGATCGTTCACGCCCACGGGGCGGCCCTGCACGTGGACTGCGCGCAGGCCCTGGGCCGCATGCCGGTCGATGTCGACGCGCTGGGGGCCGATCTCGCGAGCTTCTCGGCCCACAAGGTTCATGGGCCGAAGGGCGTCGGCGCCTTGTATGTGCGCCGCCGCGGCCGGGCGGTGCGCGTCGAGCCGCTCGTATTCGGCGGCGGTCAGGAGCGCGGCATGCGCAGCGGCACGCTCGACGTGCCAGGCATCGTGGGGCTGGCGGAGGCGGCGCGGCTCGCGGTCGCCGGCCTGGCGGACGAGGTGCCACGGATGCGGACACTCCGGGATCGGCTCTGGGAGGCGCTCGCCCGCGGGATTCCCGGGCTGGCCCTCAACGGGCCGGTGCTCGACGGGCACGACGCCGCCGGCCGTCCCCTGCGGCTCGTCAACAATCTCAACGTGCAGGTCCCCGGCGTGGACGGCCAGACGCTCCTGGCGACGCTCTCCCGCGACGAGCTGGCCGTCAGTTCGGGGAGCGCCTGCTCGTCGGAGAGCCCGCGGCCGAGCCACGTGCTCCTGGCCCTCGGCCTCGACGACGACCAGGCCCGGGCGAGCCTACGATTCGGCCTCTCCCGGTTCACGACGGCGGAGGAAGTGGACACGGCCGCCGCCCGGATCGCCGCCGGCGTGGCCCGGTTGCGGGAGTGAATACGGTCCGGGGGTATCCGGAACGAGGCCCAGCTGCGGAGCACCGGACTGATACGGCTCACACTTGATCCTCGCGCGTTCCTCCCCAAAAGCCCCGGGCGGAAGCCCGGGGGTGACGCGGTCCACTCCGTGGGCTTGTGCATCGCCTTTCCGCGTTCCCCCGAAATCCGTGGGGCCGCCCGTCACCCCCCGGCTCCCGCCGGGGGCTGCTTGGATCCTCGTCACGTCCGATTTCTGTTCCACCATCGTGGCCGAAGCCAACGGTGCGCGCGGATCAAGTGTGAGCCGTATGAGAGCCCCGATGACGACGACCTTTGCCTTTCGGCGAGGCGGGGCTAAACTTTTCGCAGTCAGGGCTGCGTTATTTCGGCCCGGACGGATTCCCGAAGGAGAACAACGCCCATGTCGGTCATGCTCACGGAAAAAGCCGCCCAGGAAGTCAAGAAGATCATCGCCGACCAGAAGCTCGACGCGGCCACGGTGCTGCGGGTGGGCGTGGCGGGGGGCGGCTGCAGCGGCTTCCAGTATTCGCTCGGTTTCGACACCACCTTCGATCCCAAGGCCGATACGAAGTCGGAGCAGCACGGCGTGGCCGTCGTCGTCGACAAAAAGAGCGACCTGTTTCTCGACGGCACGACGCTCGACTTCCACGAGGCCATCGACAAGCGGGGCTTCACCTTCAATAACCCGAACGCCAAGAAAAGCTGCGGCTGCGGCAGTTCGTTCCAGGCCTGATCGTGGCGGAAGGCAAGGTTCACATCGTCGGCATCGGTGACGATGGCGTCGATGGCATGACGGCGCAGGCCCGGCGGCTCGTCGAGGCCGCCGACCTGCTGCTCGGACCCGGCACCTGCGCGCCGCTCCTGCCCGTGCCGCTCCGGTCGCGGCTCGAGGCGGCGGCGGGGCTCGAGGACCTCGTCGAGCGGATCGAGGCCGCCGGGCCGAAGCGGGTGGTCGTGCTCGCCTCCGGCGATCCGCTCTTTTATGGCACGGCCCGCTACGTCTGCGGCAAGCTCGGCAAGGACCGGTTCGAGGTCGTGCCGCACGTCAGCAGCATGCAGCTGGCCTTCGCCCGCGTGAAGGAGTCGTGGGAGGACGCCTTTCTGGCGAACCTCTCCGGACAATCGATCGAGCGGGTCATAGACAAGGTGCGGTCGGCCGAGACGGTCGGGCTGTTCACGAGTGAGCAGTGGCCCCCGGCGGCCGTGGCCCGCGCCCTGCTCGACGAGGGCATCGACTCCTTCCAGGCCTACGTCTGCGAGAACCTCGGCTCGCCCGACGAGCGGGTCACGCAGGGCACGCTGGCCGACATCGCGAAGGACTCCTTCGGTCCGCTGAACGTCATGATCCTGGTTCGCAAGGCCCGCGCGGCCGAGCCCGGCCAGGCGGGCAGCAGGCTGTTCGGCAACGCCGACGAATGCTTCCTCCAGTCGCGGCCCAAGCGGGGCCTGCTCACGCCCGCCGAGGTGCGGTCGCTGGCCCTGGCGGAGCTGAGTCTTCGGCCCACGAGCGTGGTCTGGGACGTCGGTGCGGGGAGCGGCTCGGTCGGCCTCGAGGCCGCGCGGATCGCCCGCGACGGCGTGGTGCACGCCATCGAGATGGATCCGGACGACCACCAGCTGATCCGGGAGAACGCCCGCCGCTTCGGCGTCACGAACCTCCAGCCCGTGCTTGGCCGGGCCCCCGAGGCGTGGGCCAGCCTGCCCGACCCGGACGCGATCTACGTCGGCGGCAGCGGTCGCGACGTGGCGATGCTCGTGGAGCAGGCCTGGGGACGGCTCAAGGCGGGAGGGCGGCTCGTCACCGCCTGCAACAGCATCGAGAACCTGGCCGCCGTGCATGCGCTGCTGCGGGCCCGGTCGGGCGACGCGGCCTATTGGATGGTGAACATCGCCCGCGGCATCGAGCAGATGGACCGCATCCGGTTCGAAGCCATCAACCCGATCTTCCTGATCGCCGCGACCAAGCCCGCATGACGGCCGAGCACCTGCCCACGCCGCTCGACGTGATCGCCGTGGGCGCCCACCCCGACGACGTCGAGATCGGCTGCGGCGGTACGCTGGCCCTGCTCGCCGCCCGGGGGCACCTGGTCGGGATCGTGGATCTCACCGACGGCGAGCCGACGCCGCGGTCGAGCGGGCCGGAGGAGCGGCTCGCGGAGGCGGCCGCGGCGGCGCGGGTGCTCGGCGTGACGCACCGCGAGAACCTCGGCTTTCCCAATCGGCGGCTGTTCGACGGCTTCGAGGTGCGGGTGGCCCTGGCCAAGGTCTTTCGCCGTTGGCGGCCGCGGGTGGTGATCGGGCTCGCCGACAAGACGCCCCTCGCCTCGCCCGACCACGCCCAGGCCGTGGCGATCACCGAGGCCGCGGTCTTCTACTCGCGGCTGACGAAATGGGACGAAACGTTCGACGGCCTGCCGGTGCATACCGTGCCGCACCTGCTGGGCTACTTTCTCTTCGCCGGCGTGCCCGCGGTGCCCCATGGCCACTGGCCGCTGGTGGTGGACATCGCCGGCCACCTGGAGACGAAGCTCGAGGCGATCGGCTGCTACAAGTCGCAGTTCCCGCCCGAGAAGGCCCACGTCTTCCCGCGGGTCCGGGCGATGGCGGAAACGGTCGGCATCATGGCGGGCTGTGCCGCGGGCGAGCTGCTCGCTTCGAGCCGCATGCCCTGCACGAGCGACCCACTGGGCATGCTGTTTCCCGGCGGCTAGCAGACCGTGAAACAGGTCCGCCCGGATCGATTGGACAAACGCCGTGGATGCAATCCTGCTCGGCACGCTAGTTTCAGATCCTCCCTCGCCCTCTGGGAGAGGGCCGGGGTGAGGGTGCAGGGAATCTGCGCAGCGTCAGAAGCACCCTCACCCGGCCTGCGGCCGGCCTCTCCCAGCGGGAGAGGCGAGATGGCGAAGCTCCGGCGCAGGCCCACAAGATTCGGTGCCCGTGCCGCCGCGGTCGCACAGCCGCGTCGTCGTCGCCTACACTGCCGGGCATGGCAGCCGACGACCTGATCGCCCCGCTTCGCGAAGCCCTCGCCCTGTCCCCGGACAACGTGCCGCTGCGCCGGCATCTGGCCGACCTCCTGCTCGCGCACGGCCAGCCGGTCGACGCGGAGGCCGAGTATCGCCGTGCCCTGACGCTGGCCGCGGCCGACCTGGGGCTGCAGCTCGGGCTGGTGCGGGCCTTCCTGCAGCAGCAGAAGTCGTCGGCGGCGCTGGCGCTCGTCGAGGAGCTGGTAAAGCGTCCCGCGGCGCCGCCGGAGGCATTCGTGATTCATGCCCGGCTCCTGGCCGCCCGCGGCGAGATTCCCGCCGCGATCGCCCAATATCGTCTGGGTGTGGAGCAGGAAGCCACGGTGGCGGATGCCGGCTTCGAGGCCCAGCTCGGCATCGGCGGTGCGTACGCTGACGGCGAGGTATCCGAGGGCCGCGTTCGCGACCGCGACGACGCCGGGCCGGCGGCGGCCGACGTCGAGCGGCCGCGGATCTCGTTCGCCGACGTCGGCGGGATGGACGAGCTCAAGGAAGAGATCCGTCTCAAGATCATCCATCCCCTGGCCCATCCGGAACTGTACCGCGCCTATGGCAAACGGATCGGCGGCGGCATCCTCATGTACGGCCCGCCGGGCTGTGGCAAGACGCACATCGCGCGGGCGACGGCGGGGGAGATCGCGGCCGGGTTCATCTCAGTCGGCATCTCCGACGTGCTCGACATGTGGATCGGGTCGAGCGAACGGAATCTGCACGCGATCTTCGAGCAGGCCCGTCGCCACGCGCCGTGCGTGCTGTTTTTCGACGAGGTCGATGCGCTCGGCGCCCGGCGCAGCGACATGGTGCGGAACGCCGGGCGGCAGATCATCAATCAGTTCCTGGCCGAGCTCGACGGCGCCAACGCGTCGAACGACGGCGTGCTGGTGCTGGCCGCGACCAACTGCCCGTGGCACGTCGACCCGGCGTTTCGCCGGCCCGGCCGCTTCGACCGTGTGCTCTTCGTGCCGCCGCCGGACGCCCCGGCCCGGGAACAGATCCTGCGGATCCTGTGCCGCGACAAGCCCGCAGCCGGCGCCGACATGGCCGCCGTCGCCCGGAAGACGGCCGACTTCTCCGGGGCCGACCTGCAGGCGGTCGTCGATCAGGCCGTGGAGGCGAAGCTCCGCGAGGCGATGAAGGCCGGTGGCGTCAGGCCGCTGGTGACGGCCGACCTGGTCGCCGCCGCGGCCCGCCACAAGCCGACGATCCGCGAGTGGTTCGCGACGGCGAAGAACCATGCCCTGTATGCGAACGAGGGGGGCATGTATGACGACATCCTCAAGCACCTGGGCATCGGCCGCCGATGAACCACCACTTTTTTCGCGGCACGTTGCTCATGGAGCAGGAGCGTGACGCCGAGGCCGTCAAGGAGTTTCAGGCCGCCCTCGCCGAGTCGCCCGACGACCCCATGGCCCACGGCTTTCTGGCCATCCTCCATGCCCGCGGGAAGCGGTGGCGGGAGGCCGAGGAGCACGCCGCCCAGGCGGTCGCGATCGCGCCCGACGAGTCGTTTCCGCATTACGCTCGGGCCCAGATGCTGCTCCAGCGCAACCGGTTCGTGGAGGCCGAAGCGGCCGTCACGGAGGCGATCCGGCTCGATCCGCACGACGCCGACAAGTACTGCATCTTGGCCGCCTGCCGGCTGACCCAGCAGCGCTGGCAGGACGCGGTCGCGGCCACGGATTCCGGGCTGGCAATCGATCCCGAACACTCCGGCTGCGTGAACGTGCGGTCGCAGGCCCTGCTGCAACTGGGCGACCGGGCGGGGGCCGCCGCGGCCATCGCCGGAAGCCTGGCGCGAAATCCGGACGACGCCACGGCCCACGCCAGCCAGGGCTGGGCGGCCCTGCACGAGAACGATCCGCAGGCCGCCGTGGACCATTTTCGCGAGGCGCTCCGGCTCGAGCCGGGGAACGACTTCGCGCGGGCCGGGATCGTGGAAGCCCTCAAGGCGCGGAACCCGATCTACCGCTGGCTGCTCCAATACTTCCTGTGGATGGGGCGGCTGCCGCGCGGGCTGCGCTGGGGGCTCGTCATCGGAGCGTTCGTCGGCGTGCGGGGCCTGCGGCAGCTGGCCGACGATCCGGTCCTGCGCTGGCCCGTGTACCTGATCATCGCCCTGTATGCCGTCTTTTTGGTGCTCACCTGGATCGGCGACGCGGTGTTCAACCTCCTCCTGTTCCTCGACCCGCTCGGCCGTCACGCCCTGGACGACGATCAGCGGCGCGGGGCGCGGCTGTTCGGCGGCCTGCTGCTCGGGGTGGTCGCCCTGGCAATCGGCGGCTTCGCATGCGGCTCGGCCGCCCTCGTGTTGGGAGCGTTCCTCGGGGGGCTGACGACCCTCGTGGCGACGACGGTTTACCGGTGTGACCGCGGCTGGCCTCGCTGGGTGACCGCGTCGGCGGTGGCCGTGGTCGCCGCCCTGGCGGCGGTCATGACGGCGGGACTGGTGGCCTGTGAGTGGTCGGGCACGAGTCCCCGAGAGGCGTTCAGCGCCGGCGGCCTCAGGCTGGCGGGGGCGGCGTTCATGCCGGCGCTGTTGGGAACGATGCTCCTCTCGCAGATCATGGTCCGCACGCAGGTACGGCATTGACCGTTTCAATGCGGCCTGTGGATCCCGGCGACGAAGGTGGTTTCATGAAGGCCGAGTCATCCTGCGACGCCATCGTGATCGGGGCGGGGATCGCGGGACTCTGCGCCGCGGACCGGCTGGTGGCGGCGGGGCGGCAGGTGCTCGTGCTCGACAAGGCGCGGGGCGTCGGCGGGCGGATGGCGACCCGTCGTCTGGCCGCGGCCGTGTGCGACCACGGTACCCAGTTCTTCACCGTGCGGGGTGACGACTTCGGCGGTCTCGTCACGGCAGCCGCCGAAGCCGCGTCCGTCACCACATGGTGCGCCGGCTTCGTGCAGGCTGCGGCCGACGGGAGCCTAGCGTCGGCCGGTGACGGTCATCCGCGGTGGCGGGGCGTGAAGGGCATGACCGACCTGCCCAAGTGGCTCGCAGCACGGCTCGCCGCGGCGGACGGCCCGGGGCGGTGCGCGATCCGCACGAACGTGAAGGTCACGTCGATTGCGCAGGATAGCGCCGGCCCGCGGCTCGTGGTCGAGGGCGACCAGGGCCGCGAGGAAATGACCGCCCGCGGGGTGATCCTTACGGCGCCCGTGCCGCAGGCGCTCGACATGCTGCGGGCGGGAGGCATGCTCGATGATGCCGACGGCGTCGCCGCCGACACCCGCCGGCTCTTGGAGACCGTCGCCTACGATCCCTGTTTCGCGTTGA
>JBIJCJ010000166.1:0-8081 GCA_044344765.1 Pirellulales bacterium | reverse complement strand
GGGCGCCCAAGGGCCCGGGCCGGCCTTTCTCGTCTGAACGCTGACGTCCTCAAGCTGTGTCGCCGCAGCGGCACCGGGAGAGGACGAAGGGCAGGCCGTCGAAACGGACTGCGGGATCCCACGCATGGAATCCCGGGCGGAGCATCCTTGGCGAAACACGAGGTTTCGCCGTGTTGAAAGGATCCCGACGACACTTCGAAGAGCATCGGCCGAACATCCTCTCAACGGATGGCTCAGCCGTGGCCCTTCTTCTTCTTGGCGACCTTCTTGGCAGCCTTCTTCTTCTTCTTCGCCATGGAAATGGCTCCTTACCGTGAGCATCCGGACACGCATCTCACGCCCCTTCCCCTGGATGCTCGGGGACGGGAAAGGGGCGACGTTTCGCCCGTCGTCGCTCGTGCTTGCGCACGGGCTTCTGCGGACGATTGGAGAGTTGTGAAGGATGAAGGCAAAAACTGTCAAGAGAAATTCCGGATTTTTTTCCGGAATTCTTCCATCGCGCGGCTGACTTTTCCGGCGCCGTGCATGAGCAGCGCGTCGGCGACGACGCGCTACGACTGCCGTCGTGCCCAGTCGTCGAGCAGCGCGACTTGAGTGGCGAAGGCCTGCTCGGCGACACCGAGCGGGCTCTTGAAGAAGCAGGCCAGCCACTCCAGTGCGCCGGTTTCGCCGGCCCGTGCCGCCCGCTCCACGAGCCGCACGAGATCGAGCACCAGCGGCGCCGCGAGGATCGAATCACATCCCTGCCAGGTGAACTGCATCGTCATCGGCGTGCCGAGGAACCCCTGGAAATGAATGTGGTCCCAGGCCGTCTTCCAATCGCCGAGGCTCTCGATGAACTCGATCGAGACGTGGGTCTGCGGCGGGTAGCCGAGGATCGCGGCCAGGAGGTGGTCCTTGCTGCGGACCTTGGCGGCCTTGTTGCGCGGGTCGTCGAGCACGCGGCCGTCCATGTTGCCGAAGATGTTGTGCCCGACCCAGCTCATGACCTTGAGGTGCCGGGCCGCGAACATCGGGGCGAGCACGCTCTTGAGGAGCGTCTCTCCGGTCTTGCCGTCGCAGCCGGCGTGGGCGATGCCGCGGTCGCGGGCCACGGCCAGGAGGCACGCGGGCGTGGCGCCGGTGGAGGGCGTGAAGTTCACGTAGGCGGCCCCCGCCCCCGCCGCCGCCAGAAAGTAGAGGCTGCTGGTGGGCAGCGGGCAGGCGTCCGGGTCGTCGAGCAGCGGTTCGATCGTGGCGAAGTCGGGCGGGATGGCACGCTGCGGCGGCGGCTCCGTCGAGGCCACGTTGACCACCACCACGCGTTCGAGCCGTTCGGCGGCGGCGAAGGCCTCGATGTCCGCCTGCACGCGGGCGATCGCCTGCCGCGGGGTCTCCACCCGCACGGCCGCCGCGTCGTCGGCCAGGCCATGAATCCGCTCGCCGGAAGCCAGCACCGTGCCCGGGCGGAGCCGGCGCTCGACCGCGGTCAGGAAGTCGTCGGCGGCGGCGATCAGCTCGGGGGCGATGGCGCGGCTCTCCGTCCACATCCGCCGCGCCTCGTCCGCGAGCCGGCCGGCGCGGATGTCGTGGCCGCCGACGACGATGTCGGTAAAGTCGACGAGGTCGAGACGCGTGAAGGGCTCGAGCTCGGTGAGCAGGCCGATCGGTTCGATGGCCCGGCGCTGGAGGGCCGACAGGCCGACGAGCAGCGTCGTGGCCACGCCCCCCTTGGCGCCGACGAGCCAGAGGCCGATGCGGCGGCCGGGGCGGCTTTCGGGCACGGGAAGTCTCCAGGGGGTGGGCGTCGCGGCGATGGGAAACCGCAGCCGGGCTGGTATCATTCAACCGCTGACGACGGGCGTCAAGGAACTGCAGGGAGCGAATGCCGGCGATCACCGGCGATCATGGAGACGATGGAAAAGTCGCACAGCCTCACAACCGCGCGGCGCATGGCGTCGCTCGAGCCCTCCGCCACTCTCGCCATGGCGGCCCGGGCCGCAGCCATGGCCGCCGCGGGCACCGACGTGATCGACCTGTCGGTGGGGGAGCCCGACTTTCCCACGCCCGACCACATCTGCCGGGCCGCGGAGGCCGCGATCCGCGGCGGGAAGACGAAATACACGCCCGCCGCCGGCATTCCCCAGCTGCGGCAGGCGGTCGCCGACGACTACGCCCGGCGCACGGGCCTGGCGATCAAACCGACGCAGGTGGTCGTTTCCAACGGCGCCAAGCACTCGCTGCACAACGTCTTCACGGCGGTCTTGAACGAGGGGGACGAGGTGATCGTGCCCACTCCTTATTGGGTCAGCTACGCGGAACTGATCAAGCTGGCCGGCGCGCGGCCGGTGCTCGTCCAGACGCGGCTCGAGGATGATTTCAAGCTCCGGCCGGAGGCCCTGCGGCAGGCGATCACGCCGCGGACGCGGATGCTCCTGCTCTGCTCGCCGAGCAACCCGACCGGCGTCGTCTACTCCGCGGCCGAGCTCGCCGCCCTCGCCGACATCGCCATCGAGTCGGACCTGGCCGTGGTGTCGGACGAGATCTACGACCAGCTGGTGTTCGACGGCCGCCGCAGCGCGTCGTTTCCCACGCTGCGGCCCGGTCTCGCCGAGCGGACCGTCGTCGTGGCCGGGGTGAGCAAGACCTATTCGATGACCGGCTGGCGGATCGGCTGGACGATCTGCCCGGAGCCGCTGGCCAAGGCGATCGGCAATCTTCAGAGCCAGGAGACGAGCAACCCCTGCAGCGTCAGCCAGCACGCCGCGATCGCCGCGCTCACCGGTCCACAGGAGTGCGTGGCGGAGATGCGGGCGGCCTTCCAGAAGCGGCGCGACCTGGTGGCCGGCCGTCTGGCGGCCATGCCGGGCGTGCGGCTGCCCGACATCGGCGGCGCCTTCTACGCCTTCTTCGACATCGGCCCGGCGCTCGAGCGGTCGCGGAGCCGGGGCATCGGCACGAGCCTCCAGTGGTGCGAGGCGCTCCTCGAGCAGGAGCATGTGGCGCTCGTCGCCGGCAGCGCGTTCGGTGCCGAGGGGCACGTGCGGATGTCGTTCGCCGCGGCGGAGGAGAAGCTCGCCGCCGGTCTCGATCGCATCGCCCGGTTCCTGGCGTGAGCGGGACGCGTGGCGCGGTCGGCATCGTGCTGGCCGGTGGCCGGTCGAGCCGGCTGGCGGCCGCGGACGTGCCGCCCGGCGGCAAGGCGGCGCTGGAGTTCGGCGGGCAAACGTTCCTCGAGCGGATCGTCGCCACCGTGGCCGCCGAGGTGGACCAGGTGATCGTCGTGGCGGGTCCCGGGCAGCCCGTGCCGCCGCTGTCCGTCGCGGTGGAGATCGTGCGCGACAGCGAGCCGGCCGCCGGCCCGCTCGCCGGGCTTCGCGACGCGCTGGCCGCGGCGTCGCGCCGCACACCGCCGGCCCGCATGGCCTTCGTCTGCGGCTGCGACGCGCCGCTCGTGCCTCCCGCCGTGGTGCGGCTGATCGTCGGCCGGGGCCTGGCCACGACCGCCGCCTGGGTGGTGCCGGAGTTCGACGGCCATCCGCAGGTGCTGCTGTCGGCGGTCGCCCTGAGTCTCGCGCCGCGGATCGCCGCCTACCTCGCCACCGGCCGCCGCGATCTCCGCGGTCTGCTCGCAGCGGTCGAGGCCGAGGCGCCGGACCGCATCGAGCGGGTGACCGCGGCCGACATCGCCCGCCTCGACCCGACCGGCGACTCGCTGCGCGACGTCGATACGCCGGCGGACCTCGCCCGGCTGCTGCGTCGCGGAATCCCGCCTTCTGCCCCGTGAGCGGGGATTCCTATACTCCGCCTTCTATGGCGCGGAGACATTCCCGATACCCGGGCGGGGGCCGACGCGGCCGGTGGGCCGTGTTCTCGCTGGCGACCCTCGCGGTCATGGCCGGCGCGGCCTGGATCGCGCCGCGGGTGCTCGTGCTCACGAGCCTGCGGGATCGGCCCTTGGAGGCGGCGCTGGCGGGCATCGACGGCAGCGTGACGAGCGGTTCGGCCAGCTGGCACTGGCTCGGCGGCATCGAGTATCGCGACATCCTGCTCCGCGACCGCGCCGGCCGGGCGCTGGTCGCCGTGCCGCGGCTGGTCGTCGACCGGGGCCTGGCGGCCTTGGCACTCGATCCCCGCATCCTGGGCACGGTGCGGCTCATCGGCGCCGAGGCCGTGATCGACGTCCGCGCCGGCGGCAGTTCGCTCGAGGACGTGCTCGCGCCCTGGCTGGCGGCGGCCGACCCGGCCGCCGCGCCGGCATTCGAGATCGAGCTGGTCGATGCGACGGTCGAGCTGCGCGACCTGGTGCACGGCGCCGCCTGGCGGCTGACCGAGCTCTGTGCGGCAGGCGCCGTGACGCCCGCGGCGCCGGCCTCATCCTGGACGGTGGCCGGTCGCGTGCGGCATGCGGGCGCCGCCACGGCCGGCGCGGTCGCGACGGCGCCGGCCCCGGTCGCTTCCGGCGCGGGGGAGCGGCTCGATCGCACGACGATCGCGGCGCGGGCCACCGCGGTGCTCGCCCGCGACGGCGGGTTCTCACTGTCGGCTCCGGCCGGCGATCCGGCGACGCGCACCATGACCCTGGCCGCGCACCGCCTGCCGCTGGGTGTGTCGGCGGTGTGGGCCACGCGGTTCGGCGGCGGGTGGGTCGTGGACGGCCTCGCCGACGTGCGGCTCGACGCCACGCGGACCGCCGCGCAGGTGCGGCTGATGGGATCGGTGGCGGCGCAGGACCTGGCCCTGTGCCGGGCCGCGACACTCGAGGAGATCGTGGCGCTCGACCGTGTCGAGGCGCCGCTCGACTGCGCGGTCGAGGATGGACGGCTCATGGTGCGGAAGCTGGCCGTGAAGAGCCCGCTGTTTCAGGCCGAGGCCTCCGGCCGGATCCGCCTCCCGTCCGGCAGCCCGTGGGACTGGGGCGATCGGCTCGTCGAAGACGATTTCGCCATCGCCGCCGACATCGACCTGGCGGCGGCGGCCCGGGCGATGCCGGGGGGCATGGTGGTGCGGCCGGATGTGCGGGTCACGGACGGCCGCCTGGAGCTGGCCGCGGCCTCCCATGCCGACGGCGACGACCGCGTGCTCGAGGTGCGGCTGAGCTCGCGGGATCTGGCCGCGGTGCAGAGCGTGGCCGCCGCCGGTGCCGATCCGGGGCAGCGACTGCTGCGCTGGAACGAGCCCTTCACGGCGTTCCTCCGCGGCCGGCGCGGGCCCGGTGCGAGCCTGCGGATCGAGGACGCGCGGATCGCGTCCCAGGCGGTCGAGGTCTCCGCGGCGGGCGACGCCCGGGCGGCCACCATCCATTGGACGCTCGATATCGACGAACTTGTCGGCGAGCTCGCGGAGGTGTTCGACCTCGGCGGCGCGACGCTGGCCGGCGGGTCACGCGGTCGGATCGAGGTGGCGCAGGCCGATCCCGCCGGGCCCGCGACGGTGAAGCTGTCGGCGAGCGTCACCGATTTCGAACTCGCGGCGCCGGGCCGGCCCGCCTGGAAAGACGCCGAGATCGCGATCGCCGGCTCGGCCGCGGGCCGGCTGGCGGACGGTGCCGCGCTCGTGGAGCAGGCGCATGCCGTGCTCACGGCGGGCAACGACCGGCTGGAGGCGACGCTCACCGGCGGTGCGATCCTCGGCTTCGACGGCGGCCCATGGCTGCGGGCCGGCGCCGCCGGCGAGGCGATCGCGGCCGACTGCTCGCTCGCCGGCGACCTCGGCCGCTGGCAGCCGCGCTGGGCCGGGCTCTGGCCGCCGCTCGCCACCGGGACATGGTCGGGAGCGGTGAAGGCTTCGGCGGCGCTCGCCGCGCGGGGCGCGGCCTGGCAGATCACCCGGGCCGGGGTCGAGATCGAAAAGCTCGCGATTCGCATGGCCGATCGTCGCATCGACGAGCCGCGGGTCGTGGCGACCGCGGCGGGCCTCGTGCATCCCACGACCGGGGCGATCGAAGTGTCGTCGGGTGAAGTCCTCACCACCACGCTCTCGGTGCGGACCGGCGGCCTGGCATGGCAGCCGCCGCCGGCCGGCGGCCCGGTCGATTTCCTGGCGCTCGTCGATCGGGTGCGGGGCAAGGCCCAGTGGCGAGCGCACGCCGGTCGGCTCGAACGCTGGCTGGTGCCGAACGAAACGGCCGACCGATGGCCGGTCTTCGGCGAAGTGGCGGGCACCGTCGAGGTGACAGACGTCGGCAGCGGCGCGAACCTGCTGGTCGAGGCCACCGGCACGCAGCTCTCCATCGGCCGGACTGCCGATGCCGGTGACCGCGCGGGGGGCCTGCCGCAGCCGGTGTGGAGCGAGCCGCAGGTGCGGATGGTGTTCGAGGTCACGCGGCCGGCGGCGACGGAAGTCGTGCGAATCGATCGGCTCGGGCTCGAGTCGTCCACCGTCGCCATCTCGGCCCGCGGCGGCGTGCAGGATTGGTCGGGCCGACGGCTGCTCGAACTCGACGGCACGGCCGCCTACGACTGGTCGCAGGTGTCGCGGCTGATCACGCCGTGGACCGGAGGCCGGCTGCGGGTCAGCGGCGCGGGCTCACGGCCCTTCGCCTTCCGCGGTCCCTTGGCCCGGCCGGCGGCGATCGCGCCGGCCGTCGCTCCGGCGGCCGAGGTCGGCACCGTGCCGTTGCCGGAGCAGTGGCTCTCCGCCGCGCGGGCCGATGCCGGCGACCGGACGGCCCGCGTGGCCCGACCCGTGAAGGCGGTGCAGCCCACGGAGCCGGCGCTGACGACGCTCGCGCGGGGCGTCGCCATCGACACGACCGCGGCCTGGGCGGCGGCCGAATGCGAAGGCTTCGTGCTCGGCGCCGGCGAGATGCCGGTGCGGCTCTTCGAGGGGCAGCTCGCCTGCGGGCCGTTCGACATTCCGGCCGCCGGCGGCCGCCTCCGCGGTGCGCCGTGGATCCGGCTGGCGGCGCCGGCCGAGCTGATCGTGCCGCAGGGCCGGATCGTCGAGCGGGTGACGCTCTCCGGGCCGCTGTGCGACCGGTGGGCCGGATGGCTGTCGCCGCTGCTCGGCCACGCGACGCACACGCGGGGCGTGGTGAGCGTCGATACGACTGGTGCCCGTCTGCCGCTCGGCGATCCGTTCGCCGGCGAAGTGGCGGCGCGGGTCGTCTTCGAGGACCTGGAGGTCACGCCGGCGGCGACCGTGCAGCCGCTGGTGAGCCTCGTGGCGAAGCTACAGGCGGCCGTCGATCCGCGGTTCGCGATCGGCGACAAGGTGGTGCTCCTGCGGGTGCGGCCCGATCCGGTCACCGTCCGCCTCGCTGAGCGGCGGCTGTGGCACGAGGGGCTGGTGATGGACGCCGGCCAGGTGGTCGTCCGTTCGCGGGGCAGCGTGGCGGAAGACGGGGCGCTGGCGATGGTGGTGGAGGTCGCGCTCCGCGGCGACATCGCCGGGCAGACGCCGGTCATCGCGCAGCTCCTGCGGACGCCGCTGGCGATCCCGCTCAAGGGCACCGTGCACAAACCGCAGTTCGACGCCCGGGCGATCGACGTGCTCCTTGGCCGGATCGTGGAGAACACGGCGCAGGCGGTGATCCAGGACGGCGTGGTCCGCGGCCTCGAATCGCTCGAGACCCTGTTCGGCAACCCGCCCCCGGCACCGCAGCCCCCTGCCCCGCCGCCGCTGACGTTTCCCGGCGGGCGGTGAGGTCTGCCGCCAACTCCTGTGGAGCCGGTGGTTGCTCCTCCACCCTCGCCCTCTGGGAGAGGTCAGGGTGATGGTGGGTGGGCAATCCGCGCGGTGCATCGACTGTGAATGCGTAGTCGAACACCGTTATGGTGCGGTATCCTTAGATTCCATGAGCCACACCACTTCACCGCAGCAGTCATTCGCGGCCCTCGGCCTCGCCCTGCCCCCGCTCCCCAAGGCCGCCGGCCTCTACAAGCCGTGTCTGGTGATCGGCAACCTCGCCTATGTGTCGGGCCACCTGCCGTTCCAGGCGGATGGCACGCTCATCAAGGGCTGCGTGGGGATCGACATGGATCCGGACGCTGGCAAGGAGGCCGCCCGGCAGGTGGGCCTCACGATCCTGGCCACGCTCGTCGGCCATTTCGGCACGCTCGACAGGATCACACGGGTCGTGAAGCTGATGGGGCTGGTCA
>JBIJCJ010000165.1:0-8087 GCA_044344765.1 Pirellulales bacterium | reverse complement strand
GGCGAACAAATCAGCCACCTGGGCCATGAGCTGCTTCTTCCAGGCCGTCACCTGGCTCGTGTGGATGCCGAACTGGCTCGCCAGCTGGGCCGTTGTCCGGTCACCCTTGGCGGCAGCCAAAGCCACCTTGGCCTTGAATGGGGCTCCGTACACTCGTCGCTTCCCGGCCATCATCCTGCTCCTGATAGGGTGCCTCCCACCCAGGAAGCTCCACCTTATCAGCGCGCCCGAAATCCGGGGTCCACCTCACCGTGCCGAACTGCATCGCCACATTGCCTTGGAGCGTGACGGTGCCACCGGACATCGATTGGAAGTCGATGCCGGCGATGAGGATTTCCCGAAAGACGGTTCCGGAGGCCTGGGAGACGGCGATCGCCGTTCCGGGAAACATCGTGGTGCCGGAGACGCCGGGCGTCGTGATCTGGAGGTCGTTGATGGTCACGCCGCTGTTGGCGGTGGAGGTGCGAGCCCAGATCCTGATGGCGTTGGGCTCGTAGCTGGCGAACTGGCTGCCGTAATCAAACTGCACGCTGGCTCCGCCGATTGAGAAGGACGCGTCGAGTAGGTTTGTGAACGCGTCGGAGCGTGTGTTCGTGAAGGTGAACGTGAACGGGACGCTCGTGCCGCTGTTCCAGGTGCGATCGAGTTGTCTCTGCGGCGGGGTGCTGGTGTTGCTGGTAAGCCCGAGCTCCCAATCGCCGTTGAGGGCGTTGTTGCCGTAGCGGCCGTGCACGGTGACGAGGCTGGCGGTCTTCGAGGCGAGTTCATCCGGCAGGGGGGCGATGAACGGCATGGAGGAGAGCATGGCCCGAGATTCGAGGGCTTCGAGCCGGAGGCCGCAGCGGGCCGAGAGCATTCGCGATCGGCGGTGCTTGCCGCCGGTTTCAGCCTGCGCGGAGAACAGCCGCGCGAAGAGCGTGAATGGGCGAGCCGGCCCGTGACGGCGGGGAGACACGGTGGAGCTCCTGGTGAGAGGCGGGGCGGCCAGAGGCGGCACACACACGCTGGGGAGTGGGCTGGCGGGAGGAGCGTACCGCACCGGGGGTGGGGGCACGTCAAGGGGTGGCGCGTGAGAAATCGGTGAGCGGTGGAGAGCGAGCCGCGCGATGAGGGCGCTTGCTGCAACCAGTTCAGCCGCGGAGTGCGAACCGCTGGAGCGGCGGTCTCTGACCGCCGAATCGGCACGATCAGGCACGATCATGCCTGTCCTTTTGTGTGTCCTTTTGTGTGAGCCTCAGAGCCTCATGTCGCGGCCGAAGGTCAGGCTATCGAATTGCCCCCCACAAGTATCGCGGGCAGGCAGAGGACAATCGTCGTCGATGACAGAGGACGCCGACGTCTTTGGGCATCGAATGTGGCGTTTTGAGGCAAAAGACGCAACTTGCCTTCAGTATCGACCGATGATATCATTTGAGCCGCTGTGGGAAGAAAGCACAAAAGCACGCTGAAAGCGATTTTCGAGGATCCGGTTAGGGCCAATATCGTCTGGCGGGACATCGAGGCGATGCTGGAGAACGAAGGGGCAGAAATCACTGAAGGGGCGGGATCGCGAGTGCGAATCGCCCTGAACGGCGTCCGAGCCGTGTTTCATCGGCCGCACCCACAAAAGGAAACAGACAAGGGCGCCGTTCAATCCATGCGACGGCTCCTTACGGAGGCGAAGGTCATTCCATGATGGAGTACAAAGGCTACATCGGCCGCTGCGAGTTGGACGACGAGGCGGCAATCATCAGCGGCGAGGTCATCAACACCCGCGACGTCATCACTTTTCAGGGCGCCAGCGTCGCTGAGGCGAAGAAGGCGTTTCGCGAGTCGATCGATGATTATCTTGCATTCTGCAAAGCACGTGGCGAGTCACCGGACAAGCCGTTGTCCGGCCACTTCGTCACGAGAATCTCGCCAAACCTGCACCGGCAGGTCTATCGAGCAGCAGCTCTTTCTGGTGAGAGCCTGAATGCGTGGGTCACCAAGCAACTCGAGGTAGCCGTTGTACGGAGCACGGACGCGACAGCCGGAACGGCCAAGAAGCAGTTGCCATCTAGGGCGGCCACGCGAACAGTGCGAAAGATGGTTGGCCGGAGGCGTAAGCCAAGCGTCAAAAACGCTCAATCTACAAGGGCGTAACTCGCAAATCTCGCATCCCAGTTTCGCCAGTCTGCCTTCTATGCCCGGCAATTGGTTTCTGGTTTGTCTGGTTTGGCGGTCCCGTTCCTGGAAGCCCGAGGCGCGAGCCGAGGGAATGTGGTGCGGTTTCCGGTGAAGCGGCGCGTATTCCCTCAGCTCGCGCTTCGGGCTTCCCGGCAGCGGCGCTGGGGTGGCCACATCGACAGCGGCGACGCTTCTTCTGGCGTTGAGAGGATCCGACCCGACTTCACAGCATGCTGGCTGGTCCGGTGACGCTGGAAAAGTGGAGCATCACGGCGGCCGTGCTGACAGCGTTTCGCGAGTTGCGCGAGTTACGCCCAAAAGAAATCGGTGAGCAACGGTCTCTGACCGCCGAACGCATTCCCACGACGCGAGACACGACGGTCAGAGACCGCCGCTCCAGAAGGCAGAAGGGCCCCGGTCCGCTATCCTTCCGCCCGCGGCCGGTGGATGGGGAACAGGATCACGTCGCGGATGCTCGCCGCCGCGGTGAGGAACATCACCAGCCGGTCGATGCCGATGCCCAGGCCGCCGGCCGGTGGCATGCCGTGGCGGAGGGCGCGGATGAAGTCGGTGTCCATGCGGGCCATCGACTCGTCGGCCGGCAGCCCCGCCAGCTGCGTCTTGAACAGCTCCTCCTGGAGGTCGGGGTCGTTGAGCTCGGTGTAGGCGTTGGCCAGCTCCATGCCCGCGACGTAGAGCTCGAACCGCTCGGCCACGTGCGGGGCGTCGGCCTTGCGCTTCGTGAGTGGACAGACGGCGGCGGGATAGTCGATGACGAACACCGGGCCGGAGAGCGTCTTCTCCACCGTGGCCTCGAAGAGGTCGCTCTTCACGACGTCGGGATGGCGGCCCGCCGTCTCGATGCCGTGCCCGGCGGCGGCCGCGGCCACGCTCGCCGGGTCGGTCGGGTCGCAGCCGGTCGTCTCGCGGAGCAGGTCGTCGTACTTCGCCCGGCGGAACGGGGCCGCCAGGTTCACCGTGTGCCCCATCCACTCGAAGCGTTCGGGCGTGCCCGCCGCCTGCGCGGCCGCGATCAGGATCGCCTCGGTGAGGTCCATCATCGTGCCGTAATCACCGTAGGCCTCGTAGGCCTCGAGCATGGTGAACTCCGGATTGTGCCGCGGGCTGACACCCTCGTTGCGGTACACGCGGCCCAGCTCGAAGACCCGCTCCAGTCCGCCGACGAGGAGCCGCTTGAGGTGCAGCTCCAGCGCGATCCGCAGCACGAGCGGCATGTCGAGGGCGTTGTGGTGGGTCTTGAAGGGCCGGGCCGCCGCGCCGCCGGCGGTCTCCTGCAGCGTCGGGCCCTCGACCTCCAGATAGCCGCGGTCCGCGAGCACCCGCCGCACGGCCTCCACGATCCGACTGCGGGCTACGAACCGGTCGCGGACACCGGCGCCGTGGATCAGGTCGAGGTACCGCATCCGCTGCTTGAGATCGGCGTCCACCAGGCCGTGATACTTGTCGGGGGGCGTCTCCAGCGACTTGGCGAGGAACGTGAGCCCCGAGGCGAAGATCGTCATCTCGCCGGTCTTCGACCAGCCGAGCCGACCGTCCACGCCCACGAGGTCGCCGAGATCGAGGCAGTCGACGATCTTCCAGGCGTCGGGCCCGACCTGCTTCTTGCCGAGCATGATCTGGATCCGGCCGGTGCGGTCGTGGAGATCGAGGAACACGAGGCTGCCGGCGCTCCGCAGGAGCATGATGCGGCCGGCGACCCGGACGGTGGGTCCGGCGTCGCTGTCCTTGGCGATCGCTTCTCCCTGGGACCGCACGGCGGCGATCGGCGCGATGTCGTCGAGCCGTCCGCCCCAGGGATCGATGCCCAGGGCCTTGAGCTTGTCGAGCTTGTCGCGCCGGGCCTTTTCGAGTGCGGCGCCGGTACCGTGGGGGGCGTCGTGGACGGGAGGGGGCTTGTCTGCCATGGAAGGTTGGATTCCGCGAGGCTGCCGCGGTCGGGTCGCGAACTTGTGCCCGCCACGGGCTGGAGATTGTCGGTTCCCGGGCCGGTTTGGAGAAGGTCTGCTACAAACTCGGGCGTGACCACCCCCTCCGCCGACCGTCCGGAACTGTTCTGCGTCGAACTGCGGACCACCCGCTGGGCGGAGATGGTGGAGTGGTATCGCAGCGTGCTCGGCCTGCGGGTGCTCGTCCGCGTGGTCGATGACGGCTACGCGCTCTTCGAGGCCGGCCTCACGCGGCTGGCGATCCTCGCGCGGCCCGAGACCGGCCCGGCCAGCGGCCGGTGGAGCCTGGGCTTCGAGGTGGCCGACCTGAACGCGGTCGGCCGCCGGCTGGAGGCCACCGGGGCGATCGTCACCCCCACCGCCCATCCCGAGGGCTTTCGCGAGCTGGTCGTCGCCGACCCCGACGGCAACAAGATCCGGCTGTTTACCTGGTGAGCTGGGGCGGACGTGCCGCCCGTCAGGAGAGATCCACGTGTTCCGCGGCGGCCGGGTCATTCGCCGCCGGGCCGCCGGCGTTGGCGAAGTAGACCGTCACCGCCGCCATACCGAGGCCGAAGAGGAGGATGGCCGCAAGCGCCAAGCCCATCATGCAGCCGGCGCTCGCGTCGTCGCTGCGCAGCGCCGCCAGATCGGCGTCGCCGGGCCGACCCTGGTGGCGGTTCACGGCGCTGTCGAGCGCCAAGAGCAGACTCCGGGCATGGCGGAAGAAGAGCACCGGCAGGAGGACGGCCACCGCCAGGCAGGTCGCCAGCGCCGTCTCGTGCGTTCCGCCCAACCCGAGCACGATCGCGGCATAGACCGCGAGCGTGACGAGCACGGTGACGCCGTAGTTGATGTAGATCGAGCCGAGGTAGAAGCCGGCCTCCCGCGTGAAGGGCAGGCCGCAGCGCGAGCAGGCCGGATGCATGCGGAACCAGCCCGCGAACAGGCGGCCGCCGCCGCAGTGCGGGCACACGACCGCGAAGGCGCGTCGCAGGCGGAGGGCTCGGGACGGGGAAGGCTCCATGCCCTCCACTATGACGCCGCCGCGGCGTCCGGGCGAGGGTGCGCCGCCGTCAGGCCGCGGCGACTGCCCGACGATCGTGGTGCGGCGTCGAACGCAGAAGGACGCAGCCCTGCAGGACCTCCGGACGGCCGGGGCTGCCGACCGCGGCCGTGGGGCAGGCGACGAGTCCCCGGAGCCGATCCCAGGTCTGGTGCAGCGCGTGCGGCACCGAGCAGGCACTGACGTTGCCGGTGCGACGCACCAGGCCGTTGACGACCTCGGCGGTGATTCCCTGCTCCTCGAGCTTCATGCTCGTGAAGCGGACGATCCCCGTGCCGGCCTGGTGCGGGACGACATGGCTCACGTCGCCGCCGGTCAGACCGGACGTGGCCAACGCCCGGGCGACGGCCGCCGCCATGGCCCGCGGGGCCGTCTCGGCGATCGCCATGCCGTCGAGCGAGTAGACCAGTCGCTCGGTCGCCACGTCGCGGCCGCCGTCGGGTGCCGGGACGGGCACGGCCGGCCGGACGTGATAGTCGAATGCGGAGCGCTCGATCGGCTGCCGCTCGGCGTGGGCATGGACGAGCTCGAAATGCACCGGATGCCGGTGGCTGGCCAGGGGCGCGATCAAGGTGGCGGAGGCCATGTCGCCGAACAGGCCCGCCGTCTGCCCGCAGGCGTAGTCGGTGATCCGGCTGATGCGGGTGGCGACGACGACGAGCAGGAACTCGTCGCGGGCGAGCGCCAGCCGCGGCGCCACGCGGGTCTGGATGACCGACAGGGCGCGGCTGTAGCCGCAGCAGAACCAATTGAGGCCGATCGTCCGGCAGCGGCGCATGCCGAACGCGCGGGCCAGTTGCCGCGCGGCGCGGGCCGGCCGCTCGACCGCCGCCTGGTCGGGATCGAGGTAGCGGCGGGCGATCGTCGACGGAATCAGCGACGGCGACACGAAGACCAGGCCGCGGCAGGCGGCGAGATCGCAGCTCGTCTCCCGCTGGATGCGGCGGATCGCCTGCAGCCCCATCATCACCTCGTCGTCCACCGAGATGCCCCGGGCCTCGATCCCCGTGTGATGGGCGAACTTGCGAGGCATCGTGTCGCCGAACCATGCGTTCTCCAGTTCCCAGGCGGGCTGGTGGATCGCGATGGCGGAGATGCCGAGGGGGGCGGCAGTCGTGGCGGTCATGATGCGGATGGCTTGTGGGGTGGAATGGGCGGGGGATTGTGGCGGTCCGAGGCCGGCGAGGCCAGCCGGAAAAAGCCGCCTTTTTCGCGTATACCCTCGGGCCGGAGGCTCGTCCACCCGCCGTTTCGCCAGCGTGCTGCCGGCCGCAGTAGGGCCTATATTGTCGGTGGACAAAGCCTTCCGTGGCCTTTGTCCACTTGATCGACCGCAGGATTCGCAGACCGCGGGCGCAGCCGAGGCAACGCCGAGGACGTGTTCCACTGTCTGCCCTAGCCGAGTCTCGAGGGTCAGCCGATGACACCCGTGGCGATCGCACGCCGGTTGGCGCGGGAGGTCGATGCGCTCGTGTTTCGACCGCCGACCGCCTGCATCTACAACCCGCTCGTCTACGCCCGCAGGCCCCACGAGGCGTATTTGAATCGCTATGCGCGGCAGGGGATCGACGCGCTGCTGGTGGGCATGAACCCGGGGCCGTGGGGCATGGCCCAGACCGGCGTGCCCTTCGGCGAGGTCGAGCACGTGCGTGAGTTCCTCGGCATCGAGGAGCGGGTGGATCAGCCGCCGCGGATCCATCCCGCCCGACCGATCGAGGGCTTCGCCTGCACGCGGAGCGAGGTCAGCGGACGCCGCCTCTGGGGGTGGGTGAAGGATCGCTTCGGCTCGCCGGAGGCCTTCAGTGCGCGGTTTCTCGTCATCAACTACTGTCCGCTGGTGTTCATGGAAGCATCGGGTCGCAACCGCACGCCCGACAAGCTGCCTGCGGCGGAGCGGGAGCCGTTGTTCGCGGCCTGCGACGAGGCCCTGCGGCGGCTCGTCGCGTGGTGCGATCCCCGGCGGGTGATCGGCGTGGGGAACTTCGCCGCGAACCAGGCGCGGGTGGCGCTCGCGTCCACCGGCCTGCCGGTCACGAGCATTCTCCACCCCAGCCCCGCCAGCCCCGTCGCCAACCGCGGCTGGGTCGCGCATGTGGAGCGGCAGCTGCGTGCCGACGGGGTCGAGCTGCCGGCGACGCGCCGTGAAACTGTGCGCCGCGGGCGCCGGCCATGAAAATCGCTTATGGAAATATCGTGATATGACGATATGATGGAGGGCGGCAGGAGCTCCGCCTATTCCGGCCCCGCGAACAACACCGTCATGGTCGACACCAAGCGAAAGCCCGCCCGTCCGCCGAAACTTACGAGCCTCGAAAGCCTGGGGCAGGCGGCCGAGTGCCTGAAGACACTCGCCCACCCCCACCGGCTGCGGATCGTGCAGATGCTGCTCGGCGGCCGGTACACGGTGGGAGAATTGGCCGCAGCCTGTGAGATTCCCAGTCACATGGCCTCCGAGCACCTGCGGCTCATGCAACGCTGTGGCTTTCTCGACGTGGAGAAGGAAGGGCGGTGTGTCTACTACACGATCGCCGAGCCCCACCTGGCCAGCATCATGGCCTGTATCGAGGCCCGGTTCGGCGGCCCGAAGGCCGCGAGAACCGGTGTGTCCGGCTAGGATTCCATCGCCTGCGATTTTTCGGTACGTTCCGTCCACAACACATCGAAACCTCACGACATTCCGATCCCGGTTCCGTTTCTCAGCCCACGGAGGATGTTCTCATGGTTGCCACGATTTCGCCGACGATGCTCGCCGATCTCCGCCGCAAGGGAGACAGGGTCACGCTGATCGACGTCCGTACGCCCGCCGAGTACGGCGAGGTGCACGTCGATTTCGCCCACAACATCCCGCTCGATCGGCTCGACGCGAAGGCTGTCACGGCCCTCTGCGGCGATGGGCCCGTGTACTTCGTCTGCAAGTCGGGCAACCG
>JBIJCJ010000024.1:0-26313 GCA_044344765.1 Pirellulales bacterium | reverse complement strand
TACCGGTTCAGGGCAGCTCCCGGAGGGCGGCGATCTCGGCCTCGCGGCCGACGACCAGCAGCACCTGGTCCTCGAGGAGCTTCGTCTTCCCGTCGGGGAACATCTCGAACTTCCCCTTCATCACGTCTTTGAGCCCCATCACGTGGACGCCGATCTTGCTCCGCAGATTGGCCTCGGCGAGCGTCTTGCCGGAGAGCGAGCCGGGCATCGCCACTTCCGCCACGCTGTAGTCGGGATCGATGGGCAGGTAGTCGAGGACGTTGGGCCAGGTCATCCGGTCGGCGAGCTCGCGGGCCACCTCCTCCTCGGGAAACACCACCCGGTCGACCCCCAGGTGCTCGAGGATCTTGCCGTGCTCCTTCGTGACCCCCTTCACGATCACGTTCCGGGCCCCCAGCTCCTTGACGTGGAGCGTGGCGAGGAGCGACTGCGAGATGTTCTCGCCGAGCGAGATGAACACGGCCGTGGCGTCCTTGACCGGCAGATTCTCCAGCACCTCGCGGTCGGTGGCGTCGCCGATCACGGCCTCGTGAATGTCGTTCTTCACGGCCTCGAGCCGCTCGCGGCGGCCGTCCACGCCGATCACGCGGCAGCCGTTGGCGGCGAGCTTCGTCGCCAGGGCCGTGCCGAACGAGCCCATCCCGAGCATGATGAACTTCTTGCCTGACAGTGCCATGCGATTTCAGCCGATGAGCGGCTCCTCCTCGGGGAACAGGGGCTGGTAGGAACGACGCTCGCGGGCCAGCGCCACGGCGGCGGTGATCGGCCCGAGCCGGCCGACCAGCATCAGGGCCACGAGCACGAGCTTGCCGGGGTCGGTGAGCCCGGGCGTGATGCCGGTGGAAAGCCCGACCGTGCCCAGCGCCGAGATGCACTCGAAGAGCGCCTCCAGGAACCACCGCGGCCGCGCCGAGAGGTCGCCGCTGGTCTCGACCACGAGCAGCGCGACCAGCGCCGCGATCGCCACCGCGCCGAAGAACAGGGCCGTGGCCGTCGCCCGCTCGACCGCCGACTCGGGGATCGTCCGGCGGAAGAAGTTGACGTGCTTCCAGCCGCGGAAGTTGGACCAGGAGCTGACCACCAGCGTCATGAACGTGCTCACCTTGAAGCCGCCGGCGGTGGAACAGGGGCCGCCGCCGATCGCCATGAGGATGATCGCCAGGAACAGCGTGGCGCTCGACAGCGCCCCGTAGTCCACCGTGTTGAAACCAGCGGTGCGGCAGGTCGTGGAGTGGAACAGGCCCATCAGGAGTTTCGTGCCCAGCGGCTCGCGGGCGATCGCCTCCTCCCATTCGAGCGCCCAGAACGACGCCGCCCCGAAGGCGAGCAGGGCGGCCGTGCCGATGAGCATCATCTTGGTCTGCAGGTGCAGCCGCTCCCAAAACTCCCCCCGGCTGCGGAGCCGGGAGAAGACGTCGAAGATCACCGGGAACCCCAGCCCGCCCACGATGATCAGGCCGCAGATCACGAGGTTGATCGACACCCGCCCCGCGTCGGGCACGAGGTTCTGGTCGTGGAGGGCGAAGCCGGCGTTGCAGAAGGCCGACACCGAGTGGAACAGCGACCGCCAGACGACGTGACCGGGCGTGCCCGCCCCCCAGTCGGCCCAGCAGAGGAGCGCGAAGCCGCAGGCCTCAGCCGCCAGGACCGTCGCCAGCAGCGCGAGCGTCACCCAGCGCAGGTCCCGTCCCGACTTGATGCCCAGCGTCTCGGCCACGACCGCCCGTTGCCGGAGCGTGGCCTGCCCGCCGATCTGGAAAGACAGGAGCGTCGTGATGGTCATGATGCCGAGGCCGCCCAGCTGAATGAGGGCGAGGATCAGGGCCTGGCCGAGGAACGAGAAATCGTTGAGCGTGGAGCGGACGGTCAGGCCGGTCACGCAGCAGGCGCTCGTGGCGGTGAAGATTCCGTCCACGAGCGAGATCGGCGGGCGGTCGGGCTGCCGGGCGGCCGGCAGGGTGAGCAACACCCCGCCGAGAAGGATCGTGATCACGTACGCCGCGAACGAGACCCGGGCCGGGTAGGTGACGAGCGAGCCGGTGAACTGGGCCATCGACCGCGGCGACGGGTGGAGCCCGCGGCCGAACCAGGCCTGTGCTCGCGGGGCGTCACGGCTTCAGCCGCAGCGAAAGCCCGGTGCACATGTCCCAGACATGGTAATTCGCGACGGTCGTGACGGACAATGCGCCGGGCATGCGCGGCGTTTTTCCGCGGGTTTTCGCCGGTCCGGAAAAAGTTTGACTCGCGTGAGCACGGCTCCATAATGGCGACGTTCACTTCGAACGACATGCCCGCCGCGGCTTCTCCCGCCGCCTCGTCCGCGGGCCGATAACCACATCATTCCTCTTTGATGCAAAGGAGCCGGTTCGTCCCGATGGCACGGATTCGCAACGTTTTCGAGATCATTGAGCTCTACGGTCACGACGAGAACTTCGAGCCGCAGTGCACGGAGGACTTCTCCCCGACGTCCGCCCCGGCCGGCTCGAAGCAGAAGATCGACATTCTCGCCGAGCGGATCCAGCGGGGCATGCCGCTGTGGCATCCCGAGGACTCCACCGATTCGACCGCCGGCCTGCTCGTCGGCGCGGCCGACGACTGACGCTCCCGGCCACATGATCCGCGGCTCGACCGCGGGTGGCCCGACGCACATCACCGCCCTCCGCGGCCACCCCGGCCGCGGAGGGCGGTTTCAATTTCACGTCGGGCCGTGTCGGCCTTCATCTTCTGCCGCTTGTCGTGGGTCTTCCGGCCGCGGCCGACGCCCAGGAGCACCTTCACCCGGCCGTCCTTGAAATACATCTTCAGCGGCACGAGCGTCAGCCCCTTTTCGAAGGCCTGGCCGGCGAACTTCTTGATCTCCCGCCGATGGAGCAGGAGTTTCCGCGGCCGCTTCGGCTTGTGGTTCAGCTGGTTGGCCTTCTCGTATTCGGGGATGTCGCAGCCCAAGAGCCACACCTCGTCTCCCTCGACGCGGCCGTAGGCTTCGTCGAGCGACATCCGCCCCACCCGCAGGCTCTTCACCTCGCTGCCCACCAGCGCGATCCCGCATTCGAGGGTGTCGAGGATCTCGTAGTCGTGCCGGGCCTTGCGGTTCTCGGCCACCACCCGCTCGGCGGGCTTGGCGTCCGTGCGGGCTGCGGGCTTTTTGCCGGCTGGTCGGGTGGGCTTGGGGGCGGTCACGTCAGGGTCGCTTCGCGTTGAGCAGGGACAGTTCGTCAGGGTACACTTTACGCGTTCCGACGACCGACCGTCCTGCGGGAAGTTATTCCGCCCCGCCTCTCCCCCGCCCCACCGAGAGATTCCGCCATGCACGGCCATTTCACCGTCCGCACCGCGGTCATCGCCGCGGCCCTCCTCGGGCTCTCGCCGCTCGGCAGCGGCCTCGCCCCCGTCGTCGCCGGAGACGCCCCCGGCATCGTGATGGGAGCCAACCGCCCGGAGGGCCCGGGACCGATGGTGCAGATCGACGGGGGCTGGATGGTCGCCTACGACGAGCGGATCCCCGGCTCGGACGTCACCTTTCGGATGATCCCCGTGCCCGGCGGCACGTTTCGCATGGGCAGCCCCGCCGACGAGGCCGATCGGTCCGCCGACGAGGGGCCGGTCTTCGGGGTCAAGGTCGAGCCCTTCTGGATGGGCCGCTGCGAGGTGACCTGGGGCGAGTACAAGACCTACATGGCCACCTACGAACTGTTTCAGGCCCTCGCGGCCGCGAAGCTCCGCCCCGTCACGGCCGCCAACGAGGCCGACGCGGTCACCGCCCCCTCCACTCTCTACGAACCCACCAAAACCTACACGCACGGCGAAGCCCCGAATCTGCCGGCCGTGACGATGACGCCGTTCGCTGCCCGCCAATACACGAAGTGGATCAGCAAGCTGACGAGCCGTTTCTATCGCCTGCCCAGCGAGAGCGAGTGGGAATATGCCTGCCGGGCCGGCACGCAGACGCCGTGGAGCAGCGGGGCCGAAGCGGCCACCCTCGATGCCGTGGCCTGGCACGCCGACAACGCCGACGACAAGACCCATGCGGTGGGGGGCAAGCAGCCCAATGCCTTCGGCCTGCACGACATGCACGGCAACGTCGCCGAATGGGTGATCGACGAACTCGTGGCCGGAGGCTATGCCCGGCAGGCCGGACTCCCGCAGCCGGTGGCCGCGTCCGACGCTGTGACATGGCCCACCAAGCTCTCCCCGCGGATCGTCCGCGGCGGGGCCTACTACGACGAGGCCGATCGGCTGCGGAGCGCCGCCCGCCGCGGGTCTGACGACGTAGCCTGGAAGGAGTCCGATCCCAACATCCCCTTGAGCCCGTGGTGGTACACCGAAGACCCGACGCTCGGCGTCGGCATGCGGGTCGTGCGGCCGTTGAAAGCACCGCCCCTCGACCAGCAGCTCCGGTGGTGGAACGCGGATGTCGAAAGCATCGTGTTGGACGCGGCCGCCCGCCTGGAGCGTGGTAAAACCGCCCTCGGGATCGTCGATCCGCAACTACCTGCAGAGGCCAAGCAGGCCGGCATAGGGTATTGACATCATGAACGTCCGAATTCTGTTGCCTGTCGCCCTGGCGCTATTGGTCGCGGCCGCGTCGGCTGGCCGGGCCTCCGACTGGCCCGACTGGCGTGGGCCACAGCAGGACCGGCGCTCGGAGGGGCCGGCGCCCGTCACCGCGTTCGAGCCCGAAGCGGGCACGAACGTGCTCTGGAAGAACGACGAGGCGGGCGGCATCTCCACCCCCGTGATCATGGGCGGCCGGCTTTACACGCTCGTGCGGCACAAGCCGGGCACGCGGCAGGAGGCGGAGAAGGTGCTCTGCCTCGATGCCGTCACGGGGAAGAAGCTCTGGGAGAACGTGTTCAACGTCTACCTCTCCGACGTGCCCGCCGAGAGGGTCGGCTGGTCGGCCGTCGTCGCCGATCCGGAGAGCGGCACCGTCTTCGCCCACGGGGTGTGCGGCGTGTTCACGGCCATTGATGCCGCCACGGGCCAGACCAGGTGGCAGCGGTCGCTCCACGAGGAGTTCGGCTTCCTCTCCACCTACGGCGGCCGGACCAACATCCCGGTGGTGTTCGAGGATCTCGTGATCGCCAGTGCCGTGGTCACCGGCTGGGGCGACACCGCCCGCCCCGCCCACCGGTTCCTCGGGCTCGACAAGGCGACCGGCGCCGTCCGCTGGATGAACGGCACGAAGGAGCTCCCCGAGGACACGACCTACAGCACCCCGTCGCTGGCCGTGCTCGGCGGCGAGGCGGCCCTCGTCTTCGGCTCCAGCGACGGCAGCGTGTGGAACTTCCAGCCGCGGACCGGCAAGGCCGTATGGAACTTCAAGCTCTCCCGCCGCGGGCTCAACGTCGCGCCGCTGGTGGACGGAGAAACGGTCTTCATCTCGCAGGCCGAGGAGAACCTCGACAACACCTCGATGGGCTCGGTGACCGCCTTCAAGGGCGTGGGCACCGGCGACATCACGGCGACACACGCCATCTGGCAGAAGAAGAACGTCATGGACGGCCGGTCGATGCCCGTCGTGCTCGGCGACCGCCTCTACTGCGTGGACGACGGCGCGAAGATCTACGCCTTCGACAAGGCGACGGGCGCCCCCGTCGGCAAGCCGACGAAGCTCCTCGGCACAATTGTCCGCGGCAGCCCGCTGGTGGCCGACGGGAAGCTCTTCGTCTGCTCGACGAGCGGCTGGCACGTGCTCGAGCCGACGAAGGACGGCCTGAAGTTCGTCAACCGCATGCGGCTCGACGAGGAGGACGAGGTCACGGCCTCGCCGATCGCCTGGCAGGGACGGATCTACCTGACGACGGGCGAGCGGCTCTACTGCCTGGCCGCCGGGCCGGACCTGCCGAGCGTGAAGGAGCAGCCGCGGCCCACCGCCGCTGAGCAGGTGTCGGCGTCCACCCGCGGGCCCGCCGGCGAGCCGGCCTGGGTGCAGATCGTGCCGGCGGAGGCCCAGATCGCCGCGGGGGCGAGCGTGCCCCTGAAGGTGCGGCTCTACGACGCCGCCGGCCGGTTCGTGCAGGAGAAGCAGGGCATGCCGCTGTTGTTCACGACGGCGACGGCGGGGGAAGTCTCCGGCGACGGCATCTACACGGCGCCGCCCGGAAAGCACGCCGCCGCGATCATCACGGCCAAGGTGGGCGACCTCGAGGGGAAGGCCCGGATTCGCTCCATGCCTCCCCTGCCGTGGACGTTCGACTTCGACGAGATTGCCCTCGCGGCCGACCCGAAGACGGGCGTCGTCAAGGGCGAGCCGCCGCTCCCGTGGATCGGCATGCGATACCGGCACGTCGTTCGCGAGGTCGACGGCTCGAAGTGCCTCGTGAAGGTGACGACGATCCCCAAGGGCACCCGCAGCCAGGGCTGGATCGGGCCGATCACGCTCCACGACTATTCGATCCGGGCCGACTTCCGCGCCCAGGAGACCGGTGTGGAGAAGCCGGGCTCGCCGGCGTCCGACACGCCGAAGTCGCCCGCCACCGACGCCGATGCCTTCTCCAAGGCCTTCGGCACGGCGGCCGCACTCGAGAAGGCGCGGATGCCCGACATGGGTCTGGTCGCCCAGCGGTACACGCTCGACCTGATGGGCGCCGCGCAGCAGCTGCAACTGCGCTCCTGGCCGCCCCAGGTGGCGACGCATTTTTCCAAGACGATTCCGTTCGCCTGGGAGGCGGGCCGCTGGTACACGATCAGGCTCGAGGCCCGGACGCAGGGCGGCGACGCCTGTCTTCGCGGCAAGGTCTGGCCGCGGGGCGCGCCCGAGCCCGACGCCTGGACGATCGAGGCCGTGCACGAGGCGGGCAACCTGCAGGGCAGCCCCGGCTTCTTCGGCAACTCGAAAGACTCCGAGATCTACATCGACAACGTCACCGTGGAGGCCGTGAAGTGAACCTGCGTCTCGCCACTTGCGTGCAAGGCAATCCTTTGCCCTTGAAGCCCGAAGCGCAAGCTGAGGGAATCCGCAACGACTCGTCGATGACCACACCCATTCCCTCGGCTCGCGCCTCGGGCTTCCCGGCAGGCATGGCGGCGGTGGTGCATCACGCTCTGCTCATGGTTCTCGTAATCTGTGCCGCGACCGTCGCTCCCGCCGCCGACTGGAACCAGTGGGGCGGGTCGCCCGTCCGCAACAACACGCCCGACGCGAAGGGCCTGCCCATCGAGTGGGCGCCCGGCGACTTCGACGCCGACACCGGCGTGTGGAATCCGGCCACGAGCAAGAACGTGGCCTGGGTGGCGGCCCTCGGCAGCCAGTCCTACGGCAACCCGGTCGTGGCCGGCGGCAAGGCGTACGTCGGCACCAACAACGGCAAGGGCTGGCTCAAGCGGTATCCCCCGGCGATCGACCTCGGCTGTCTGCTGGCCTTCTCCGCCAAGGACGGCTCCTTCCTCTGGCAGGACTCGAGCGAGAAGCTGCCCACCGGCCGCGTCCACGACTGGCCCCTGCAGGGAATCTGCTGCGCGCCGCTCGTCGAGGGCGACCGGCTGTGGTACGTGACCAGCCGCGGCGAGGTGAAGTGCCTCGACACCGAGGGCTTCCGCGACGGCGAGAACGACGGGCCGTTCACGGGGGAGAAGGCCCAGGACAAGGACGAGGCCGACGTCGTCTGGGTGCTCGACATGATGAAGCAGCTCGGCGTCTCGCAGCACAACATGTGCTCCTGCAGCGTGACCAGCGCCGGCGACTTCCTGTTCGTGAACACGAGCAACGGCGTGGACGAGGGGCACATCAACCTGCCGAACTTCGAGGCCCCGAGCTTCCTGTGCATCGACAAGCGCGACGGCAAGGTGCTGTGGGCCGATAACTCGCCCGGCGCCAACGTGCTCCACGGCCAGTGGTCGAGCCCGTCCTACGCGGAACTCGGCGGCGTGCCGCAGGTGCTCTTCGGCGGCGGCGACGGCTGGATGTACGCCTTCGACGCCCGTGGCGACAACGGGCCATCCGCCTCCGGCCCGGGCCGGGCCAAGCTGCTCTGGAAGTTCGACTGCAACCCGAAGGAGTCGAAGTACACGCTCGGCGGCCGGGCCGACCGCAACCACATCATCGGCACGCCGGTGATCCACGACGGCCTGGTGTACGTCGCGGTGGGCGAGGATCCCGAGCACGGCGAGGGCGTGGGCCACCTGTGGTGCATCGATCCCACGAAGCGCGGCGACGTGTCGAGCGAGCTGGCCGTGAGCCTCAAGGATCCATCCAAGCCCCTGCCCCACCGCCGCAACCAGGCCGTGATCAAGGAGGAAGGGGAGGTGGCCCGCCCGAACCCCAACTCCGCGGCCATCTGGCACTATCCCGGCTTCGACGCCGACGGCAACGGTAAGCTCGCCTTCGAGGAGACGATGCACCGCACCTGCGGGACGGTCGCCATCAAGGACGGGCTGCTCTTCGTGGCCGACTTCAGCGGCCTGTTCCACTGCCTCGACGTGAAGACGGGCAAGCCGCACTGGACGCACGACATGCTCGCCGCCAGCTGGGGATCGCCGCTCGTCGCCGACGGCAAGGTGTACATCGGCGACGAGGACGGCGACATCTGCATCTTCAAGCTCGGCAAGGAGATGGAACTGCTCGGGGAGATCAACATGGGCAACAGCGTCTACTCGACGCCGATCGCCGTCGGCGACACGCTGTACATCGCCAACAAGAGCCACCTGTTCGCGATCCGCGAGGGCGCGACACCCGTCAAGTAGGAGCCTCGATCGATGCCCTCGACCACCCGCCTGGGACTCGCCTGCCTGCTGCTCTGCGGTGGCATGGCCGCCGCCGCCGAGCCACCGGCCGTGCCCGCCTCCCTGCTCCTCGACGCGCGACGGGTCGTGGCCCTCGGCGATTCGATCACCTACGACGGCCGCTGGCTGGCCCACCTCGTCGCCTGGATGGAGCGGCAGGGCACGGCCGCCGAGGTGATCGACATGGGGCTGTCGAGCGAGACCGTCTCGGGCCTCTCGGAGGAAACGCACGCAGGCGGGAAGTTCCCCCGGCCCGACGTCGCCGAACGGCTCGACCGCGTGCTGCGGCTCACGCGTCCCGACGTCGTGCTCGCCTGCTACGGCATGAACTGCGGCATCTACCAGCCGCTCGACGACGCCCGGTTCGCGAAGTTCAAGGCCGGCATGGAACGGCTGCACACCGCGGTCGAGAAGGCCGGTGCGAAGATCGTGCACCTCACGCCCCCCGTGTATGGCGGCCCACCCGGCAAGGCCGGCCCCGCCGGCACCGCCGACTATGACGCCGTGCTCACCGCCTATTCGGAATGGCTCGTCTCGAAGCGGGCCGACGGCTGGCTCGTGATCGACGTCCATGGGCCGATGAAAGCGGCGCTCGCCGCGAAGCGGGCGGCCGACCCGGCCTTCACGTTCGCCCCCGACGCCATCCATCCGGATGACGCGGGTCACTGGGCGATCTGCCGCGCGGTGCTCGCGGGCCTGGGAGCCGGAGACATCGCGACGGCCGACGCGCCCGAGACGCTGGCCCAATTCCTGCCCGAGGTGATGGCGCGGCTCACGCTCCTTCGCGACGCCTATCTCCCCGCCGCGGGCCATCAGCGGCCGGGCATGGCGACCGGCGCGTCGGTGGCCGAGGCCGAGGCGAAAGCCGCGCGGATCACGGAGTCGATCCGCTCGCGACGACTGCGGCTCGCGGGCCGCCGGATGCCGAACAGGGAATGGGTGTCGCCGATCGAGTGGCCGCGGCCCCGCGTCGTCGATCCCGGCCCCGCCCCGACGGGCCCCGCCCCGGTGCCCGCCGACGCGATCGTGCTCCTGGGCCAGGACCTCTCCGCCTGGAACAACGCCGAGAACTGGAAGGTCGCCGACGGCGTGGCCACGGTCGGCAAGGGACAGATCACGACCAGGCAGGGCTTCGGCGACTGCCAGCTGCACGTCGAGTTTCGCACTCCCGCCGACACCAGCGGCAAGGGGCAGCAGCGGAGCAACTCGGGTGTCTTCCTGATGGGGAAGTACGAGATTCAGATCCTCGATTCGTTCCAGGACGGCACCGACAACCCCGTCACCTATTTCGACGGCCAGTGCGGCGCCCTCTACAAGCAGCAGCCGCCGGCGGTGAACGCCTGCCGCAGGCCCGGCGAGTGGCAGACCTACGACATCCTCTTCACGCGGCCGCGGTTCGCCGCCGACGGATCGCTCGAGAAGCCGGGCCGGATCAGCGTGCTTCACAACGGCGTGGCCATCCACTCCGACACGGTGATCAAGGGTGACACGTTCTTCCACGCGCCGCCCAGCTACACGAAGCACGACGACGCCCTGCCGCTCACGATCCAGGATCACGGCAACCCGGTGCAGTTCCGAAACATCTGGGTCCGCCCCTTCGAGCCGGTGCAGCCGCGGCCGACGCTCCAATAGCACCGCCCGTCGCCGCGGTCTCCGACCATCGTGCCCGCCCCGCATGCGGCGGTCAGAGACCGTCGCTACAGGAAACGGCGCCAGGCCCGGAGGGCCGGGTCACCTCCAGCGGGCGGAGGCCCGCAAGGCAAAAATCGCACGATGCGATGTTTTGCCTGAAACCGTGCCGTGCAGTTTGCGCGGGCGTTACACACCCCGACAGCCGGCCCACCGATACTCCCTCGTGCGGCCCGCGCCGGGGAGCTCCCGGCGGCCGCGGTCCTGCCGGAGTCCCCGCCATGTTTCCCATCGCACCGCGCGTTCGCCCCCGCTCATTCCCGTTCCTCGCCGCCGTCGCCCTGCTCGCACCCGCCCTGCGGGCCGACGAGGGCAACCCTCGCATCGACTACCGCCGCTTCGCCACCGGCGTGGCGGAGGTCGAGAAGTTGCGGGAGAGCCGCCGCGTGGGCGAGGATGAGTTCCTCGCCCTGGCCGCCAAGCCCGACACCATCGTCCTCGACGCCCGCAGCCGGGAGAAGTACGACCTCCTGCACGTCCGCGGCGCCCGGCACCTGAGCTTCCCCGACATCACCGCGGATGAGCTGGCGAAAGTCATCCCCACGAAGGACACCCGCGTGCTCATCTACTGCAACAACAACTTCGAGAACGAGGAGCGGGCATTTGCCGCGAAGACAGCCGCCGCATCTCTGAACGTCCACACCTTCAACGTCCTCCACGCCTACGGCTACACGAACGTCCACGAGCTCAAGCCGCTGCTCGACGTGCGAACCACGAAGATTCCCTTCGCGGGCACCACCGCCGACGCCGCCGGGAAGCTGGCCCGCCGATGACCGCCCCCGCCCGCCGCGTGCTCGTCGTCGAGGACGACCCCGCGATCCGTCGCGGGGTCGTCGCGGCGCTCACCTTCGCCGGCTACGACGTGCTCGAGGCAGGCGACGGCACGCGGGGACTCGCGCTCGCCGAGACCGCCGCGGTCGATCTCGTGCTCCTCGACGTCGTGCTCCCGGGCCCCGACGGCCTGGAGATCCTGCGCCGCGTCCGTGAGACGCGGCCCACGCGGCCGTTCATCCTGCTCACGGCCCGGGCGGCGGAGGACGACCGCGTCGGCGGGCTCGCCGCCGGGGCCGACGACTACGTGGTCAAGCCGTTCAGCGTCAAGGAACTGCTCGCCCGGGTCGAGGCCGTGCTGCGGCGGTCGCCGGAGCGGCCGCGGCCGGTGGAGCGGATCGAGTGCGACGGCCTGGTGATCGACCTCGCCCGCCGCGAGGTGCGGCACGCCGACGGCGGCCGCGCCGAGCTCTCCGAAAAGGAGGCGGAACTGGCCGCCTACCTGGCCGCCAACGCCGGCCGGGCGATCAGCCGCGAGGAGCTGCTCCGCCACGTCTGGCGGCTCGATCCGCGGGGCGTGACCACGCGGACGATCGACATGCACGTCATGCGGCTGCGGGAGAAGCTCCGCGACGACACCACCCCGCCGCGCCGCGTGCTCACCGTCCGCGGCCAGGGCTACGCCTGGGCCGCCGCGGAGCCGGGCCGATGAAGCCGCGCCACGCCTGGATCGACTTCGCCGCCTGCCTCGCGGTCGCCGCCGCGGGTCTGGCGGCGCTCACGCACCGCGCCCTGGAGGCCGATCGCGCCGAGGTCGCCACCCGGCACGAGGCGGCGGTCGAGGAGAACGTGCGGCTGGCCTTGTGGCGGATCGACTCGGCGCTTGCGGCGCTCGTGGCCCGGGAGACGGCCAACGTCCGCGGCACGCAGGTCGTGCCCCCGGTCGTGGAGACGTTCCTCGTGGACGCCGCGGGCCGCCGCCGCACGCTCGCCGCCGCGGCCGCAGGCGACCCGGTGCCGCTCGACGCAGCAAGCCTCCTCGCGCAGCTGCCCGAGCCGCAGGCCCCAGCCGCGGTGATGCCAGAGCTCGATCCAGAACAGGTCGCGGACCTGCCGGTCCAGCAGGCGCGAAACTTCTCCGAGCTCCAGGCCCGGCGGCAGACCTTGCAGCAGAATAATCTCGCCCAGCAGCAGGTCCTGGAACTGGCGGCCCCGGCCGCCACCCCGCTCGCCCCGCTCACGGCGGCGTGGGCCGGCGAGGCGCTCGTCCTCGCCCGGCGAGTGCCGCCGCAGGCCGGTGGACCCACGATCGAGGGCTGCATCCTCGACTGGCCGCGGCTGCGTTCCGACCTGCTCGCCGCGGTCGCCGATCTCCTGCCGCAGGCGCGGCTCGAGCCGGCGGCGGACGGGGCGGCGACCACCGACCAGCGGCTCCTGGCCGCGATCCCCGCCCGGCTCGTGCCCGGCGCGATGCCGGCGAGCGTCGCGGCAGGCTGGTCGCCTCTACGCATCACGCTCGCCGCGGCCTGGCTGGCGATGGCCGTCGCCGCCGGTGCCGTCGGCGGGCTCCTCGCGAGCGTCATCGCCTTGAGCGAGCGGCGGGCCGCGTTCGTGTCGAGCGTCACGCACGAGCTCCGCACGCCGCTGACCACGTTCCGCCTCTACTCGGGCCTCTTGGAAGAGGGCATGGTGCCGGCGGCGGAGGTGCCGACCTACCATGCGACGCTCCGCCGCGAGGCCGATCGACTCACGCACCTGGTCGAAAACGTCCTCGCCTACGCGCGGCTCGAGCGCGGCCGGCATGCGGCCCGGCTCGCACCGGTGACGGTTGGCGACCTGCTCGACCGGGTGACAGCCCGGCCCGCCGAACGGGCGGTGCAGGCCGGCTTCGAGTGGCGGCTCGACGCCGACGCCGCGACCCGCCGTCTCACGGTGCTCACTGATCCGGCGGCGGTGGAGCAGGTGCTCTTCAACCTCGTGGACAACGCCTGCAAGTACGGCCGCGGCGCCGCCCTGGCGGTGATCGAAGTCACGGCGGTCGCCCGTGGCCGGAGCGTCTCGATCGCGGTCCGGGATCACGGCCCGGGGGTCGCGGCCCGCGAGGCGGCCCGGCTCTTCGAGCCGTTCCGCAAGAGCGCCCGCGACGCGGCCGAGGGTGCGGCCGGCGTCGGCCTCGGCCTCGCCCTGTCGCGGCGGCTCGCGCGGCAGATGGGGGGCGATCTGACATCCGAGCCGCCGGCCGACGGCGGCGCCACGTTCGTGCTCACGCTGCCGCTGGCGTGCCCCACAGAAACCTCCGGTTGACCGTCCGGAAATATGGGAATATGGTTTCCCATATGAAGACCACGATCGAACTCCCAGACGACCTGTTCATCGCGGCCAAGCAGCGGGCGGCCGAGCTTCGCGAGCCGCTACGGGCGCTGGTGGAACGCGGCCTGCGGGCCGAGCTTGGGCGGAAATCGCCGCGCCGCAGGGCCAAGCCCATGAGAATTCGCTGGGTGACAGTGGCGGGCGGACTTCCCGCCGGAGTGGACGTCGCCGACCGGGCCGCGATGCACGACTGGCTGCAACGCCAGCGATGATCGCGCTCGACACGAATCTGCTGATCTACGCGCACCGCTCGGGTACCCGCGAGCACGCTGCAGCCTGCGGTGCGATTGAAAAAGCCTGCAACGCGGCCGGCGGTTGTGGCATCCCACTCCCATGTGTGGCGGAGTTCTTCAGCATCGTGACCCATCCGGCGGCGAGCGGCCGCCCTTCACCTCCGCAGGCGGCCGCCGACTTCTTCGCGGCCCTTGAGGAAGCCGGCATCGGGATCCTGGCGCCGGGGCCGTCATTCACGATTCGCCTGCTGCAGACGGCAATCGACCTCGACGTGACCGGCCCCCGGATCTTTGACGTTCAGATCGCTCTCTGCGCGGTCGACGGCGGCGCCACGGAACTGTGGACGCATGACCGGGGGTTCGTGAAGCTTCACGGCCTCGCGGTCAGGCATCCGCTCTGAGCGGCGGTCACACCATCGGTCGCGCACGGCGACGCTCTCGACAGTCATGGCGTTCACGGCCATTCTTGACTCTGGCAGTGTTTGCGAGCCGGTCTATTTGCCCGCCGCCGGCACCGCCGTGCCGGTCGGGTCCGCGAACCGGCCGAGGAACAGGATCGTGCCCGTCTGCACGTCGCGGATCGCGAACAGGAAGGGCCGGTCGGCGCGGATCGCGGGGGTGAAGGGACGCGTCCGAGGCGCCGCCCCGATCTTCCCGAACACCGCCGTCGCCGCCGCGGCCTCGGTGCCCTTCTCCGTGACCTCGACGAACGCCTTGTGAAAGACGCCGCTGATGAAAAGACCCGCCGAACCCGCCGTGACCATGCCGTCCAAGTTGGCTTTTTCTGAGTCGAACGCCTGCGACATGCCGAGTGCCTCGAGCGTGGGCTTCATCTTGTAATCGGTCTCCAGCCGAAACTTCGGCAGGGCGACGTGCATCTCGCGGGCTTCGATCGCTCCCAGCCAGGCGGCGACGGTTTCGGCCGTCAGTTGCTTTTCGACCGCGGCCAGACCATCGAGATCCTGCGGCACGACGAGCACCATGGAAAGCTCCTTCCCCTTGTAGGGCAGCTCCGCGATCTGAAAGCCTCCCAGGCCCGGGTAGAGCGTGTCCGGCTTGGCATCGTGCGTGACATCCCGCGGCGTCGTGAACCGGCTGCCGTCGGCATTGAAGGCGCCGTACCGGCCGCCTTTGAGACCGTCCTTGTGCATCATCGCCACGGCCTGCTTCCGGCCCGCGCCAACGTGAAAGGCCTGTTCCCGCGTCTCTTTGGCGTCGAACTCCGTCGCCCAGTCTCCCTTGAAATAGATCGCGTTGAGCAGCACTAGCCGGGTCAGTCCGCCCACGGCTCCCTGCGGCACAAGATCCTTGATCCGCCCACGGGTCTTCTCCTCGGCCCAGGCGTTGATCTGCAGCCGGGCCGCCTCGGCCAGGTTCTTGAAGTCCACCGGCACGACGGCGCCGGTGCCGTAGAACTTCCCGATCGTCGCCACGTAGTCGGGCGAGAACGGATACGTCTGCTCCCCGTAGAGGGCGTTGGCCACGCTGATCTCGTAGGGCGTGTCGGCCTTCGACTGGAAGCGGTCATTGAGCGCCGCCATGCCGGTGTGGATCAGGCCGGTGTTCCAGGGGAGCAGCTGGGCGTCGTCGCCGAGCCGCTTCGCCGCCTCGGGAAACCGCAGCACCTTCCCCATCTCATCGGCTGTCTGCCCGCGGGCCCCCTCCGCCGTCATCGCCAGCGCGGTCGACATCGAATACGGCGAGAAAAACAGGTTCTTGCCGTCGTTCTCCTTGGCCAGCTGGCCATAGAGATCGAGGGCAAAGTCTGCGTTCGCCGCCACGGCATGCCGCTCCGGCGCCGCGCCCGCCTTGGTTACGAGCAGGTCTTCCGCCTTGCCCGTCGTCTCCCCGTGGACGTTGGCCAGCGTCACCATGCCGGCCAGCACCAGCACCCGCGTCAACATCGTTTTCGTCCTCGTCGTGTCGGTCATGGTCGTCATCCTCCTCGTGGTCATCGGTCGTTCCTGTTCTCCGGTGTCGGCATGGCACCCGACGTAAAACCTCGCGCCCTGTGCCGTCGCCATGCCGGCACGTGTTTCGATCGTCAGCGGCCCAGCCGGCTCCCCGCCGGCCGTGGACTCGACATACAGCTCCCCGCGGTCGAGCCGAATCGCAGTCGGCCCGAGCACGCGGTAGTCGGCATTCCCCGTCGGCTCCACCCGCCAGCCGGCGGCCAGGATCGGCTCCGGCGCGACCGGGCCGACGACCTGCGGGCCCGTGCCCGCAGGCCCGATCCAGCGGACGGCGACGTATCCGCCGCAGGCCAGCAGCACCGTCGCCGCCACCGCGGCCGGCAATGCCCAGGCGCGGAACCGTCGTGTCGGCCGCGAAGGCCTTACGGCCAAACCGCCTCTGCCCGCAAACGCCATCTCCAGCAGGCTGTCGATCGCGAGCTGGCGACCGTGTTCGCGCAGCGACCGTTCGTCGTCGCCGCCCGCTGCGATCTCGTGGCTGATGCGATCGTTGCTCATGCGTTCTCCTGCACGCGCTGCTCGATGCAGACGCGGACCAGTTCCCGGGCCCGGGAGAGCCGCTGGGCGAAGGCCGCGTAGGAAGCCCCCTCGGCCGCGGCCGCGACATCGAGCTTCAGGCCGTCGCCGTAGACCCGCTGCACGGCGGACCGCAGTCGGGCCGTGAGCCGGCCGACGCATTCCTGCACCCGGTTTCGCACCGTCTCCTCCCAGGACTCGTCGCCGACCGCCGGGGCGTCGAGCCTCCCGAAAACGTCTTCCAGCCCCTCGATGATCCGGCTGTCGGCCACCACCCTGCCGCGGCCGCCGGCCCGATGGGCCTCGAGGGCCTTGTTGCGGGCGATCCCCCGCAGCCAACGGCCAAAATGACCGTCGGATGCGGCGCGAAACTCCTCCAGCCGCCGCAGAGCCACGAGGAGCGTCTCCTGGACGACATCCTCCGCCGCATGCCCGTCGCCGTAGCACAGGGCCTTGGCGTAGGCGAGGAGCATCGGACGATGCTCGGCGGCGAGGATGGAGAAGGCGTGGTCCATGGACGGTTCCGGGGTTTCCGGGAAATGGTGACCGATGCCCGAAAAAGTTGACATCCGGCGATCGACACGGGCGAGTTCGCGGAGCTGCATCCGCACCCGCGCCCTGCCGACCTGGCTTTCAAGCGGCAGGGTGACCGCGCCCTCCGGATCGACCAGGGCATCGACCCGCGGCTCACCGGCCCCTGTCTCCATGGCCAGAACGAGCACCGGACGAACGCCTGCGTTGGCGATCCCCAGCACGTCACCCGCGCAGGCGGCGGTCTTGGCGAAGCGGACGGGCCGGCGGGTTGAAAACCCGCCGCTACATCATGTCCTCGCACGGATCGGAGTGGCCCTCGTGGAGATCGGCGACTTTCCACGCGGGGATACCCAGCCGCCGCTCGACAGGCACGGGGTCCCAGCCGTACCAGTGGCGAAAGGCGTGGTAGCCGGGTGAATCCGGGATCGGGAAGCGATCGAAGACCTCCCGCCATCCGGCAAACATCACCCAGTCTGTCTCCTCCGGGAACACCCCGAAATCGAAGGCCGCGCAGATTCGCTGCATGTAATCGGCCCGGTCCGCCAGGCTCTGGAGTGTTGCGGGGGGCTCGACATCGGGATAGACGGATCGGTCGATGATCATGGCGTGGGCACGGCGAAGACGCTGGAATACCAGCCACGGACACGCGCGGCCTGGTCTCGAGCTTCCCCGGACTGAATCGTCTCGAGCGGTCGGCTGGCTTCGATCATTGCCAGGCGGGCGATGATTTTTCGCTTGGCTTCGTCAATATCGATGCCGAGACCTTTCTCCGTGAACGCCCGCCAGCAGTCGGCCATGCTCATCACGCCACGCGTGCAGAGGTGGTAGATGTCGAGAAAATCCCGCGGCGCGCCGCGTTGCACCAGGGCCGACATCGAGCGGATCGGCAAGGCGGACTGCGGTCGCCCGTCTCGCCTGCTCGCGGCCCGGCCTATCCTTCGCGAGAAGTTCCTGCGGCAATCTTGACTAGTCTGGCTATCCTTTCTTAGGATTCCTGTGGTCGCAAACGATTCATTCGGTTACCGAGAGGCTGAGCAATGACGAAAGTCAGCACGTATGAGGCGAAGGCCCATCTTTCGAAGTTGATTGCCGAGGTCGAACGGACCGGGAAAGCGGTCACGATCTGCCGGAACCAGCGGCCGGTGGTTGATCTCGTGCCGCATCATGAGGTTCGCGACCCGCTCGTGCAGGCCTCGCGACTCAAGGGAGCGGTGTTTCACGGCGATCCCTGCGCGCCGGTGGCCGAAGAGGATTGGCCGGCGACGGCTCGCTGATGCTGCTCCTCGACACGCACGCGCTCGTGTTCCTCGCGTCGGATCAGAAGAAGCTGACGTCGCACGGCAAATCCCTCCTTCGACAGGCCGCCGGCCGCCTTTTCTTCTCCGCGATCTCGAGCCTCGAGATCGCGCTCCTGGTGAAACGCGGGCGGCTTGAACTGCCGCTGCCCCCCGCAGCGTTCGTGACGGAAAGCCTGCGGCAGCACGGGGTCACCGAACTGGCGGTGGACACGCCGATCGCGATCGCGGCCGCCGGCCTGCCGGACATCCACAACGACCCCTTTGACCGGTTCCTCATCGCCACAGCCGTGATTCACCGCCTCGACCTTTTTTCCAAGGACACGGTCCTCCCGCGGTACCCGGGCCTGAACGTCGTCTGGTGACCTGAGTGTGTCGGTTGGGCGCTGCCGCAGCCGCCTGCCTCTGCGGCTGAGCGGCTCGATGCAGAACGTTGCGGTGTGAACCCGTGGGAGATGCGGGTGCCGACGGGCAGCCCGGCCTACACCGCCGACGAGGTGGTGCCGGAAATGGAGAGACTGGACGACTGACGGCGCCGTGCCGGTCCACCCGCCCGCCGTTGCCGCCGGCGACGCGACCGGCGCTCGCACGGTCTACGGCTGCGACCATGGCCGGCGACCCGACGTCAGCCGTTCGGCGGATCGTCGGCCGACGGATGGCCGCGCTGGGCGAGCCGGCGGGCGAGTTCGCGGAGCTGCATCCGCACCCGCCGCCCGCCGTCGGGCAACGCGTCCCGCCCGTTGTACGCCGCCCGCAGCCAGCGGCCCGCGTCGGCGTAATCCTGGCGCTTGAGCAGCAGACCGCCGAGTTCCGCCGCGGCCTCCGGATCGTCGGGCCGCTCCTCCAGCCGTCGCCGCAGCCGTTCCTCCCGGGCGGAGTCGCCGCGGAGCGAGAGCCCGAGGTCGAAGACGAAGTCCCAGGTCGACTCGACCGCAGCCCGCACCGGCTCGGCCCGGTTGCGGATCGTGGCCCGCGACCGCGGCACGATCATGTCGACGTCGCACACGGCCTGGATCCGCACCCGCGCCCGGCCGACCTGGCTTTCGAGCGGCAAGGTGACCACGCCCTCCGGATCGACCAGGGCATCGACCCGCCGCTCACCGGCTCCGGTCTCCACGGCCAGAACGAGCACCGGACGAACGCCTGCGTTGGCGATCCGCAGCATGTCACCCTCGCAGGCCGCGGTCACCCGGCCGGATTCCCCGGGACGCTCCGGCGTCACGTCGATGTTCCGCGGCTGCGGATACTGCACGTCGAGCAGGTGGAGAAAGTCGGCGGAGTACTCCTTGAAGATCCCCACATGCTCGTGGATCTCGTCTCCCTCGATCACCTCCAGCACGACGTGCCGCCCGATCTGCCGTTCGAGCAGCGGGTCGTGGGTGCTGCTCACCTCCGTCAGCACGCTGCCGCCGAGCTTGGTCAAGGCGTCGGTCCCCTCGGCGGCGACGAACCGCTCCTGGGTCTTCTGGACGCGGCCGACAACGAGTGACAGCACCTCCCGCAGCGAGTCGGTGGCCGACCCGAGGAAGTTCCGCGCCCGGCGGGCCAGCCGCCGCAGCGGTCCCGGATGGAACGACTTCTCGATGTCGGCGTCACGGCGGCGGCGTTCCGCGTCGGTGAGCCGGTCGGCGTAGCGGAGGATCGCCTCGATGAGCTTGAACTCGCCCGCGTAGAGGAGCGCGGAGGTCTTGAGCCCAGGCCCCTCCGTCGCCCGCTCCGGGAAGGCGAACTCGATGCCGCCCGGCGACAGGTCCATCCGCCCCCAGACCTGCCGGCCGTCGGACCGCACGAGCGTCACCAGGAAGCCGTGGAACGACCGCAGGCAGCGGTCGGTCCGCCGGCTCCGGGCATACCCCACGAGCGACGTGAACAGGAAGATGAGCGCGATCGTGACCGGCAGGGAGAGGTCCATCGGCGCTCCGCGTCGTCAGTCGTCCAGGGCGGCGCGGATCGCCGCAAGCTCGGCGGGGGCCGCGTCGTCCATGTGCTCCATCCGGCCCGCGCGGCGGTACCAGTAGCGGGCGTTGCCGAGGTCGCCCTCGATCTTGTGGAGCACGGCGTGGATCCAGGCCGCCGTCGGGTCGGCCTCGTCCCGTTGCACGATCGCGTGGGCCTCGTCCCACGAGCCGGCCACGGCCAGGTCGACCGCCTGCCGGAGATCTTCGGGCTTCATGATGGCACCGCCATGGTCGCGATCACTCGGCGATCATCGCCAACGCGGGGCTGACGGCGGGCACCACATGCTCCGAGAGAATCACCTCTCCGACCGCGGCCTCGTGGATCACCCGATCCTTCTTCCGCCAGCCGACGGCCACCCAGCCGTCCTTGCGGGCCACGAGCTGCTCCATCGGCAGCGGACCGGCCCGCTCCAGTTCACCCGGCAGCTTCAGCGGCTCGACGTCCACGACCTCCTTGAACACCTTGTTGAACCGCTTCTGGAGGATCCGCCGCAGCGACGTCTCCTGCACCGTGAGCTTCTCGCCGCCGCCGGGCACGAAGCCGGGGGGATAGATCTGCACGTCGCCGTCGCGGACGAGCCGCACGCCGCCCAGGGCCGGCTCGATCCGGTAGGCCGCCCAGATGTCCATCGCGGGAAACTCCCGCTCGCCCGACGTGAACCGGCTGCCGCGGACCGTGACCTTCACGCGGTCGTCGCCGGCGTCGAGTTCGACCGGCTTCCGCTTGGCGAACGTGATCGACCAGGGCTGCTGGTCGGGGTCGTTGCCGAGGGCCTCCGGCAGCGTGCCGTTGTTCTTCTTGATCTGCTCCTCGATGAACTGCTGCGTGATCGTGCGACCGCCGAGCGTGATCTCGGCCGCGTTGTTGACGAGCGTCTCGTGCACCCGGGCCGCGAGCACGGCGTCGGGGTCGACCGCGGGCGGCGCGGAAAAGGCGCCGACCTGATCGGCGAGCGCCTTGCGGGCCGTGACCGAGAGCCGGGAGTCACTCGTGCTCATGTGCAGCAGTTCCGGGTACCAGCCCCGCTCCATGAGCGGCCGGCGGAACTTCGCCTGGTAGTCACGCGAGGCCTGGGCGATGGCCGACGCCGTCTGCTCCTCGAACTGCGTCCGCACCCGCTCGCGGGCCTTGGCCGCCGAGATCGCCTCGGCCTGGGGCCGCATCTCGGCGATCTTACGGCTGGCGATCTTGCGGATCAGCCGCTGGCCAAACCGCTTGTTGACGCCGATGCCCGCCGTCCGCGTGTCGGTGTCGGCGTGAGCCTCGACCGGCAGCGCGGCCACCCGCTGGTCGTCGATCAGGATCCGCTTCCGCGCGCCGACCGTGGTCGTGCCCAGCGTGCGCACCGTGACGGGCCCCTGGGAGCCGCGGGTGTCGGAGTGGTTCGTGGCGTCGAGCTTCAGATCGACCATCGCCTGCTGCAGGCTGGGCACGAAGTCGAGGAGCACGAGGCCGGTCGTGCGGCCGCTGCCGCGGACGCGGGTGCCGAGCACCGTGTCGTTGATCGGTGCCGTTTCATCGACGGCCCGATTCACCGCCGTGCTCAGCAGGCTCTCGTCGACGTCGAGAAACAGGTTCGGGCGATTGACCGCGGACCGGATGCGGGCCACGGTCGCGGGCGCCTGTCCCGACTCCTCCAGCCGCGCCAGCAGCGGCCCGACCGGGTCGAGCGCGTCGGCAGTGCCGGTCGCGGCCCCGGTCGCCACCGCTGCCGCGAGCTTTTCCAGCCGCTGCGTATAGACGGCCTGGGCGGCAGGATCCTTGGCGGCGGCGGCCTCCGCATACGCCGTCACCGCCCGGCGGACCGCGGCGAACTGCGGCATCTCCAGGCCGTTCTCCTCGGCGTCGAGCAGTTTCTGGAGGCGACGCAGCACGGCGGGGTCGGCCGCCGACCCGGTCGCGGCCTGGGCGGTGAGCGCGGGCCAGTCGAGATAGCTCTTCCAAGCGGCGCCGCTCGGGCTCCGGGCCAGGAGCCGGTCGAGCGGCCCGAGCGCCTCGCGCAATCGGGCGGCGGCCGTGGCCAGCCGGCCCTCGGTCACCGGACGGAACGCCTCACCCTCCCCGAGCGGCTTGGATCCCAGGTCGCCGAGATCGACGGCCCAGGACGAACCAGCGAGCAGCACGACCGCCAGGGCGACGGCGGGGGGCGTGAAGAGTGTTCCAAAGCGGGATGAAGCCATACTGTTGTGCCTGTCCTGGGGACTGTCCTGAAGAATGAGCGGTGTCTGGGCCGCAAGCGAGTCGAGAGTGTAGCCCGGGGGTCCGATCCGCCTCCACAGCACTGTCTCGACCCCACGACACCCCTCGTTTGCCCGCTGATTTACGGATTTTTTCGCCCGTTCCCGAAACCGAGGGCGGCGTTCGAGTTGCGGCCATTCGCCCAGGCCGCAAGTCCAGCAAACTCGACGCGACAGGCAATTGTCCCGCAGCCCCCGCCCCTTGCCCGGAGCCTGCCGAGCCCATTCAATCGCGGCTCCCCGGCCGGCCCAACGCCTGCCACACCCCGTCACCTGGAGGCACTCTTCGCATGGTCGCGACCCGCCGCATCTTCATCACGCTCTTCATCGCGATCGTCATCGTCGGTGCGCCACTGGCCGGCCTCGAGGCCGCCAAGCCGGTGCCGCTCGCCCCCTCCCCCTCCGCCGCGGTGCAGCGGATCGACGACTACGCCGCCGCCGGCGACGCCGCCCGCCAGGCTGGGGCGCTGCTGCTGGTCTCCGTCGAGCCGCAGTCCGGGGATCCGCACGATCTTGCCGGCGGTCACCTGGAGCGGGCGGACGTGCAGCAGCGGTTCGCCGTGAGCGGCACCCCCTGGGTCTTCTGCCGGCTGGGCCTCGACGCGGGCGGCGCGGCGCTCGTCGCCGATCCCGGCCTCGCCGCCATGCGCCGCGGCCCCGGCATCTTCGTCGTGGACCACGCCCGTCCAGAGTACGCCGGGCGGATCGTCTCGATCCTGCCGCGCACGCCGGGCAAGTACTACCGCTTTCAGCCGACGCACATCGACGCGCTCGCAGGGCTGCCGACCGGCTCGCTCACCCAGCGGTCGCTGATCATCGCGGTGCGGATTCACCCGGAGGGACCGCGGAGCACGGAAGGCGTTTGCGACCCGATGCTCTGCGCCGAGGCGGCGGCCCACTCGGCCCACCAGGCGAGCCTCCGTCGCCAGGGCCACCACGGCTGGGACACCCGCTCGCGGCGGATCGCCGGCGGCATGGGAGCCGGGTCCGCGTCCGAGGTCTGCGCGGAGAGCTGGCCCGATCAGGATCTGCTCGACTCGTGCGTGGACTGCGTGGCCAGCTGGCGGCAATCCTCCGGCCACTGGAACGCCGTCCGCAGCCCGCAGGCCGCCTACGGCTACGACATCCGCCGCGGCTCCAACGGCATCTGGTACGCCACCGGCATCTTCCGCCGGTGACGGTGACGGCGCAAGCCGAACCCAGGCAAAACTTTTCCGCTGGAAGCAGAGCATGCGAGGGGTTGCCCGTGCCCTGAGAGCCGGCGTAGCTGACCAGCGAAGGCACGGATGCCGGAGCGCAGGCAGCTTCGAGTGAGAGAAGGCCCGGAGGGCCGAAGCGAACGTCCGGCGACGGGGCACGGGCAACCCCGAGTTCCCCGATGGCTCACGATTGCTGGTGCCGTCACACGTCGCCGGCGGCGACGGCGGGCAGCACGAAGATCTTGCCGTCGCCCATGCGGCCCGTGCGGGCGGCGGCGACGATCCGCTCCACGACCTCATCGACGCGGGCGTCGTCCACGAACAGCTGGATCTCGACCTTGGGAAGGAAGGCGAGCGAATACTCGCTGTCACCGTACTGGTCGAGGTAGCTCTTCTGCCGGCCGTAGCCTTTGACCTCGCGAACGGTGCAGGCCTCGAGCGGCGCGAGCTTCAGCGCCTCGAGCACCCGCTCGGCGAGGAACGGCTTCACGACGGCGAGGATTTCCTTCATGCTCGACCGTCAATCCACGTCAGCTGAAGAAGTTGTCGCCGAACATGTTCATCGGCGGGCAGGTGGTGACGGTGATGTCACCCTCGACCCGCGTCTGACAGGCCAGCCGCATGGTCTGTTCGTTGCCGATGTAGGCGAGCGACACGGCCAGCCGAGCCGACTCCATCATCCCCTTGGGGCTCGTGTTCTCCATGCCCTTGGTGACGAGCACCCGGCAGGCGCCGCACTGGCCGAAGCCGTGGCAGTTCAAGACCTGGTGGATTCCCGGATAGAGCTGGACGCCGGCCCGCAGGGCCTCCTTCCGCAGGTTGGCTCCGTTGGGAACCTGGATTTCCTTCTTCTCGTTGGCGAATGTGATCGTAGGCATCGGATTCTCTCGACGGCGGGGGGCTCTTCGTCCGATACTGTAGCCAGCGCGGCAGCACCCTTCCAGCCGACCGGACGGCGAACCATGGCGGAACTGACGAAATACCAGCGGTCGATCGTCAAGAACTACTACGAGAACCTCGATACGGCCCTGCTGCAGCGGCTTGGGGAGCAGGTCACCGACCTGTACCTCGCCGAGGGCAAGAAACGGGAAAAGCTGTGGACGAGCGTGACCGGGTCGCTCGCCAAACTCGGCGTGCCCGCGTCGCGGATCGAGCACGTGCGGAAGAGCGACGATCCCCGGAAACTGGCCCAGCTTCTCCAGGAACTCCTGGCGAAGGATTGACCGCCCCGCGGCCGTGCCCCATGCTGTGACGCCCCGTCCCAGCAGGCACCGCGCCGATGAGTGAATCGCCAGCGAACCCGGCCGCCGATCGCGCCGCCCGACTTGCGGCCCTGCGTTGGCAAAAGTTTCCCGTCCTCGACGACGGGTTCGTGGCCCTCGTCGATTGCATGGGCGACGACGGCTCGGTCGTGCAGGCGGCCCGCGTCAGCTACGGCGAGGGCACCCGGAAGGTCAGCGACGACCGGCAGCTGATCCGCTACCTGATGCGGCACGCCCACACGACGCCCTTCGAGATGGCGGAACTGAAGTTCGTGGTTCGCGTGCCGATGGACTGCTGGCGGCAGTGGATCCGCCATCGCACCGCGAGCGTCAACGAATACTCCACCCGCTATTCGCTGGCCATCGACTCGATGCAGGCCACCGGCGACGCGGAGTGGCGGACCCAGGCGGCCAGCAACCGCCAGGGCTCGGCGGGCCTGGCCGCACAGGAAACCGGTCAGCGGCTCACGGAGGCAGAGCGCGACCTGCAGGGTCTCGCCCGCAAGGTGTACGAGGAACGACTCGAGGCGGGGATCGCCCGCGAGCAGGCCCGCAAGGACCTGCCGCTCTCCACCTACACCGAGGCCTACTGGAAGATCGACCTCCACAACCTGCTCCACTTCCTCGCCCTGCGGATGGACTCCCACGCCCAGCTCGAGATCCGCCGCTATGCCGAGACCATCGGCCGCGAGATCGTGGCCCCGCTCTTCCCGCTCGTCTGGGAGGCGTTCCTCGATTACCGCGTCGAGGCCCTGCGGCTCACGCGGCTCGACCGCGAGGTGATCGGCCGGCTCGTGACCGCCGCCGGCGGCCGCATGCCCGCATCCCACGCCGACTTCCTCGCCGCCCAGGATCCGTCCTGGCAAAACCTGGAGCGGAGCCGCGAGCGGGACGAATGCCTGCAGAAGCTGGTGAGCCTGGGCCTCGTGCAGCCGCCGTCCACCTGATAACCGAAGGAGTTTCGCCATGCCGTCCACCGCCGCGGACGAGGTTCTGGCCCTCAACCGCAAGCTGCTCGCCACGATCGCCGCCGGCGACTGGCCGGCCTACCGCGAGCTCGTCGCTCCCGACATCACCTGCTTCGAGCCGGAGGCCAAGGGGCACCTGGTCGAGGGCCTGCCGTTCCACGAGTTCTACTTCAAGCTCGCCGGCGACGCCGCCAAGCCCGCCACGCCGGCGACGACGACGATCGCCACGCCGGTCGTGAAGATGCTCGCCGACGACGTCGCCCTCGTGGCCTACGTGCGGCTCGTGCAGAAGCTCGATGCCTCCGGCAGCCCCGTCACCGTCGCCAGCGAAGAGACGCGGATCTGGAAACGGTTCGCCGCCGGCTGGAAGCACGTCCACTTCCACCGCAGCGTGCCGTCCTGAGCGCAAAACGGACCCTCCTGGCTCCGTTTTGCTTGGCGAGCCGCCGCTCGCTCTCGAAAGCGTCGCATCCGGCGACGCAGCCTCCCGTGCGTCGAACCTTCAACACGATCGACCCACGGACCCTCCTGGCTCCGTTTTGCTTGGCGAGCCGCCGCTCGCTCTCGAAAGCGTCGCATCCGG
>JBIJCJ010000164.1:0-8097 GCA_044344765.1 Pirellulales bacterium | reverse complement strand
CGCCACCGTGCTCCAACCCCGCGGCCCCGCCGCGACGCCACCGAAATAGACGGCAACGCACTGGACAACGCGGAAACAGCCGGCAGAGACAGACCGCAGGACGATCGCGTGCAGAACACCCCCGACAACCCTTCGCCCGCGCGGTCGGCCGACGATGCCGTCCTCCTGGCCGCGGCGCAGCGGGGCGATCATGCCGCCTTCACGGCGATCATCGACCGCCATGCGCGGCTGGTGCACGGCTACCTGCGGGCGCGGCTCGCGCGGCCCGCCGATGCCGACGACCTCGGGCAGGAGGTCTTCCTGCGGGTCTACACGGCGCGGGCGGTGCCCCGGGAGGGGACGGGCGTGGCGATGCGGCCGTGGCTCATCGGCATCGCGAGAAACGTGCTCCGCGAGCATGCCCGCACCACGCGGCGGCGGCGGGAGACGGCGTGGACGGAGCTCTGCCTCGACATCGAGGATATCGCGGGAGCGGGGCGGGACGACGGCAGGTTCGACGACGTGATGGGGAAGCTGCCGCGGTGCCTCGAGGCGCTCGGCCCCAGTGCCCGGCAGGCGATCGATCTCTACTACCACGAGGACCTGCGGATGCAGGAGATCGCGACGCGGTTCAAGCGCAGCGAGGGGGCCGTGAAGCTGCTCGTGCATCGGGCGCGGCAGGCGGTGCGGCGGTGCCTCGAAAGCGGGCAGGCCGTGGCCGTCGAAGGTGGAGAGGGGGCATGACGATGACCGACGACGAGCTCCGCACGATCATCCAGGAGAAGGCTCCGGCCGACCTCACGCCGGAGGAGTGCGCCGCCCTGCGGTCGGCGATCCGCACCTCGCCGCAGTTCGTTCGCGAGCTCGCCGACCGGATTCAGATCGAGGAGTATCTGGCGCGGGCGCTCGGCCATCCTCAGGTGTCGGCGGATCGCGTGCTCGCCCGGCTGGCCGCGCGGCGGGCCCGGGCCGTCGGCAGGTGGTCGCGATATGGCATCGTCGTCTGCGGTCTCGTCGCGGCGGTCCTGGCCGGGCTGATCGCCAGTCGTGACTGGCGGGCTCGCCCCGCGCGGCACGAGCCGGCACGGCAGGCTGCCCCGGAGACCGCCGCCGTCGAGGAGACCGGCACCGCGGAACTGCGGCCCCAGCCATCCGCGCCGGCGAAGCCGCCCGCGGTCACGCCGGCCTCGCGAGAGCCCGCGGCGGCCGCCGCCGCTCCCGCCGCCGCCGTGGTGCAGGCCGTCGGGCCGCTCCGAGCGGCGGGGCCCTTCGAGCCGCCGGCGGCCGACGACGCGACGCCCGACGGCAAGTCGCTTGCCGGCTGGTTCGCCGCCGTCGGGAAACTCCCGCTGAAGTTCTTCGAGCAGAGGATCGACAAGCAGACCTGCGGCCGCTTCGAGGGGCTCGCGCGGCTCGCGCGGCCGCTCGTCGCCGGCGCGGCGCTGCGGATGTCGTCGCCCGACTTCACCGCGCTGCGAATCCACGTCTGGAGCGGAACGCAGGGGGTCACGTTCGCGGCCTTCGCCACCCCGCTCCGGTGGCAGGCCTGCGCGACCGAACGGTCCGGCGACATGCCGCTCCCGACGGCTTGCCACACGCTCGCCCGCGACGAAGGCCGGATGATCCGCACGAATCCCGCCGGCATTCATGCCGTCGAACTCCGCTACGAGAATGGCATGGTGTCGCTCGCCCGTGGCGACGTGCCGCTCGTCGAGGCGCCGCTCGAGGGCCCGCCGACCGACGTCTTCTTCGAGGGCGCGGCGACGTTTCGCGACCTCGCCCTCGTGGCCGCCGTGCCCCTCCCGCCGCTGCGTGCGCCCGCGGCGCGGACCGCCTTCGACCTGCCCGCCGACCTGCGCGAGAAGTGGGTCCGCGGCGGCGATCCCGCCGCCGGCTTCACGGTGCATGGCGACGGCACGGCGACGCTTGCCGTCGCCCCCAAGCAGGCCGCCTGGGCGATGCTGCCGCTGCCGAAGGCGACGGGGCCGCGGGAAATCGTCGTCCGGATCGAGAATCCGATGCCGGGAACGGGCCTCGTGTTCGGCGACGGCCAGGCCGCGCCGCAGTCGGTGCTCATGTTCCTCGCCGACAAGGACGGCAAGATGCCGGGCGTGTTGCAGGTCAGGCGGAGTCCGCCGGCCGCCGGTGGCATCGTGTCGCCCGAGCCGTTGACCGCGGCGTCGCCCTTCATGCTCGTCAGGCAGACACTCTGGCTGCGGATCCGGCAGTGCGGCGGCGTGCAGCGGCTCGACATGAGCGCGGATGGCAACCGGTGGGTGACCGGCGGCGATCCGCAGCCGGCGTTCTCGGCGCTCGGCCTTTACGCCGCGCGGCATGCATCGGCCCGGTCGATCACCCTGGCCGCCCTGCAGCAGGCCAGGTTTTCCCGGCTGGAGGCGGTCTGCCCGGCCGAGCTTCGCGACTCGGCCGTGGAACTGCCGCCGCAGGGGCCGCTGGCCGCGTGGCTCGCCGCCGCCGATGCCGCGAAGCCGCCCGCCGTGGACGTGGGCCAGTGGCGGCGCGCCTGCGGACTGAAGGCCCTTGCCGGCAACGCGTCCAAGGAACTGGCCGCCGGACTGCTCGGCTTCCTCTTTCGGGAGAGCCTCGGCATGGAGATGCCGCCGGACGCACGCCGGGAACTGCTCGACGACATCCTGGCGCTCGCGCCGGTGGCCGACGATCCCGCCGCGGCTGCGCCGATCGCAGCGCTCTTCGACGCGGCCGGCTGGCGGCTGGCCGCCGACGGCGAGCCGCGGTGCTATTCGGCCATCGCCCACGAGCAGCTGACGGCACCGCTGTGCAGCGGCCAGCCGTTCACGGCGTTTTCCGAGTCGCTCGCGCGCCGCGAGATCGTGGGTCTCGTCTGCAGCCGCGAGTGGAACGCCGTCGCCAGCCTGGCCGAGAAGCTCGCGTTCTTCGGGTTCTCTTCCCAGCCGAGAAACGAAGCCTTCTTTGCCTGGGCCACCGCCGTGGCCAAGAGTCGGATCGAAGACGCGCCGACGGCCGTCGCCGCGGAGTGGCGGCCGCCGCTGCTCGTCGCGCAAGGCAGGGAGGCCGTGATCGTGGAGGCGGAGCTGAACGCGGCCCTCGACGGTGATGACATGCAGGAGGCCTGCCGGCTGATCGATGCGGCGGTCGCCGGCGGACAGGTCGACCTCATGCGGGATCGCCGCGACACCGACCTCTTCATGTCGCTGCCGCTGGCGGTGGCGACGGTGATGCAGGACGAGCCGCGGCTTCTGGAGGCGATGCGGCAGGATCGGGAGCGAATCGCCGGCCTCCGCGTGCTCGAGGCGACGGCCGCCGCCGACGAAGGGGCCGTGGAGGCGACGACGGTGCAGTTCCACGGCACCGCGGCGGCGGCGCGGGCGCATGTCTGGCTCGCCGAACGGTGCCTGGCCGCCGGCCGGTTCGCCGTGGCGCTGCGGCACTACGAGGCCGCCGCGGCGTCGATCCCCGATGACGACGCCGAGCTGCGGAAGAGAACCCGCGCGGCGATCGATCTGGCCCGCCAGCTCGGCGGGCCGTCGGCGGGTTCCGCCGTCCCACGCCCGCCAGCGCTCGACAAGGCGACGGCGATCACCGCCACGGCGCAGGACCGACTCGCAGGGGAGAGCGGCGGCAAGTCGGCCGGTCTTCCCGCCGCCATCGCCAAGGGGGGCGTCGACTGGCCGCCGCATGCGATCGACGGGGTGGCCCGGCAGATCGCCGTGCTGCCGCTCGACGACCGCCTGCTCGTGTCGAACCAGTTCCAGCTGGCGAGCCACGATCCCGAGACCGGTGCCATGCAGTGGCGGGCCGGCCTCGGCGGCGACTCAGGCGCCGGTCAGGACTGGCAGGGGACCGCCATGCGGCCGGTGGCCGATGCCGAGCGGGTCTACGTGCGGCGGCTCCGCAAGGCGGGGCCCGCGATCGCGGCCATCGACCGTGCCGACGGCGCGGTGGCCTGGGAATTGCCATCGACGTCCGACAGACAGTTCGCGTCGGATCCGCTGCCGGCCGCGGGCGGCACGCTCGCGGTCTGCGTCTCCCGCAGGGTTGAGGACGCGTTCCCGCTCGCGATCGCCTGGCTCGACGCGGCGACGGGCAGGGTGCTCCGCGAGATGCCGCTCGTGACGTTCGCCAGCCCGAGCCGGTGCCAGCTTGCCGACATTGACTCCGGCCTCGTCATCACCGCTTCCGGGGCGGTGATCGCCTGCGACGAGCGGGGCCGCGTGCGCTGGGTTCGTCGCGAGACCTGGCTGCCGCCGAAGGTCGACGGCTTTGCGGCGCTGGTGGCCCACGCGCCGCCGGCGGCCCGCGACGGCCGGCTCCATATCGTGCAGCCGGGCGTGCCGGGCATCAGCACGCTCGACGCCGCGAGTGGCCGCGTGCTCTGGCGGCTCGACGACGTGGCAGTGAGCCGGATCCGCGGAATCGCCGGGGGTCGGCTCGTCGTCGAACGGATCGGGGGGGTGGCATCCGCGGGATCGGCTCAGCCGGCCGCCGCCGACCTGATCGGCGTCGATGCGGCGACGGGCAAGGTGGCCTGGCGGTACGGTCCCGCCGAACTGCTCGACGCGAGCCTCGTCGGCGATGAGGGCGTGATCGCGGCCGTGCGGGAGCCGGTCGGCGGCGAGCAGGGCCGCGTGGCCGTGCTCGTCCGGCTCGATCCGGCGACGGGCCGCGAGACGGGCCGCTGGCCGATCGCGGCCTGCGCGGATCCGCAGCCGTTTCTCGGACCGCTCGTGTCCACGGCCGGTGGGCTGCGGGTGTTCTTCGGCCGCGGCGCCGCAGCAGCGACTCGCGACCTCATGCTGCTGTCGCGCTGACTTTCCGTGGACAAAGCCCTCCCTGGCCTTTGTCCACTTGATCGACCGCAGGCAACGCCGAGGGTTGCCTGGGTCGATGACCTTCGCATCCTGCTCGGTCAGACGTGTTCCACCGTCTGCTGACTTTCCGTGGCCAAAGCCCTCCCTGGCCTTTGTCCACTTGATCGACCGCAGGCAACGCCGAGGGGCTTTTTGGATTGGGCGTAACTCGCAAATCTCGCGAAGCGCCGTCAGCACGGCTGTCGCGATGGGCCACTTTTCCAGCGTCACCGGACCAGCCAGCATGCTGTGAAGTCGTGTCCGATCCGCTCGGCGCCCGAGAAGCGTCGCCGTTGCCGATGCGGCCACGCCAGCCCCGCTGCCGGGAAGCCCGAAGCGCAAGCTGAGGGAATACGCGTCGCTTCACCGGAAACCGCTCCGCATTCCCTCGGCTCGCGCCTCGGGCTTCAAGGAACGGGACCGCCAAACCAGAAAAACCGGAAACCAATTGCCGGGCATGGAAGGCAGTCTGGCCGAACTGCGGTGCGAGATTTGCGAGTTACGCCCATTCGACATTCCCGCGGGGGGCGTCCCCGGGGCTCACGGACTCTTCCCGCCCGGCCGCAGGTAGGAGGCAGCGAAAGCCGCCCATCACGCGGCACGGGGGTTTTGCGGGCAAAAACCATGCCGGGACTGTATTCGCCGCCAGTCCCTTTGCATGAACCGGTGCTGGGGGGCAGAAAAGGCGTAGTTCCTGAACGTTCATGGCCCCGGCACGGCCGCGGGCCTCTTGGCCGTAACCGACGGCACAAAAGTGTCATATACTATTCTGTATGAGCACACTCGCATCCCGGTTTCGTCGGCGATTCGGCAGCGGCCGTTGCTCGGCAACGAGCGTCTTCCTGCTCGTGAGCTGGATTTCCCTCCCGTGCGGGAGCCTTCCGTCGGCGTTGGCCGAGGCTCTGCCGAAGGAAGTGCCGCCATTTCTCCGCAAGCACTGCAGTGAGTGCCACGCCGAAGGCGCCGCGGAAGGGGGCTTCCGCATCGAAACGCTGCTGAACAAGCCGCAGCAGGCCGCGGGTGCCCCCGATACGCGGGCCTACGAGGCGGTCTATCGGCAGCTTTCCCGGGGCAAGATGCCGCCCCAGGACGCGGCGCAGCCGTCGGCCGAAGAGCGCAGTTCGGTCGTCTCGGCCCTCAAGAATCTTCTCGACAAAGTCGTCGATGACAGCGGCAATCGGTACGCAGGGGCCTTTGCCCGGCGATTGAACCGCGAGGAGCTGCAAAACGATCTGCTCGACACGCTGGGTGTCGATCGCACTCTCTACAACCTGCCTTCGTTCGTCGAGCTGCTGCCCGACGAAGGGCGGGTCGACGGCTTCGATACCGTCGGTGCGGGGCTCGGTCAGTCGGCGCTGTTGCTCGAGCAGTATCAACAGTTCGTCGATCGCCATCTGGCCCTGATCACGGACGACTACGCGCCGCAGCGGTGGCGGCTCAAGTTCGGCAGCCGCTACACCGACAAGGAGCGGTCGTTCTACGAGGGGCTCGGTGAACGATTCTTTCTCCACACGGCGGAGCAGGCGGAACAGTCGGTGCCGGCTTTCGATCTCACCTGGCAGCTCGCAGGTCGGGCGGAGCCGCCGCAGCGAACCGCGGAAGAAGTCAAGGCGGCCGTGCGGTCGTTCTTTCCAAACGTCTTGGCAGCGCGGGACGACGTCATCTGGGGCGGTAAAGTCGCCCAGTTGCAGCTGGAGCGACGTGGAGGGCTGCCGCTCATCAACGAAGACAGCCTGACGATTTCGGATTCGATCGGGAAGAACGTGGGGGGCGTCCCGACACCTGCCGTCGGTGCCACGGGCCGCTACAAGGTGCGGATCCGCTGCCGGCTGCGGTTCGCCGACGGAGTCGAGCCGACAGAGGTGCGTGCCCGGTATTTCAATCGCAGCCATTTTTATGTCGGCGTGAACGATGTGCGGGATCATCACGGCGATGGCATGTACGAGTGGGACGAAGATGTGCCGCGGCTGTTGTTCCAGAATCCTGATCGGTCGGTCGCCCTGAAGCCGGGCGACTGGGTGGTGCTCGAGTTCGACGACTTTCGGACGTCCGGGGAGGTTGCCGCGGCCGTGGCGAAGGCCGGTTTGACCTTCGACTTTCGGTTTGCGAGTGCCGCTCGGCCCAGAACGGCAAAGGCTCCGCTCGAAGTGCCGCCGCAGAATGGCAAGCCGGCAGTGGTGCCGCCGCGCGAGGAAGTCGAGGCCTACTACCCGTTCTTCGTGGACGTTGACTACCTGGAGGTCGAAGGCCCGTACCCGCTGGTCGATCCGTCATCGTCCTTGGTTCCCAGCCGCCTCGCCGATGGAGCGGACGCCCGCGCGACGGCCAAGGCCTGCCTGTCCAAACTCCTTCCCCGACTGTATCGGGGGCCGGTCGCCGAGGCGGACCTCGACGTGTTGTTGGGCGTCTTCGATCGCAACTTCACGCGAACGAACGACTTCCGCGGCTCTCTGCGGTCCGCGGTCTGCGCCGCCTATCTTTCCCCCAGGCACTTGTTCGCCTGCAACGCACCCGCCGACCGGAAGCCAGGGACGCCGCTCCCGCCCCACGAACTGGCGACCCGCCTGAGTCTGTTTCTCTGGTCTTCGTCGCCGGACGAGGAGTTGCGATCGGCGGCTGATCGGGGCGAACTGGCCGACTCGGCCGTTCTCAGCCGGCACGTCCGCCGTCTGCTCGACCATCCGTTCGCCTCCGAGTTGAGCGCCAACTTCGCCTCCCAGTGGCTGCACTTGTACAACATCGGGCTCAACGAGCCCGACCAGGATCTGTACGAATACAACGATCGTCTCCGGCGGTCGATGGTCCAGGAAACGCTCCGCTTTTTTCACGAGGTGCTGCGGTCCGACGGTGGCATCGGGCTGTTTCTCGACAGCGATTGGGTGATGCTCAATGGGCGGCTGGCCAGTTTCTACGGAGCCGGCAAGTTCTCCGGCAAAGAGGCCGGGCGGCCATTTTCCTCGTGGCGCAAGGTACCGATCGCCGGACAGCACGTCCCGAAGTTCGGCGTGCGTGGGGGGCTGCTCGGACAGGCCAGCATCCTCAAGTTGACTTCCAGCAGCGTTCGCACCTCGATCGTCAGCCGGGGCATGTTCATCCTGGAAAACATCCTCGACGACCCGCCGCCGCCGCCGCCGGAGAACGTGGGAGAGATCGCGAATGCCGTGGCGGACCTGGATCAGAAAACGGTCCGCGAGCAGCTCGAGATCCATCGCGAGCGGGCGTCCTGCAGGTCGTGTCACCAGAAGATCGATCCGCTCGGCTTCGCCCT
>JBIJCJ010000032.1:0-24037 GCA_044344765.1 Pirellulales bacterium | reverse complement strand
ACTCGCCGATGAATCTCCGCGACCAGCCGGCCCGAGCGGCCGACGAGATTGCCCTCCACCTCCAGGCCGAACGTCAGGTCGGAGCGATGGCAGGCCTCGGCGATCTTGCCGAGCTGGTCCACCGTCTGCTCCAGGTGGTCCTCGGGCCGGTCGTCCCGGGGCGCGTAGAAGGAAAACCCGCGGATCAGTTTCGTCTCGAAGGCATGGGCCAGTTCGCAGGCCTTGGCCACGTCCTTGGCGAGATATTGCTTGAAGGGCACGTAGGCGTTGTTCGTGCCGTCGGCCTTGTCGAGGAGTTTCACCTTGCCGATCGGCGATGCGATCGACGCGACGTTGAGGCCGTATTCATCCTCCAGGTGACGGATCTTCTGGATCTCCGCCAGCGACAGCTTCATGACGTTCTTCACGCCCTTGCCGACGTCGATGAACCGCAGGCTGTAGTACTCCAGGCCCAGCGCGGCCAGCGCCGAGAACTGCTCCACGGCGGTGAGGTGAAAGGCGGCCTCGTCGGCGAGGGCAGAGAGCAGGACATGTGGCTGCGGCATGGGACGAGGTTCCTGGGCGGGCGGACGTTGGACAGCCAGGGGATTGTAGCCACGAACCGTTCGGTGTGCCTTCGCATCGTCGCCCAAACCGGCTTGGGGACGGCATGAGTTGCGTCGCTGGCGGCCGCACGCCACGCTCCGCATCCTCACGCCGATCCCCGCGCCTTCCAGATTCGAGTCGCTTCCTACCGCTCACTCGTGATGCTCGCGCGTTCCTCTCAAAAGCCCCGGGCGGAAGCCCGGGGGTGACGCGATCCACTCCGTGCGCTTGTGGATCGACTTCCCGCGTGCTCCCAAAACCCGCGGGGCGCCCCGTCTTCACGGCGCAGCCCGTCACCCCCCGGCTCCCGCCGGGGGCTTCTGGGATCCTCTTCACGCTTCCACCGTCGGGGGCCAAAACCGACGGTGCGTGAGGATCACGTGTGAGCCGCCTAAAAACCCGCCAGATGGTCGGCGGCGGGGTGGGAGACGGCGATCCGCGAGCGGATCCCGCCGCGGGGCGTGAACTCGGCGAGGAGCGTCATCCGCCGGGGGTGGAGCACCGCCACGAGATCGTCGAGGATCCGGTTGGTGACGTTCTCGTAGAAGATGCCTTCGTTGCGAAAGGCCTGGAGGTACAATTTGAGGCTCTTGAGTTCCACGCACAGTTTGTCGGGGACGTAGCGGAACGTGAGCGTGCCGAAGTCGGGCTGGCCGGTCTTCGGGCACATGCTCGTGAACTCGGGGCAGATGTGCTCGATCACGTAGTCGCGCCCCGGAAACTGGTTCGCAAACGTTTCGAGCTGGTCGCGGGAAGGCGGCTTGAGGTTTGTCATGATGCTGCAGAGTGTGCCATGAACCCGACCGCGACGAAACCCTCCGCCGTTCCCGGCCGCTCGGCAGTCGTCCTCCTCTCCGGCGGCCTCGATTCGGCCACGGCCGCGGCCTGGGCGGCCGGCCAGGGATTTTCGCTCGCCGCGCTGTCGATCGACTACGGCCAGCGGCACCGGGTGGAGCTCGACGCCGCCCGCGGCGTGGCCCGCGCCCTCGGGATCCGCGACCACGTCGTCCTCCCCATCGACCTGGCCGCCTTCGGCGGCAGCGCGCTTGTGGACACGGCGATCCCGGTGCCCAAGGGCCGCGACGACGCCGCGATCGCCGCCGGCATTCCCCCGACCTACGTGCCCGCCCGCAACACCGTCTTTCTGGCCCTCGCCCTGGCGATGGCCGAGACCCGCGGCGCCGAGGCGATCGTGCTCGGCGTCAACGCCGTCGACTACAGCGGTTACCCCGACTGTCGCCCCGAGTTCGTGGCCGCGTTCGAGCGGCTGGCGGCGCTGGCCACGAAGGCGGGCGTCGAGGGGCGGCCGACGCGGATCCTCGCGCCGCTGCAATCGCTCTCCAAGGCCGCCATCATCCGCCTCGGCCTGGACCTCGGCCTCGACTACGGACTGACGACGAGCTGCTACGACCCGGCCGCCGACGGCCGGCCCTGCGGCGCGTGCGACTCGTGTCTGCTGCGGGCCGCGGGCTTCGCCGCCATCGGTGCCGCCGACCCACGGCTCGATCCCGCCCGCTGGGCGTGAGCGCGGAGCGACGCGAATGCGCATCTCGGAGATCTACGCGTCTTTGCAGGGGGAGGGGCGGTACGCCGGCACGCCGAGCACCTTCGTCCGCACCAGCGGCTGCAACCTGCGTTGCAGCTGGTGTGACACGCCGTTCACGTCGTGGGCGCCCGAGGGCACGGAGCGCACGGTGGACGACGTGCTCGCTGCGGTCGCCGCGCTCGGCCTGCGGCACGCGGTCGTCACCGGCGGCGAGCCGTTGATCCTCGCCGACGTGCCCGACCTCTGCCGGCGGCTGCGCAACGCCGGCGTGCACGTCACGATCGAGACGGCCGGCAGCGTGCTCCCCGTCGCCGCTCCGGCCGTGATCGCCGACTTCCTCTCCATCAGCCCGAAGCTCGCGTCCTCCACGCCGTCGGCGGCCCGCGCCGGCTCCTGGGCCGCCCGCCACGAGGCGGCGCGGCGGCGCGACGACGTGCTCACCGCCCTGATGCAGGCCCCGCACCAGCTGAAGTTCGTGATCGGCTCACCGGCGGACCTCGCCGAGGCGTGCACGTGGCTCGACGACCTTGCACAGGCCGGGGCGACCGTCGAGCCCGACGCCGTGTTCCTCATGCCCGAGGGCCGCGATCCGGCCCGGCTGGCGGCCACGGCCGCCTGGCTCGAGCCCGCGGCGCGGCAGCGCGGCTTCCACCTCGCCCCCCGGCACCACATCGCCTGGTTCGGCGACACCCGCGGCACGTGAGCCGTGGTGCGAGATGACGCGATTCCCGGCAACCGGGTACGCTGCCCAGGGAAAGACCGACCGCCCCCCGGAGCCTCACGCATGCGACCGTTTCACGATCTGCCGATCGCCCTTTGCGTCGCCATCTGCGCGGCCCTGCCCGCCGCCGTCAGGGCCGATGACTGGCCGCAGTGGATGGGGCCACGTCGTGACAACGTGTGGCGTGAGCAGGGCATCGTGGCGGCGTTTCCCGCCGCGGGGCCAAAGGTGCTGTGGCGGACGCCGGTGGCGGGCGGCTACGCAGGGGCCGCGGTGGCCGCCGGCCGCGTGTTCGTCACCGACTACGTCACCGATGCCGACGTGAAGGTGGCGAACTTCGAGCGCAAGACGTCCACCGGCACGGAGCGGGTGCTGTGCCTCGACGAGGCCACGGGCCGCGTGCTCTGGAAGCACGAGTACCCGGTGACCTACACGATCGCCTATCCGGCCGGCCCGCGGTGCACGCCGACGGTCCACGGCGGCCGCGTCTACACGCTGGGCGCGGAGGGCGATCTCTTCTGCCTGGAGGCGGCGACCGGAAAGATCGTCTGGTCGCGCGACCTGAAAAAGGATTACGCGACCAAGGCCGCCCTCTGGGGCTGGGCGAGCCACCCGCTCGTGGAGGGCGACCGGCTCGTATGCGTGGTCGGCACCGACGTGGCCCACGCCGCCGCGTTCGATCTCGCGACCGGCCGCGAGGTGTGGCGGGCGGGCAGGGCGCCGGAGCAGGGCTACGTGCCACCGTCGATCATCGAGGCGGCGAGCGTGCGGCAATTGCTGTTAGCGAAGCCTGACGGCGTCTACGCCGTCGAGCCCGCGACGGGCAAGATCCTCTGGGAGACGCCCTACAACGCCGACAACGGCTCGATCATCATGACGCCGGTCCGCGTCGGCGAGCATCTCTACATCGGCGGCTATCAGGGGAAAAACCTGCTCCTCAAACTCCGCGGCGACACGCCAGGCGTGGAGGTCGTGTGGCGGAACAAGCCCAAGCAGGGCATCTCGGCGGTGAACGTGCAGCCGTTCGTGGCCGACGGCCTCGTCTACGGGTTCCACGAGAGCGGCGAACTACGGGCGATGCGGGTGCCGGAGGGCGACTTCGCGTGGCGCGGCGGCGGGCCGCTGGGCCCGCGGCCCGCGGGCTCGGGGACGGCGTTCATCACGCGGCACGGCGACCGCTTCTTCCTGTTCACGGAAACAGGCGACCTGGTGATCGCGCGGCTCACGCCGCAGGGCTACGAGGAACTCTCCCGGGCTCACATCATCGAGCCGACGAACGCGGCCTTCGGCCGGCCGGTCGTGTGGTGCCCGCCAGCCTACGCGAACCAGTCGCTCATCGTCCGCAACGACAAGGAAGTGATCCGCGTGTCGCTCGCGGAGTGATCCGCGGAGGGCGTCAGCCCTCCGCATCATGCCGGCTTGGCAGGCGCGTGGCCACGGGGCCCGAAGGCGAGCACCGTCGCGGCCCCGACGGCGACCACGAGCATCCCGGCGAGGAAGAACGGGCTGATGGCGCTCGTCGGCGTATGGGCCAGCGCGAGCGTGGTCAGGGTGTTGATCACCGGCGCGCAGCCGAACACCACCGGCATCACGGTGAACGGCTTGCCGCCGCAGTTGAAGGCCAGGATCGTGCCCAGGGCGCCGACCGCACCGAGCCCGCCGGCCGCCAGGCTCCACGCCGCGCCGCCGAGACCCCAGTTGCCGGTGTCGCCCATCGGCACGAGCAGGGCCAGCGGCACGAGCACCGCGATCAGGAAGTAGGCGATGCCGATGCACAGCAGCGGCCGCAGGCGGCTGCCCCCCATCGCCGCCTGGCCACGATGCAGCACGGGGCCGTAGCCGCCCCACGAGAACAGCGCCAGGGCGGTGGCCAGCAGGATTTCCACGAAGCGTTCGACCTTCTTCTCAGGGGCCGGCGTGGGCGTCGCCGCCGGCGATGCCGCTCCCGCCGCCGCTTCAGCCATGGCGGCCGGCTTCGGCGGCGCCGACTGCGGCTTGAAGACGAGGACCGTCACCGCCCCGGTCACCACGAGCAGCAGACCGGCCAAAAACGGCGCCTTGAGCTGGCCGAAGGCGCGGTTCATGAAGGCCGAGAGGAGCGTGTTGACGACGGGCGCGCCGCCGAAGACCAGCGGCATCACGTAGATCGGCCGGCCGCCAAAGCCGAGCGCCAGGATCACTCCCAGGGCCCCGAGCGAGCCGGCCACCCCGGCGAGCAGGCTCCAGACCACGCCCTTCGTCGTCCAGCCACCGCGTTCGCCGCCGCGGGCGAGCAGCAGCGCCGGGACGAGCACGGCGATGAAGAAGTAGGCAGCCCCGACGCACATGAACGGCCGCAGGCTCGAATGCATCGCCTCGCGGCCGAAGTGAAGGACCGGTCCATATGCGCCCCAGCAGAGGGCCGTGAGCGCGATGGCGGCGAGCATGCCGAAAAATTGCATCGGGAAACCTCCGGGAGTGGACCAATCATACTACCGTGCCCTGCCGTCCCCTGGAGCGCCAGTCTCACACTTGATCCTTGCGCACCGTCGGCTTTGGCCCCGATGGTGGAACGGAAATCGGGCGTGACGAGAGTCCCAGAAGCCCCCGGCTTCCGCCGGGTGCTTCTGGGACGGAACGCTCGAGGATCAAGTGCGCACCGTATCAGGAAGGCTGACCCGCTTTCCGGCGGTCAGAGACCGCCGCTACAGGACGTGACCGTGACGGGCCAGCGTCTCGAGCGCGGCCTGGCCCACCTCCTCGACCGTGATCAGCCGCATGCAATCGTGGTGGCCGAGCGGGCAGACCGCCTCGTTGCACGGCGAGCAGACGAGGGGCTTGCGCACCTCGACGCAGCGGGTCTCGTCGGATCGGCCCAGCAGCGGGTCGGTGGGGCCGAGGAGCGCGACGGTGGGCACGCCGAAGGCGGCCGCAATGTGCCGCGGCCCGCTGTCGGATGAAACGGACAGGGCCGCCCGCCGATACACGGCCTTCGAAAGGCCGAGCGGCAACTCCGCGACGTCGCCGAGGCCGGCCACACGCGGATGGGCCGCCTGGGACACGATCGCCCGCGCCGGATCCCGGTCGCCCGGGCCGCAGTGGACGAGCACGCACACGCCGGGTACCCGCTCCACGAGCAATCGCGCCAGGGCCGCATGCCGCTCCGCACCCCAGGCCCGGGCGGTGCCGCTGGCGCTGTTGTCGTTGAGCACCACGAGCGGATCGCCACCGCCGGGATCGTGGCCGGGAAAGAGCGTCGAGAGCACCTCCTCGGCGCGGCGTTCGTCCGCGCGGGTCGTGGCCAGCTCGAGCTGGAGCGACTGAGGCGGCAGGCCGATCGCGGCGCCGATCGCGAGGTAGACGACGGGCGGCGGAGGCAGCTGCCGCGTGCGGCCCGACCGCGGCACAGGGAGCACGTCGGTGAGCAGCAACCGACGAAAAGTGCCGGCGAATCCCACGCGGCTCCGCCCGCCACCGCGAAAGGCGAGCGCGGCCGCCGAGAGCGACCCCGGGAGCACGAGCGTGACGTCGGGACGCAGCGCGCGAAGCGCCCGGGCGGCGACCGTGAATCCCAGCGCGGGATCCTTCTTGTGGCGGTCGTAGAGGATCGTGCCGTCGAGCCATTCGGTGCCGTCGAGGAGCTCGGCGATGATCGGCCGCATGACGCCCGTGATCCGCGCCCGCGGACCGAAGTGGCCACGCAGGCCCCGGAGCAGGGGCGTGGCCATGCAGGAGTCGCCCACCCAACGCGGCAGAATGACGGCGATGTTCATGGCGGCACGGTAGCAACGCGGCCGCCCGCCGGGCAAAGGCAGATTCCTCGGCCGAGCGGGTTGGCGTTCGGTCCGCGGCCGGGGCATACTTTCGAAGCACGCTGCAGGCGGCTCCGTGCCGACCGATCCACAGCGACCGGCCGCCCCCCTCTCCCGGAGCCGCACCATGCCATCGCACCCGCCCGCCGGCTGCCCCGATTCCGTTTTCCTGCCGTCCGCCGCCCCGCACGGCTTCCTCATCGACATGGATGGGGTGATTTATCGGGGCAGCGAACTCATCCCCGGGGCCGACCGGTTCATCGCCGATCTGTTGGCCCTCGAACTGCCGTTCTTCTTTCTCACCAACAACAGCCAGCGGACCCGCCGCGACGTGGCCACGAAGCTCCGTCGCCTCGGCATCCCCGCCGAGGAATCGCACATCTTCACCTGTGCGATGGCCACGGCCCGGTTCCTCGCCACGCAGAAGCCGGGGGGCACCGCCTACGTGATCGGCGAGGGGGGCCTGCTCAATGCCCTCCACCAAAACGGCTATGCGATCGTCGACCACGATCCCGACTACGTCGTGGTCGGGGAGGGCAGGGCGGTGACCTACGAGATGGTCGAGACGGCGATCCGGATGGTGATGAACGGCGCCCGGCTGATCGCCACGAACCTCGACCCGAACTGCCCCACCCAGGGCGGCATCCGGCCCGGCTGCGGCGCGATCGTGGCCATGATCGAAACCGCGACCGGACGCAAGGCCTTCAGCGCGGGCAAGCCGAGTGCGGTAATGATGCGGGCGGCCCGCAAGGAGCTCGGCCTCGACGCGTCGCGGACGACGATGATCGGCGACACGATGGAGACCGACATCCTCGGTGGCGTGCAGCTCGGCTACCGCACGATTCTCGTGCTCTCCGGGGGCACACGTCGCGAAGACCTCGCCGCCTTCGCCTACCGGCCCGACATGATCGTGAACTCGATCGCCGACCTCTCGGCCGCGGACCTCGCGGGCCTGCCCGCTCGCGTGGGCGTTTGATACCGAGCGTTTCGAACATGCAGCCGCCCACCCCATCCGGGGCGGTGATGAGAGCCGTTCGAATCCGCAGCCCGATGGCGTGCGAAGCCACCAAGACGTAGTCTACGTCCGCCCCGGAGCGCCCCCCAACATGCATCATCCTGGCCCCGTGTCCCTGCGCCACGCGCCGCACCGTCTGCGGCTGGCTGTCGGCCTCGCGCTGGCCGCCTTCTGCCCCGCCATCGGCCCGGCCGTCTGCCAGGCTGACGAGCCTCCCGCCGCGGCCCGCGAAGCCGCCATCCGCGAGCGGATCCAGAAGGCCGTGGATCGGGTCTACCCGACGCTCGTCCGCATCGACGTCGTCATGGAGTCGGGCGGCTCGGGCCGGATGCAGAAGTCGCGCGGCACCGGCTCCGGCGCGATCATCAGTCCCGACGGCTACATCGTCACCAACCACCATGTCGCCGGCCGCGGCAGCCGGATCACCGTGCGGATGACCAACCGCGAGGAGCTGCCGGCGACGCTCGTCGGCACCGACGCCCTCTCCGACCTCACGATCCTCAAGATCGACCCGGCGGCCCGCCGCGACCCGGCGACTCCGCTGCCCTGCGCCGCCTTCGGCGACTCCGACACGCTCCGGATCGGCGACGTCGTCCTCGCCATGGGCAGCCCTGCCGGCCTGTCGCAGAGCGTCACGCAGGGCATCGTCTCGAACCTGGCCCTCATCCCCCCTGGAGGCGCGCTGCAGATCGACGGTGAGAGCGTGGGCGAGCTGATCCGCTGGATCGGCCACGACGCGATCATCTTCCCCGGCAACTCCGGCGGGCCGCTGGTGAACCTTGACGGCGAGATCGTGGGCGTCAACGAGATCGGCGTCGGCAGCCTCGGCGGCGCGATCCCCGCGAACATCGCCCAGGCGGTGGCGGAAGAGATCATCGCCAAGGGGAGCGTGGCCCGCAGCTGGGTCGGCATGGGCGTGCAGCCCTTGATGAAATCGATGACCGCCGATGCCGGCGTGGTGGTGGGCTCGGTGCTGCCGGGCGGACCGGCCGAGAAGGCCGGCATCAAGCCCGGGGACCTGATCACGTCGTTCCACGGCACGGCGATCCCCGCCGCCCGATCGCCCGAGGACCTGCCGGCCTTCAATCGGCTCGTGTTCGGAGTGCCGGTGGCCGCGAACGTCGTGGTCAAGGGGAGCCGCGACGGCGTGGCCCGCGAATGGACGGTCACCACGGCGATCCGCGAGCCCTCGCTGCCCAAGGAGGTGGAACTGCAGCCCATGGGGCTGACCGCCCGCGACGTCACCAAGGTCGTGGCACTGGAGCGGAAGCGGCCGAACACCGACGGCGCGATCGTGGTCGGCGTCCGCAACGGCGGCGGTGCGGCCGAGGCCAAGCCCGCCCTCCGCGGCGGAGACATCATCACGCAGCTCGGGGCCGAGCCGATCGCCCGCACGGCCGATCTCGTGCGGGTTGTGACGGCCATCAGTGGGAAGACGAAGGAGCCGGTGCCGACGCTGGTGACGTTCGTCCGCGACGCCGAGCAGATGGTGACCGTGGCGAAGATCGGCCCGCCGTCGGAGAGCGACCGCGTGGGCAAGCCCGTCCGCCCCTGGCTCGGCGTGCAGACGCAGGTGCTGACCCGCGAGATCGCCGAGGCCCTCGGCATCGCCGGCAAGAAGGGCGTCCGCGTGACGCACGTGGTCCCCGAGTCACCGGCGGCCACGGCCGGCCTCCGGGTCGGCGATCTGCTCCTCAAGCTCGACGGCCGCGTCATCCCGGCCAACAGCCCGGCCGACACGGAGGTGTTCGAAAACCTGATCCTGCCGTATGCGGTGGGCACCGAGATCACCTTCGACGGACTGCGCGGCGGTGAGCCCCTGATGGTGAAGGCGGCGCTCGCGGCGACTCCCGCGGCGACGGGCGACCTCGACACCTTCAAGGACGAGACCTTCGAGTTCACGGTCCGCGAGCTGCCCCTCGCCGAGCGGATCGCGGAGCAGCTGCCGGTGGACGCGCCGGGCGTGCGGGTGAGCGCGGTGCAGCCCAACGGCTGGACGGCCCTGGCGGGAATTGGCCCCGGCGACATCGTCGTCTCCATCGACGGGCAGGTGGTCCGCACGGTGGCGGAGGCCGAGAAGCTCCTGAAAGGCTTCCGCGAAACGAAGCCCAGGCACGTCGTGTTCTTCATCCGCCGCGGCGTGGGCAGCGGGTTCGCCGAAGTCGAGCCGCGCTGGTAAACCTTTTCCCGCGGGCCGCCGCTTCCGATCCGGCCCGCCTCCTCGAGGAACCCGCCCCGCGGGCCCGCATCATGCACCGATCCGTCCTCTGCTTGCTCGTCGCCCTGGCCTCCGTCGCCCTGGCCTGCGGTCCGTTCGCCGTCCGGGCCGAAGAATCGGTGCCGGTCTTGGCCCGCAAGGTCTTCAACGCCAACAAGGATTCGATCGTGAAGGTCACCGGCGTGGCCCAGATCCGGCTCTCCGCCGCGGCCCGGCCGGGCCTCAACCTCCCCGAGCGCGAGGACAAGGTCCGCGCCGACGGCACGGTCGTCGACGCGAACGGCCTGGTCGTGCTCTCGCTGAGCGCCATCGACCCGTCGCGGCTCATCGATGGCCGCGAGGGCAACTCGCCGCAGGGCCCGATCAAGGTCGATGCGTCGGCCACGATCAAGGAGCTGGAAATCATCCTCGGCGACGGCACCGAGATTCCGGCCACGATGGTCTTCAAGGACACCGATCTCGACCTCGCGTTCGTGCGGCCGAAGGCCGACGCCCCGGAGGCCAAGGGGGTGACCTTCGACCCCGTCGACGTCACCGCCGCGGGCACGTCGCAGGTGGCCGACTACACGGTATCGGTGACGCGGCTCGACGATCTCTTCAACAACGACTCGGCCATGATGCCCGGGCAGGTGTCGGCGGTGATCGAACGGCCGCGGCCCTTCTACCTGGGAACCAACGTGGTCCGCGGCTGCCCGATGTTCACGCTCGACGGCAAGCTGCTGGGCATCGGCGCGGCGCGGCTGAGCAGGACGCAGGGCCAGGGCATGGCGCTCGTGCCGGCCGCCGAGGTGCAGAAACTGATCCGCCAGATCCCCGCCGAGCCGGCCGCAGCCAACTGACCGCGGCCTAGCCAGAAGGCGTCGCGCCGGGGCGCTCCGGGATCACGGCCCAGGTGGCCGCGGCGAGGCTGGCGGCGACGGCCGTGGCCAACGTCAGGCAGCAGGTGACGGCGATCCAGCCGAGTGGCAGGCGGGCCATGTCGCTCGCCAGGGCCGGGGCCACCGCCAGGCAGCCCGCCATGGCGCCCGCTGCCAGCCCGAGGCCGACGGTCACGAGCGTCTCCAGCACGAGCAGGAGCCGGATCCGCGCCGGCGAAAACCCGACCGCCCGCATCAGCGAAAGGGGGCCGAGCCGATCGAGCACGCCCTGCCACTGAACCGCGGCCACACCGGCCGTGCCCAATAGCAGGCCGAGCGTGCCCAACGCCTGGAAGGCGGCGAGGAACGTGTTTTGCACGGCCATCAGGCTGCGGAGGCGGTCGAGGGTGGACGTGAACGACGGCCCCGCATCGACCCAGGCCCGCGCCAGCCCGGCCCGCGCGATGGAGCGGCTCGCGGGATCGACACCGCGATCGTCCACCAAGGCCATGCCGTAGCCAGACCGCGCGGGAAACATCCGCTCGAAGTTCCGTTCCGACACGATCACGGAGCCCTGGAGGATACCCGGGGCGAGGAGGCCCACGATCTCACATTCCACGGGCCGGCCGGCATCGTCGGCCACCGTAAACCGCGCGCCCACGCCGCCGATCTTCAGCCCCCACTGGGCCGTGGCCTGGTCGAGGATCGCGGGTACCGGACCGGCGGACGGGCCGTCGAGCAGGGTCCAGGGATTCGTCTGGCCGGAGGGCAACGGCACGTGGGCGAGGAACGTGAAGCCGCCGCGGGCGACGAACGCCGGCCCCACTCCGAGCACGATCGGCCGTCCCGCGGCGTAGAGGTTGGTGCAGCTGGCGTCGTCGCCGCCGTTGGACCGCAGGCGGGCGATCGTGCATCCGGCCACGGCTCGGCGCTCCTCGTCGGTCAGGCCGAGCGCCGTGACGGAGTCGGCGTCGAGCGGATCGACCGATGTCGGCGTGCCAAACGCGGCGCGCAGCGACCAGCCACCGGTCGGCCCGCGCGGATCGTCGCCGGCGGCGGGCGGCCGCACCGCGAACGCCGACACGGCCACCACGAGAAACTCGGCGATCGCCACGATGGCGGCGACGGCAAAGCCCCGACCCGCGGCATGGGCGACGCCGCGCCGGGCCAGGCCGGAGAGCGCGGCCAGCGGCCGCTTCGGCACGGCAGCCAGCGTGCCGCGGACCAGGGCGAGCAGCCCGCCGAGCGCCAGGCAGCCGGCCGCGAAGAAGGCCGCGACGGCCGTGGCCGCATCGGACCGCATGCCGGCGGCGGCCGCGGACACTGCCGCCGCGAGCGCCAGCACCGCGACCGTGCGAGTCACGAAGCGGCTGCCACGGCGGCCCGCGCGGGACTCGACGGCGCCGCGCAGCAGCGCCCTGGGTGGAAGCCGCGCGGCCCGCCGCGCCGCCCAGGCGACAGCCGCGAGCGACACAGCCAGCGCCGCGCAGCCGCCGGGAATGCCCGCCGCCAACGTGGGCGGCGCCACCGCGAAGACCCGCGTCGAGCCGGCCGCGACGTCTGCATCCCAGGCACGGGCCAGCGCCGCCAGCAGGCCGCGGGCCCAGAGCGGTCCGAGGAGCGTGCCGCAAGCGGCGCCGACGAGCGCGGCGCCACCGGCCACGCCGACGAGCAGGGCCGCGAGTCGGCGTGGCCCCCAGCCGACGGCCGCCAGCAGGCCCACGTCGCGGCTCCGGGCGGCGACGAGGAGCCTGAACAGCAGCCACTCCAGCAGCAGGCCGGCCGCCACGACGAAGCTCGACAGCGCCAGGAACAGGCCCCCGAACGGGGTCGATCCCCGGGCGGCGTGAATCGCGGCCGCGCGGAGCGGCAGGACGCGGAGGCCGAGCGCGTCGGCCGGCAGAGCCGCCGCCAGCCGTTCGCGCAGGGCATCGTCGGCCACCGCCGTCGGCGGCAGATGCCAGGCGGTGGTGCCTCCGAAGCGGCTGCCGGCGATCCGCCGCGCCGTCTCCAGCGACACGAACGCCTTGGGAGTCGTGCCGTGCTCCTTCCAGTAGCGGTCGTCCTCGTCGTGCGGCGGCGTGGTCCGCACCCGCGTGGCGTCGAAGGGGAAGGGCGGATCCCAGTCGGCGATCGACTGCTCGTCGCTGATGCCCTCCACCTCGGGGACGAGCGCGCGGGCCACCGCGGCCCCGCGCATCGCCGCGATCCCGGCGATGCGGAGCGTCGTGGCCGTCTCCTCCACGCGGCCGTGGAGGGTCTCGGGGGCGAAGAACCGCATCTCGAGCCGATCGCCCACCGCGACGGGGCGTCCCTGGGCGGCAAGATCGTCTGCCATCCAACGGTCGATGACGACCTCGTCGGCGGCGGGCAGGGCGAGGAGACGACCGGCGTCGTCCACGAGCCCGCCGGCCGGATGGTCGGTGGTGTCAATCCCGAGGACGGTCGAGTAGGGGATCGCAGCCGCCCCGGGACGGCCGGCGGCATCCAGCGGCCGCATGTCGTTGGCGAGGAAGGCCAACGATGGCCGCGCCCCCGCGGGGCCGAGCACGTCCGCGGCGGCGCTATCAACCTCGGGCGGCAGGATCAGCCGCCGGCTCGTGAGCCGCGGCCCACCGCCTTCGACGGTCGCCAGCGTCAGGCCCAGATCGGCGAGCTGCGGCCGGAGGGCGGCGCGAAGCCAGCCGAACGCGTCGCCATCGCGGGCCGAGACGGCGCACAACAGGTTCACCGCATCGTCGCGATCGAGCATCGCCCGCGCCGTCTCCAGCGGCGCGACCACCAGCGGGCCGGTGACCTGCGTGGGCCGCAGCGCGAACTGCCCGAGCCCGACCGGCGGCAGCACTGCATCGACCCGCAGCCGCCGGCCCGTGGACTCCGACGACCGTCGCCCGAGAGGGCTGTCGGCCGGCACGCTCGAGGGCCGCGACAACCGGAGCACGACGGGGTCGCCTGGGGCGGCGTCGATGGCGCGGGCCAAGGGCTCGTTGAGCAGCACGGCGCCGGCCGCGACCGGCGGAGGCGGCGGCGCGAAGCCGAGGCCCGCGGGATCATCGCAGGCCAGCAGCGTGGCCCGCGAGCCGGCGCGGCCGCCGCCCGCGGCCTCGACGGTCACCTCGAGCACGATCGCCGGCACGAGGCCGCGCGGCCCGGCCGCGTCTGCCGTGGCGCGGGCCATCAGATCGTCCACGAGCCGGGCCGTGAAAAAATTCTCGCCCACGACCGCGGCCTCGATCCGGCCGAGCCGCTCCCCGGCCACCTGCCGCAGTCCACGGGTCAGTGCGTCGCCGACGCCGAGCGCGCCGGCGATCGTCGCCGCCACCACGGCCGCGGCGGCCGCGAGGGCGGCGACCTGTGGCGCCCAGGCGGCGATCAGCCGCCACACGACGCCGCCCAGCGTGCGCACGGCCCCGGTCCGCGGTCGGCTCATGGCTGGAGCCGCCCATCGACGAGCTGCCGCACGTGGCCCACTCGGCGGGCGACGTCGGCGGAATGCGTGACGACGACCAGCATGCCCCCCGACTCGGCCGCCAGCTCGACGAGCAGGTCCGTCACCTGGGCCGAGGCGCGAGAGTCGAGCTGGCCCGTGGGCTCGTCGGCCAACAGCAGCCGCGGCGCCAGCACCAGCGCCCGCGCCACGGCGACTCGCTGCCGCTCGCCGCCGGAGAGTTCGTCGGGCGTGTGGGTCATGCGATCCGCGAGGCCGACTCGCTCCAGCAGCCGGCGGGCCCGCGCCGCCACGTCGGCCGGCAGGCGGCCCGTCGCCAGGGCGGGAAGCACGACGTTGTCGAGCGCGGAGCAGCCCGGCAGCAGGTGGTGCTCCTGAAAGACGAAACCGATCCGCCGGTTGCGAAACGCGGCCCGAGCCGCGGCGTCGCCGGCGAAGGGATCGACGCCGTCGAGCCGCACGCGGCCGGCCGTCGGCTCCTCGAGCCCGCCGATGATCGCGAGCAGCGTGCTCTTTCCGGAGCCGCTCGGCCCCATGATCGCCAGCTGGCCACCGGACTCCACGGCCAGCGCGACCTCGTCGAGCACCCGCAGGCCACCGGCGGCTGATGGATACGTCTTCGTGATGCCCGCGACCTCGAGCACGTCGGCTCCTATGCCTGCGGGCCGTAGGCGGCGAGCCGCGCGACGATCTCGCCGGGAATCGGCACGGGCTCGGGCTTGAGATCGGAATGCATCAGGCACCGAACGGCCACCACGCGGCCGGCGGCCACCGGCCGACCGGCGTGCGAGAACGCGAAGGCATAGGTCGCGCTCGACCGGCCGACGGTGACCGTGACGGCGATGTCGATCTCGTCACCAAACCGGACCGCGGACGTGTAGTCGCACGAGGCCGACACCCGCGGCCAGCTGGCATCGACGCCCTCCGGCGTTGGATCGACGACCCGCACCCCCACTGCCCGCAGCAGTTCGTGCTCGGCCGATTCCATCCAGCAGAAAAACGCCGAGAAGTGGGCGATGCCCGCCGCGTCGGTGTCGCGAAACTCGACGCGGCGACGGGTCGTGAACGGAGGCATCAGGTCACGCTGCGGGCCCGGACGGGCGAGACGTCGCGACCGGGACGGTCACTCTCCGACGTACGGCAGCAGCGCCATGAACCGGGCCCGCTTGATGGCCCGGGTAACGGCATGCTGACTGGCTGCGGTGCAGCCGCTCTTACGACGGCCGATGATCTTCGCCTGGCGATTGACGAGTTTGCCGAGGAGTTCGAGGTCCTTGTAATCGACGTACATCGGCCGCGGCCGGGCGCCGTCGATGAAGATCGGGTCGCGCCGCTTCACCTTCGCGCGGGGCTTGGCCTTCTTGCGGGCGCCTTTGGCGAACTTCGACTTGGGTCCTGCGAAACTCATCGGTGACTGCCGTGCAACTTTCTACGTGAGCGATTCAAAGGGAAGACAGAGACTGGGAACATTCACACCGCATGCGCGCGGGAGCCGGGAAGATGCTTCACCGGCCCCCGCGCTGCGATGCGAAAACATCAGGCGAGGACTAATAGCGGTCGCCGCCGCCACCGTAGCCACCACGGCCACCGCCGTAGCCACCACCACCGCCGCCACCGTAGCCGCCGCGGCCACCACCGCCGCCGCCACCGTAGCCGCCGCGACCACCGCCACCGCCACCGCCACCCGGACGGGGCGTGCGTTCACGGGCCTCGTTCACCGTCAGGGGACGGCCGTTGATCTCCTGCCCGTTGAGGGCCGAGATAGCAGCCTGCAGGCCGTCATCAGTCTCCATCTCCACGAATCCGAAACCGCGCGAACGTCCGGTTTCACGATCGGAGATCACTTCGGCGCTACGCACGGCACCGTGGGGAGCAAACATCGCCTCAAGATCGGCGGACGTGGTGGACCAGGGGAGGTTCCCCACGTAAATCTTCCGAGCCATAGAAATCAAACCTCAAGGAATCGGGAACTGGATCAACGAACCAAATCGACTCAATCGACCATCGCCGGATGCACAAGCCACAGTTCCCGAGCGGACTGGAGTGCGGACGAGAGTCAGTCGAACGAGGAAGTTTTAGCATCTTCGGCCCGGAGCCACAACACCGGGGGGCGGGCAGGGGACGGGGGGCGGACCGAAATGAGCGGGGCCCGCCGGCCCCGGTCGCAGCGGGTGGCCCGGCCCCCACCTTTTTGAGCGGTTTTCATGGTGCGCCGGCGGCTCGGTATTTCGGGCGATCCGCAGGCGCCTCGACGGGGCTCTCGGGGGCGGGTTCCGTTTCCCCTCGAGGAAACCCGCCCCCGATGACTTCGTCGAGCCAGGACAAAAGCGCGGCCAGCTGGCGCTTGCCGAGCAGCCACGCGTGCTTGCCGCCTTCGACGTAGTGGACCACCAGCGGCATGCCCGCCTCGCGATAAGGCTTCTCGGCCTGCCTCCAGAACCGCGAGCCGCCGTCGGCGGTGCCCACCAGCACGAAGAAGGGAACTTTGCCGACGGCCGCAAGCATGTCCTTGTCGGTGGGCAGATTGGCCAACGCTACCTTGCCGCGCAGATACTGTTCGATGTCCACCGGATAGGCCGCGTCCAGGATCAGCCCGCCGAACAGGCCAGGATCCTGCAGATACCACGTCAGCGCCGCCTGGCCGCCCGCGCTGAAGCCCAGCAGCAGCGGCTTCTCGGCGTTCACGCCCGGCGTCATGGCCACATCCGGCAGGGTGATGGACAGCAGGCGGCGGCCCTCGTCTTGCGTCCAACCGGCCCACTGTTTCTGCGTGACGACCAGCAGCGCGCAGCCGTGCCGGTTGAACTCAGGAGCGAGCTTCTCGACCACCGCGTTCATGGAGCCGCCGGAGGGATGCAGCCACACGACCAGCCGCTGCGGCTTTTCGGCCGTGGCCGCTGGGCTGATCCGCAGTCGCCAGCGCAGCCCCCCAGCGGGCTGGCCCTCGACGGTCTTGACGCCCTCGATCTCCGCGCCCTTGTCGTAGAACCGCGCCTCGGCTTTGGATTGGTTGACCGCGGCTGTCTCGACCAGGTCGTCGAACCGCGGGTCGGCCCGCAGCGTCGCCAGGTCGCCGTCGGCCTTCATGTGCTCGGCCGCGGCGAAGCCCAGTGATACCGCCTTCGCCAGGCTGGCCAGTGCCTCATCGGCATGTCCGAGCCGCGCCTGAGCACAGGCGAGGTTGTAGTGACCTGCGTGGCCATTGGGGGCGAGCTCCACCATCGTCCGGCAGACTTCGAGGGCCCTGCGGAAATCCTGGGCCTCGTAAGCGGCCGATAGTTCGCGGTGGAGCTCGGTGATCGACGGCTGCTTCTTCTCAGGCGCCGGCTCCTTCGCCGCCGGCGGCTCGGTCTCGGCGGCGGGCGTCGGCCACGGGGCGAGAAACGGCAACGCAATCGCGGGATAAAGCAAGTTCCATGGACGCATCCGACAACTCCTTGGGACTTTGTGTTACCATACAGAATGGTCGGGCTTTCGGCCCTGAATCCTCAATTTGTTCGCCTCCGTCGACGGCCGGGCCGATGATCCTGAGGACCTGCGTCATGGCTCAATCGCGTGATTCCATGCCGGTGCCGCGAACTGCAGCGGCCCGAATCCGGCGGATTGGCGGGATCGCGATCCTGTTGCTGATACCGCTGCCAGGCGCCGGAGCCGCGGACGATGCCGCGCCGGCGGCCGGGCCACCCCCGTCGGCGACGGTCCCCATCACGCTTCCGCCGCTGGACGAGAGTCGGGAGAACCTGTTCACGGGGCGGTCGGCCCCGGGCTCGAAGGCGGATCTCCGCGCTCTCGAGGAGCGGTTTCGAACCGTTGCCGAAGCCATCCTTCCCTGCACGGTGGGCGTGGAGTTGGGGGGTGGTTCCGGGAGCGGTGTCATCGTTTCGGAGAACGGTTTCGTCCTCACCGCGGGACATGTTTCCGGCCAGCCCGGCCGCAAGGTCATGATCGTCCTCCAGGACGGACGCCGTGTTCCCGGGAAGACTCTCGGCGTGAACGCAGACATCGATTCCGGGCTCATCAAGATCGACGGCGATGCGAAATGGCCCTATGCCGAACTGGGCCGCGCACAGGGCCTCGCCCCGGGAACGTGGTGCCTGGCGGCCGGGCATCCAGGCGGGTTCCAGCCCGGACGCACGTCGCCGATCCGGGTGGGCCGCATCCTCGCCAACAAGCCCGTCGGGATCGTCACCGACTGCATGCTCGTCGGGGGCGACTCGGGCGGCCCGCTGTTCGATGCCCGGGGCCGTGTCATCGGCATCAACAGCCGCATCGGCGACTCGTTGGCAGAAAATGTCTGCGTGCCCATCGATACCTTCCGCGACACCTGGGCCCGGCTGGCGGCCAGTGAGTCCTGGGGCGGCCGCAGGCAGTCCGCGGGCAAGAAGGGCGATCCGTTCATCGGCGTCTCGGGGGATGCCGCCGGCGAGGGCGTCCGCCTGACGTCGGTGGTAGCCGGCGGGCCGGCCGACACGGCGGGCCTCAAGGTGGACGACGTCGTCCGCCGGTTCGGTTCCAGTGCCATCGCGTCTTTCGAGGATCTCGTGAAGCTCGTGCGGAACAGCAAGCCCGAAGACCGCGTCCCGGTCGAGGTGGAACGGGGCTCCGAGAAACTGACGCTCACGGTGGTCATCGGAAAACGCGCGGAGTGAGGATCGGATATGCACAGCACCCGAATCGCCCTGGCTACGATTCTCTGCTGCTCGATCGGCAGCTGGACGCCGCAGCAGTTGGCGGCCGACTCCGGAGCCGCCCCTCCGGCACAACGCGACAAGAACCCGGCCGAACGTTCTTCTTCCGCCCCGGCGCGGGCATTCGCCCACGAACGCGACATGCTCCTCGAACAGCAGGCGCGGCAGCCGGTCGCGCCGCATGCCAAGAATCACGAGTCGATCAGGAAGGCATTCCGGGAGTCGCTCGGTCCGATCCGCGGCTCGACGGTGACGGTGCTGGACGGTGACGAGCAGACGGCGCTCGGAACCGTCGTGGGACGGGAAGGTCTGGTGCTGACCAAGGCGAGCGAGCTTCGCGGCAAGCCGGTGATCCGGCTCGCCGACGGGACGAAACACACCACGGAGGTGGTCGGGGTCAGCGAGGAGCACGATCTGGCGCTGCTCAAGATCGGGCGGACGGACCTCCAGCCGGTGACGTGGGCCGCGGCGGAGCCGGCGCTCGGCAGCTGGCTGGCGACGGCGGGCGGCGGTGAAGTGCCGGTCGCCGTGGGCGTCGCGAGCGTGGCATCGCGACCGATCCGATCGCGGGTCGTGCTGGGCATCGAACTGCGACCCGATACCGGCAAGGCGATCATCGAAAAGGTGGTTCCCGGTTCGACCGCGGCGAAGATCGGCCTCCAGCCCAACGACGTGGTGACGCGGGTCGCGGACCGGGAAATCGCCGCCCCGAGCGCACTCGTCGAACTGCTGCGCGAGCGGCAGCCGGGCGAGACGGTGACCGTGGCGGTCCAACGCGGCGAGGAGACGATCGAACTCATGGCCCGGCTCGAGGCCGGAGGGCACTTGCCGCCGCACCGGCAGGAGCGGTTGGATCGCATGAACTTGCTCGCTGGCGACGTAAGCAGCCGGCGCGGAAATTTCCCCCGCGCCCTACAGCACGACACGGTGCTCAAGCCGACGGAATGCGGCGGGCCGCTGGTGAACCTCGACGGCGAGGTGGTGGGGATCAACATCGCCCGCGCGGGACGGATCGAGAGCTATGCCCTGACACCGGCCGTGATCGTGCCGTTGCTCGCGGAGCTGAAGGCGGGCAAACACGCCCCGGACGAGAAGTTTCCCCGTGTGCTCGAGGGGCGTGCGTTCGACTTCCGGATCGCGAGGCAGGAAAAGGCGTTGCGGGCTGCGGAACGGGCGGAGGCGGCCGCGGAGCGGAGCCGTGCCGCCGCCGAACGATCTCTGGAGAAGGCCCGGCGCGCGCGGCAGGAGTGGTCGGAGCGGCAGCCTGAGCCGTGAGCGTCCGGCGAGAGGACACGGGCAGCCCCGATCCGTCTCGCTGCGTGGCACATGCTGCGTGTCGAATAACAGATGCTTCTGGTAAGCCACGGCCTGCTCGCTTTCCCGCGTGCCAACCATGCCCACCACTCTGAACCGCATCCTGCTCACGATCATCGGCCTGCTGTTCTGCCGGCTCATTGCCATGGCCGAAGAGATGCCGCAGGACACGCGCACGATCAAGCGGCTGACCGCGGAGCAGGCACGGAAGTTGGTGTTGGAGTCGAAGGCCGACCAACTCAAGCTCGACGGCCTTACCGCGCTCGACGCCGACACGGCGAAGGCGCTCGCCGAGTTCGAGGGCAAGGCGATCTTTCTCGGCCGCCTGCCCACGCTTGACGCAGACTCGGCGCAGGCGCTGGCGGGTTTCAAGGGGAAGTTCCTGCACCTCGATGGCTTGGCCACGCTCGACGTGAACATCGCCACGAGGCTCGCTGCGTTCCAGGGCGAACGGCTCGACATCAACGGCCTGAACGCGCTCCACACCGACTCAGCCAGGGCGCTCGCGGAGTTTCAGGGGGCGATGCTGTGCCTCCACGGCACGATCGCGATCGACGCCGCCGTTGCCGGGGAGCTCGCGGCCTTCAAGGGCGGGGGACTGCGGCTTGACGGCCGCCCCACGCTCGAGCCCGCCGCCGCCAAACAACTCGCGAGATTCAAGGGCCAAGCTCTGTCCCTGGACGGCCTGGCCTCGGTCGATGCCGAAACAGCCGCGGCGCTCGCGGAGTTCCGGGGTTGGTCGTTGCACCTCAGTGGCCTCGAGAGGCTGGACACCGACTCAGCCAAGGCTCTCGCGCGGTTCCAGGGGATGCTCCTGCACCTCGGTGGCTTGACCGCGCTCGACGCCGACACGGCGAAGGTGCTCGCCGAGTTCAAGGGGGGAAGCCTGTCCCTCAAAGGCCTCCACACGCTCGATGCCGACACAGCAACCGCGCTCGCGGAGTACGGCGGACGATTATCCCTCGGCAGCGGCACGGTGACTCAGTTCATCGCCAAGCATCCCTTGAGCAAGGACACAGCCGCGGCGCACGTGGCATTGTTGAATGGCCGTCTCTCCCACGTCATCGCCCTCGATTCTCCCGACGCCGTCACCGTCGCCCAAGCCCTCGCCGCGCGGAAAGGCCCGCTCGCGCTGCCCAACCTCAAGAAGATATCCCCCAAGACGCTCTCGGCGCTGGTCGAGAAGCAGGGCGTGGACATTCCGCTGATCGAGAAGCTTGAACTCATCACCGAGCCTGACGGCAGTCCAGCAGAGGACGTCATCATCCCTGAGTGGCTGGAAGAGCGGCAGAAGTAGCAGCGGACAGAACAGGGCCGGTAGCCGCAACCCGCGTCGCTGCTCTCCACAATGCTGCGGGTTTTTTCGGGCCTCTGGAGCGACTCGTGGTGCTTCCTTACGGCCTAGTGGGCAACACAGGATTCGAAGTACCCCGGGAAACTACGGGGGAAACCGAGATCGGCATCATCGGCGGCGCAGAATCCGGCGCAGTTCCGGCCGGCCTGGAGGCCGATACGCTCCTCGCGTTCGTCGCCCGAGAGTGGCCGCGGCTGGCCCCGGAGGCCCGGCTCCGCATCGTGGAGATCGTGACCGCGGCGGGCGTGGAGCCCGCGGTGGCCGAAGGGTTGCGCGTTGCGCGTCGCTCACGTAGTTCCACCGACGGAAGTTCCTGACGCTCGGGGAAAACGAAGTTCCGTCGCCAAGGGTGCTCCAGGCCCGGGCCGCCGCGGGCCGCCACGGATCCCACGTGATCGGGATCGAGTTGGCGACGTGCACCGCCGTGGCGGGCCGGTGAAGGCGGGCCTGGAAGTGGTGATCCAGGCCAGATCGAGGCCGCGGTGGCCGCCGATGCCGGGCTAGTCCGCGCCAAAAATGGCCTTTTCGCCCGCATACCGCACGCTGCCTTCACGCGAAATCGTGCCGGGTTTCCAACTTTTTTTGTTCACCAAGAAAACGCGTCAGGCCGCCTATATGTCAAATCGGCGGGGGGCTTCTACGTTCGCGTCAGTCCGCCTATAGGGCAAATCGGTGCCCGCTTCGTAGGCTGCGACGAAGTTTTCTTGCCAACCCCCCATCGGAGCGGCAAGCGGCTTTTTACATTGCGTCGAAGTTCACCCGCCCCCCTCTGGAGACATTCATCATGGCGATCGAACGACAGTATGACCCGCACGCGCTCACGCCGCGGCAGCGGGACTTTCTCAACACCATCGAACGTCTCACGCATGATCGTGGCTTCCCGCCGACGATCGCGGAGGCGAGCCGCGCGCTCAACCTGCACCCAAGCCGCGGCGCGTCGCTCGTGTGGACGCTCGCGCGGAAGGGAGCCCTCACCCGCGAGCCCCGTATCCCGCGATCGCTTCGCGTGGTGCGGCCGGCCGCGGATGCCGCCGACCCGGCCAAGGGCACGTCGCAGCACGAGCATGGCCGCTGAAACAGTGACGGCCGCGGAGTTGCACCTCCACGGCCGTCGGTATCTCAACCCTCTGGAGACGAACCAAGATGATCGAGACAGCACAATCATACCACGGGGCTCCCGCCCCGCATTGGCCAATCCGGCCCGGCCAGCAACTCCCGCCGATGCCGCTGGCCATGCGGCCGAAGGTGGCGGCCCGGGCCATCGGCGTTTCAGAGCGGACGCTCTGGAGCATGGCGAAGCGCGGCGAGATCCCCCACGCCCGGATCGGCGGATGCGTGGTCTACCCCACGAGCGCGATCCTCGCGTGGCTGGAGGAGATCACTATCAACCCTCCGGTGAAGCGGCCCGCGGCCGTGGAAGGCGGTGACGCATGAAGCGTTCGTCACGTCACCCGAAATCCGACAGCACGCGCCGCCCGGAGGCGGAGCGGGCGTACCTCGCGGGGCTCCTGGAGTTGCTCACGGACAGCCCGGCTCGATGCCGGGAGGCCGTTGCACTCGTGCCACCGGAGGCGATCACGATCGAGGCGGGGGCGGAGTTGCTCGTGGCCATCGCGGAGGCCGCCGACCTGGAGGCTCCGTCACTGGCCGACGTGTTGCGGATCGTCCGCGAGCGGGCCACCGATCCGGCGGCCGATGGCATGGAGCCGGAGAAGTTGCTCGCGGTGTCGCTCGTGGATGCGTCCGTGGGCAACCGCGGAGGCTACGCTCGCGGTGTCGAAAGGCACGCCCGCGAGATCATGAAGGCGGCCGGCCGGCGGAGGACGATCGAGGCGGCCCAGCGGGCGGAGGCCGTGGCGGCCGACCCGGCCGCGGAGCCGGCGGAGATCGAGGCGGCGGCGGCGGCGGTGGCGGAGGCGTCCGCGAGTGTGCCGACGGAGCGGATGACGTGGGAGCCGTTCCCGGTGTCGCTCCTCCCGGAGCCCGTGGGCACGTTCGTGATCGAGGCCGCGGAGCGGCTCTCCACGGATCCGGTGTTCGTGGCGTTGCCGATACTCGCGAGCGTGGCCGCCACGATCGGCAACTCCAGGCGGATCGAGTTGTGGGACGGCTGGCGGGAGCCGCCGATCTTGTGGCTGGCCGTGGTGGCCGACTCGGGGACGATGAAAACTCCGTCGATGGATGCGGCCCTCCAGTTCATCCGCCAGCGGCAGGATGACGCGTTTCGCGAGTACCGGGCCGCGATGGCCGACTACGAACGGGAGAAGCGGGAGCACGACCGCGCCTCCAGGCGGCGCGACGCGGAGGCGGCGGAGCCCCCGGAGCGGCCGGTGGCGGAGCGGTTCGTGGTGGATGACGTGACGATCGAGGGACTGGGGCCGATCCTGGAGCAGAATCCGCGGGGCGTGTTCCTCGCCCGCGATGAACTGTCGGGCTGGCTGGAGGGATTCGACCGCTACTCCGGCGGCCGGGGCGGCGGGGAGGCGGGGCGGTGGCTGTC
>JBIJCJ010000163.1:0-8149 GCA_044344765.1 Pirellulales bacterium | reverse complement strand
AGCGGCCGGATGATCGGATGCTCGGCGAGGAACTCGAGCGGCTGCTGCCTGTCGGCTTCGTGCGTGATCAGCTGCCGGAGCGGGCGGAGCCGATAGCACTGGTTGGAGAGGGCCGTTTCGCAGGCTCGTTCAAGCTCCGCGCAGGTGTGCTTCCTGGTGAGCGACAGGAGTCCTTGCACCACTCGATGGCCTTCGATGCCCCGGGCGTCGACGACGGACTCGGCCCAGGCGTGCGTGTGCGGCCCGATCAACCGCACCTTGCCGAGCAGATACGCGATGCCCCGTTCAAGGCCGTTGATCTTCGTGGGGTCGAGATGGATGGGATCGGTGCTGAAGCGGCCCTGGTCATGCTTGGCATGGATCGCGATCTGCTGCATCCGGTCGTTGAACACACGCACGGTGCGACCGTTCCAGCGAACCCAGGCATCGCGGCCGAGGTATTCGGGCGGCACCGAGTAGAAGGCCTTAGCGACCTCGACATGGCCGTCGCGGCTGACCTTCCGCTTCGCCTCGTGGAAGTTCTCGAAGCGGGTCGATGGCAGTGGCAGCAGGGCGGCGCGTTCCGATTCGTTGAAGTGGGCGATCACCTGCTTCTTGGTCGTGCCGTGGATACGGCGGTCGGCAGTGGTGCGTTCCCATTCCTCGAGCCGCCGGTTCTGCTCACCGAGGCTCGTGAACTTCCGCCCCTTGAGAGCGTTCTCCTGCACGTAATCGATACCGCGTTCGACCTTGCCCTTGTGGCGGGGCGTTCTGGGCTTCGTGGGTAGCACGACGGTGCCGTAGTGGCGGCAGAACTCCTCGAGCTTCGGATTGAGTTCGGGGTCAAACCAGTCGGCCTTCAAGACCCCGGCCTTGAGGTTGTCGATGACCAGCTTGCGGGGCACGCCGCCGAAGTGTTCGAAGGCGTTCTCCAGGCAGCGGATGAAGTCGTCCGTCGACCGCGTGAACACCACCTCGCTGTAGGCTCTGCGCGAGTGCGAGAGCACGACGCGGATGACGTGCGTCCTGCGGCGGCGGCCATCCGGACCGATGACCGGCACCCCTGTGCCGAAGTCGACCTGGGCCTCGAAGCCCGGCGGGCTCTCGATCCGCCGGTAAGGCACGGGTGTCGTGGCGCAGCGCTTGTTCAAGAGTCGCCGCACGCTGTCGTAGCTGACCGCGGCGGCCGCCGGATGCTCGGCCAGAAGGTCCTGATGGATCCGCGTGGCCGACAGGCCTCGCTGTCGCTGCTCGACGAGCCAGGCGAGCCAGGGGCTCGCATCGCTTGTCCGGCCAGCTGAAAGCCCGATCGGCGGCTCAGCACTGGCCACGGACGGCCCGTTCAGGCCGGTCGGCGGTTCAAAACCAGCCAGCGCCGGTTCAGTCCCGGCCGGGAAAATCGGCGCATTGGCTGGTTTTGAAACCGGCTCGCCGGCGTCCCTGAGCCGCCGCGAGACCGTCCCCCGGTTGATCCCAAGCCGCCGTGCGATCTCACGACAGGACAGTCCTGCCGATCGTAGTGATTGAATCGCCTCGATCATCGTCATCTTCAGTACATTCGCCATAACAGGCCTCCTTCCGCGGCTGTGCCGCTGGAAGACCTGTAGGTCGAAATGCTCCGTGAAGATGGCCGGAGGTCATGCGCCGATCACTGGCTGGTTTTAAGCGCCGACTGACACCGTGGTAGTGGGCGACTGCTGTGCAGCGCGTGACTTCGCACCGAGTCGCTTGGCGCGAGCCGCCTCGAGCTTTGTGTTGCGACTGGCGAAGATCTCGGCATCACGACCCGCGAGTTTGTCGTGCGGCGAGACGTAGCCGAGTGCGCTGTGGAGCCGCACCTCGTTGGAGTGGGTGACGAAGTTGCCGACGACGCGGCGTGCCTCCTCGACGTTGGCCGGAGCTTTGTTGTGGAACTCCTCCCCCTTCAGCGTTTTGTGCCAGCGTTCGAGCTTGCCATTGCTCTGCGGGCCCGACCTGCCGGTCATCGCGGAAGCGAGCGGGATGACGCGTGGCGAGTCACCAGAGCTTGCGCTGCTCGAGGGCCTCGCGGCTGTCGGGGGCCTCCCAGATCACCGGGAGGCTGCCGAAGCGCAGCACATCGGCGAGGTCGAAATCGTGGCCCAGCTCCTGCGGCAGGAGCGGAAGTTCCGGTCATTCGTCCCCCCGGTGGCCCATCCCCGGCCGGCGGTGCGGGATGCCGCCTGGCCCGCGCGGGAACTCGATTGGTTCGTCCGTGCGACCCACGAGGCGAAGGGCGTCACGCCTTTGGCGGCGGCGACCCGGGAGGAGTGGCTGCGGCGGGTGACGTTCGACCTGACGGGACTGCCGCCCAGCCCCGAGCAAGTAGACGCGTTCGTGGCCGACCAGTCGTCGGAGGCCTTCGCGACCGTGGTCGATCGGCTGCTCGCCAGCCCGCAGTTCGGCGAACGCTGGGCGCGGCACTGGCTCGACGTCGCCCGCTACACGAACGAACTCAACGGTCCGGTCAACCCGGACAAACAGCTGAACTCGTTCCGTTACCGCGACTGGGTCGTGAACGCGTTCAACGCCGACATGCCCTACGACATGTTCCTGCGACTGCAGCTCGCCGGCGACCTGCTGGCGGAGCCGCAGGACGACGCTGTCACGCGGCTCGCCGGCCTCGGCTTTCAGGGTCTGGGGCTGAAGCTGGGCAATCCCGCCGGCATGGAGAAGGTGATCGCCGACGAGCTCGATGACCGGGTCGATACCCTCACCCGCGGCCTGCTCGGCCTGACGGTGTCGTGCGCCCGCTGCCACGACCACGCTCTTCGACGTGCCCGAGCCCAACGTCTCGAGCGAGAGCCGGGCGGTGACGACGAGTCCGCAGCAGCAGCTCTTCGCCCTCAACAGCGGCTTCATGGTGGAGATGTCGAAGGCCTTTGCGGAGCGGCTCGGCAAAGAGGCGGCCGACGACGCCGCCCGCATCGACCGGGCCTGGAAGCTGGCCTTCGCCCGCAGTCAACAACCAGTCGGAGACGCTGAGCAGCGACCCGGTGGCGACGTCGAAGGTCGAGACGCCGCTGCCGCCGAGGTAGGCCCTGCCGTCGGCGAGAACGAGGGTTTTGCGTTGTCCCATCCCGCCGGACTGGCCGCCGTCGTTGGACCATTTCACGTCGCCGGTCTTCGCGTCGAGGCCGTGAAGGCCGACGATGGCGGCCGGGTCGAAGCGCTCGAAGCGTCCGTGGCATCCGTCGTAGTCGGTGCCTCCGCCGGTCCAGGAACCCGAACGGCGAGAGGTCGACGGCTCACCAGATCGTTGTGACCGGATACCTCGCGATCGTGCGGTCAGGTGTGAGCACGGCCAGCTGCTCGCGTATCGCCGTGGCCACGAGAATCCGGTCGAAGGGATCACGGTGGATCAGCGGCAAGTCGGCGGCTGCACACAGCAATGCGGCGTCGAGTCCTTCACGCGGCAGTGTGAGCCGATGCCGGCGGGCGAGGCTCACGCAGTAGTCAAGCGGCGGGAGTGGCACCTCGAGCTTGCCCGCCTTGACCTTGATGGCCAGCTCCCAGGGCACGACAGCCGACAGTACGGCGAGACCGCCAGACCGCAGGGCGTCGGCCGCCGCGGATGACAGCGTGCCGGAGGCAAGATGCAAGACGGCACTCGTGTCGAGGAGGAGCCTCATCGAAGTTCCGTCGGCCACTCGTCGTCGGCAAGCGGCTCGGTCGGGTCGTAGCCGGACGCCAACCGCGGCAGGAGATCAGGGTCGGGAACAAGATCGCGCGTCAATCCGCCCGCGTCGCCGCGACTGCCGTAGGCATGAATCTCCGCGACGGGCTTGCCATGCCGCTGGAGGATCACCGTCTCGCCGCGCTCTTCCACGGCTCGCACGAGCGCCGACAGGTTTGTTTTCGCATCGTGAATGTTGACGTTGATCATGTTGGCTAGGTTAGTCGGAATAGGCTGATTCGTCAAGAATGCACGCCCGCCCCGGCTCCGTGATGCATGCGATCAGCCGGATGTCGCAACCACCGGAAAGTACAGCCTTGTCGTTCAGCGGCCCTCGACGACGGCCCAGAAGGGATGCTGCCGGTCGCCGCGGCGCCGCAGGTCCTCCAGCAGCACCCGCTCATCGGGCACCACCCGGCCCTTGAAGAGCCGCTCGCCGGAGAGCGTCACCGTGACGGGCCGCGTCATGTCGACCGAGTCGGGCCCCAGCCAGAGCCGCACGCCCCGGGCCCCGCAGCGGGCGGCCATGGTGTTGCCGGGCGTGACCTGCCCCTCGATCTCCAGCGGACCGGCTCCCTTGGCCGGCGGCCAGTTGCCGGGCAGCGTGACCGTCTTCGGCGGCGCCTCGGCAAACTCCAGCCACCAGAAGAACCGATCCCAGGGCCGCATCGAGACCGCCTCGATCTCCTGCGGTGGCGTGCGCCGCTTGCGGCCCATCCAGTCGAAGATCCGCAGCAGTTCCTCGGAAAAGTGGTCGTGGCCGCGGCCACGATACTCGACGTAGGTCGCGTCGTAGCCCTTCAAGAAGTAGCGGTCGAGGTCCACGGCGTTACGCTGCAGTGTGCCGCGGTCGAGCTCGCCGCCCACGAAGTACAGCGGCAGCGCGGCGGCGTTCCGCCAGTAGTGGTGCACGTAGCGGTCGGCGGCGGCCGAGATCGGGATCACGCCCGCCCACAGATCGGGATGGGCGAGGCCGATGTCCCAGGCGGCGTCGCCGCCCATCGAGTGTCCGGAGAGGAACACGCGGTCGGTGTCGACCGCGAACCGCTGGCAGGCCTCGCGCACCGCCGCCAGCACGATGGCATGCTCGCGGGCCGAGTATTCGTAGGCCGACTGGTGCTCGCGGCCCCAGGCGGGGGCGATGATGATCGCCCCGTGGCGGGTGGCCTGGCCGAGCCGCGTGCCGTCGGCGGCGGGCCGGCCGGCCCACCATTCGAGCTGCTGCTCGGGCGTCGTCCAGGCCGCGTGCAGCGAGACGATCGTCGGGTAGCCACGGAGGGGATCGTATTCGGGCGGCAGCTGCACGAGGCAGCGGGTAGCGCCGGCGCCGGGCAGGCCCGGCACCTCGAGCGTGTACAGCCCCGGCGCCGTCGGCGGCGGCGGGTCGAGGGGCGGCCGCATGTGCCGGGCGATGGCGGCGATCGTCGCGGCGCTGAAGGCCTCCTCGCCGCGCATCCGTTCGAGCTGCGCGTCGCGGGCGGGCGCGTCGGCCGACCGCAGGTAGTCGCGGAGCGTCTCCCGCAGCCGCACGGCCGACAGCGCCACCTTGAGATTGTCGTCGCCCGCAGCGGCCCCCTGCAGCCAGCCGTTGATGGCCAGGGCGACGGCGCGGCCGGCGGGCAGCGCCGGGTCGCCGCCGAGCCGCTCGAAGGTGGCCAGCCGCTCGAACGTGCCGAACGAGAGCTGGCTCTCGATCTCGTCGGCGACCGCCGTGGCGGCGGCCCGTTCCTGGGCGTCTTCGAGCCCCGCCACCCGGGACCGCAGGCCGGCCACGAGCGCGCGGGCCTTCTCCTGCCGGTCGCGGTAGCGGTCGCGTTCCTCCCGCACCTCCTCGAGCAGTTCGCCGCCGACGTCCGCGGTGGGGAAGTTTTCCAGGAGCCGCAGGGCGAGCCGGTCCTGGCCGACGCGGCCGCGCATCCGGATTTCGTCGAGGATCCGCCGCGCGGCGAGTTCGGAGATCCGCTTCCGTTCCCGGGTCAGTTCGGCCAGGCTGGAGAAGTCCTTGAGCACCTCGTCGAGTTCGCTGCGGGCGTCCTCGTAGCGTTCCGCCTGGATCAGCAGCCGCACGACCCGCAGCCGGTGATCGGCGTTCGTGCGGTCGATGTGCTGCTCGATCACCCGCTTGAGCACGTCGCGGGGCAGCGCGGAGGTCGCCAGCCGCATGTCGAGCAGCACGGGGTTTTCGGTGACGATGCCCTCGATTCGCGTCCAGCGGGGCGTGATTTCGGTGATCCCCTGCACCACGTCCACCCGGCCGCCGGCGGTGGAAAGCGAGAGGATCCGGCGGCCAAACTCGTCGAAGGGCGTGGTCTCGATCGCCGCCCCCATGCCCGCCACACGCCGGCCTTTCTCGGGCACCCGCTGCGGGATGCGGATCTTCTCCAGGCCGAAGTCCACGGGCGCCGGTTCCGTCTTCGCGACCCGCCGCTTGGAGACCATGGTGCGGGTGAGCTCGTCGTCGCACATCAGGATCGGCGTGCCGGCGGCCTGCGACTTTTCCGTCGTGGGGTCGACGGCCACGCCCGGCAGCAGGGCGAAGCGGCCCTCGAGCACGCGGCCGTCGGCCATCTCGACGCGGTCGGCTCGGGCCGTGGCCGCGACGGCCGCCAGCACCCAGACCGCCGGCCAGAGGGCCAGGGCCGGCGACTGCGGCATCCAAAACCGGATCATGGTGCAGGCTCCGCCGGCGGTTCCACGGCCTCGTGCCGCGGATCACCGGGTATTGTAGGGCGATCGGCTGAAAGGCCGCAGCCCGGCTTTCTTGACGAGCCCGGCAGGGCGACGGGACAATCCCCATTCGAGCGCTCGTTTCGGCGTTCGAGAACCGCGCGACAGACGGACACCAGCCCCGATGAATCAAGACGGTTTGCGACGCGGGCTCGCCTGGGCCCTCGTGGCCACGCTGCTGCTGCCCGTGCCGCTCGCCGTCGTGCTCGGCCTGGGGGCCCTGCTGGGATCACTCGGTGATGCCGCCGGTGCGGTGGCCTGTGGGCGGCTTGGTCTGGCCCTGGGCGTGGCCTGGCTGGCGGCGGTCGTCGCCACGGTGGCGGCCACGGCCTGCATGACTCTCTTCCAGATACCGGGCCGACCGCACGGTCCGCCGGCCCGACGCGCGGGCCGGCGCCGGAAGGGGCGGTCGGTAGCCGACAGGCTGGCCGCCGAGCGTGAGGCCCGCGAGCGGCCCGTCTGACGGTGGCACCGGCGGAAGCGGAGGCGAATCGATGAGGCGTGTGGGCTTGCGGGTGCTGGAGATCGGGGCCTTCTGCGCCACGGTCGGATGTTGTCTGCCGGTGTTCGGCCAGGCGATCTCGTTCTCGAAGCAGGTCGCCCCGATCCTGACCGCGAAGTGCGGCGGCTGCCACGTGGCCGGCCGCAGGGGCGGGTTTCAGATGGCTTCCTATGCCGGCCTGATGGACACCGGGGTGGTGCAGCGGGGAGCCGGTAACGCCAGCCGCCTGATCGAGGTGATCCTCTCAGGCGACATGCCGCGCGGCGGTGGCAAGGTGTCGCCCGACGAGGTGGGCATCCTCATGAAGTGGATCGACGCCGGGGCGGCGTACGATGTGGCCGATCCGACCATCCCGCTCGATCAACTGGCCCGTGCCGCCGCCGTGCCGCCGCCCGTGGCCCCACCCCCGGGCCCGGTCGCGCTCAAGCCGGGGGAGGTGTCGTTCGCGATCGACGTGGCGCCGGTGCTGCTCAAGGAGTGTGCGGGCTGCCACGGCCAGCAGGATCCCGAGGCGAACCTGCGGATGACGAGTCTGGAATCGCTGCTCAAGGGAGGCCGCAGCGGGCCCCCGGCGCCGGCCGGCAAGGGAGCGACCAGTCTCCTCGTTCGCAAGCTGCGCGGCCGCGAGATCGAGGGACAGCGAATGCCGCTCAACAAGCAGCCCCTCGCCGACAACGTGATCGCGACCATCGAGCGCTGGATCGACGAGGGGGCGCGGCTCGACATGCTGGCGATGCAGACACCCCTGGAAACGCTGGTCGCGGCCGGCCGGGCGCGGAGCATGTCGAACGCCGATCTGGAGAAGCTGCGGTTTGCGGCTGGCCGGAAGCTGTGGCGGCGGGCGATTCCCGACGAAGAACCGGTCGTCGAGGTCACCGGGGGCATGTGCCTGATCGGCAACCTGCCGGCCGAGCGGATGCGGCAGCTCGCCGCGGATTCCGAGCCGCTGGCCGAGCGGGTCCGCCGCGAGCTCACCGGCGACGCCGGGCCGCTGCTCCGCGGGGGCGTGGTGCTGTACGTGTTCCGCCAGTCGTACGACTACTCGGCTCTGTGGCAGAACGTACTCAACGCCGAGCGGCCCAAGGGCATGGTGGGCCATGCGGGCGTGTCGGGCGAAGTCGCCTACGGCGCGGTGTTGCTGCCGGCCGGCGACGACGCTCAGGCGCTGCTCGTCGAGCAGCTCACCGGCGCGGCCTTCGCCGGCCGCATGACGCCGGAATGGTTCGCCCGGGGTGCCGGGCGGGCGC
>JBIJCJ010000162.1:0-8194 GCA_044344765.1 Pirellulales bacterium | reverse complement strand
ACCGGCGCCGCCTCCGGGCCCGCTGGCCCACGGCGCTGGTCACCACTCCCGAATCGCTCTCGATCCTGCTCTCGCTCGACGACGCCCACGAGATCTTCGCCGAACTGCAGACCGTGGTCGTGGACGAGTGGCACGAACTGCTCTCCACGAAGCGCGGCGTGCAGACCGAGCTCGCCCTGGCGCGGCTTCGGGCCCTGCGTCCGGACCTCGTGTCGTGGGGCCTCTCCGCCACGCTCGCCAACCTCGACGACGCGCTGGCGGCACTCGTGGGGCCGGCCCGCGCGGCCGATGCCCGGCTCGTCTCCGCCCACGTGCCGCGCCGGCTGGAGATCGAGACGTTGATCCCCGATCCGATGGAACGGTTTCCGTGGGCCGGCCACATGGGCATGCGGCTGCTGCCGCAGGTCGTGGCGGCGATCGAGCGGGCGGCGACCACGCTCGTGTTCACCAACACCCGCTCGCAGGCGGAACGCTGGTTCGAGGCGATTGCGGCGGCCCGGCCCGACTGGCGGAAGGCGATCGCCCTGCACCACGGCTCGGTGGACCGCGAGCTGCGGACGCAGGCCGAGGCGGGCCTGCGCGACGGGAAGCTGAAGTGCGTGGTCGCCACGTCGAGCCTCGACCTCGGCGTGGACTTCGGGCCGGTCGAGCAGGTGCTGCAGATCGGCAGTCCGAAGGGCATCGCCCGGCTGCTGCAGCGGGCCGGCCGCAGCGGCCACGCGCCCGGAGCCGTCGGCAGGCTGGTGTGCGTGCCGACGCACGCGCTCGAGCTCATCGAGTGCGCCGCCGCGCGGCAGGCGGCGGAGGCGGGCACCGTCGAGGCCCGGCCGCCGCTCACGGCGGCCCTCGACTGCCTCGCGCAGCACATCGTCACCGTCGCCTGCAGCGGCGGCTTCCGCGAGGCGGAGCTGCTGGCCGAGGTCCGCGGCACGCGGGCCTTCGCCGACCTCGACGACGCAGCGTGGCGCTGGGCGCTCGACTTCGCCGCCCGTGGCGGCCCGGCCCTCGCGGCCTACCCCGACTACGCGCGGATCAAGGAGCGGTTCGGCCGCTGGTACGTGGCCGGCCCCGCGATCGCCCGCCGCCACCGGATGAACATCGGCACGATCGCCGGCGATGCCACGGTGGAAGTGAAGTGGGTGCGCGGCGGACGGCTGGGCACGGTCGAGGAGTCGTTCGTCTCGCGGCTGACCGCGGGCGACCGCTTCCTGTTCGCCGGCAAGCCGCTCGTGCTCTTCCGCTTCGACGGCCTCACCGCCTGGGTGAAGCGGGCCCGCAACACCGCGGCGCTCCAGGTGCCGCGCTGGAACGGCGGGCGGATGCCGCTCTCGACGCTCCTCTCCTCGGCCGTGCTCGACCTCGTGGGCACCGCGACCTCCCCCGGCGGCGAGCGACGCGCTCCGCGGGAAGTGGCCGCCGTGCTGCCGCTGCTCGACGTGCAGGCGCGGTGGAGCCGGCTGCCCGACGCCGACACGCTCCTCGTCGAGCGTTGGCAGGGCCGCGACGGCCACCACTGCTTCCTGTTTCCGTTCGCGGGCAGGCTCGTCCACGAGGGGCTGGCGGCGCTCGTCGCCTGGCGGATCGCCCGCAGCCGCCCCGCCACCCTCACGATGGCGGTCAACGACTGGGGTTTCGAGCTCGCGGGCCGCGATGCCTTCGCCGCCGACGCCCGCACCTGGCGGCGGCTGCTGGCGCCCGCGAACCTGCTCGACGATCTGCTCGCCTGCCTCAACTCGACCGAGATGGCCCGCCGGCACTTCCGCGAGATCGCCCGCGTGGCCGGTCTCGTGCAGGGCGGCAGGCGGAGCGACCGCCAGACGCAGGCCTCCGCCGGCCTGATCTTCGACGTCCTCGCCGAGCACGATGCCGACAACATGCTCCTCGCCCAGGCGCGGCGCGAGGTGCTGGAACGGCAGTTCGAGTTTCGCCGGCTGCACGACACGCTCGTCGCACTGGCGGCCAAGGAGATCAGGATCGTGGAAACGCCCCGGCTCACGCCGCTGGCCTTCCCGATCTGGGCGGAGTTCGTGCAGTCGCGGCTGACGACGAAGGATTGGCTCGCGCAGATCGCCGACATGGCCCGCGACCTGGAGCAGGCGGCCCGCGGCCCGGGCTGACGGACGTGGTGGTAGAAAGACGGGGACGCATGCGGATCGAAATCGGAAACCCGTCGCAGGTCGCCCGCACCGACGCCGACATCCTGCTCCTGCCCGGCCGGGCCGCATTCCTGCCCGCGTGTGGCACGCTGCTCGTCGCCGACCTCCATCTGGGAAAGGCGGCCACGTTCCGCCGGGCAGGCATCCCCGTGCCCGAGGGCTCGGCGCAGGCGGATCTCGGACGGCTGGAATCGCTCGTCCGCGACACGGCCGCGCGACGGCTGCTGATTCTCGGCGATCTGTTCCACGCCCGCAGCGGCTGCACGGAGGCGGTGTGCGCCGAGTTCGCCGCGTTGCGGCGGCGAATCGCGGCGACGGCCGTGATCCTCGTGATCGGCAACCACGACCGCTCGCTCGGCCGGATCCCCACGACGCTCGGCCTCGACGCGTGCGTGCCGCACCTCGCCGAGCCCCCGTTCCACTTCGTCCACGAGCCCGCCGTGCCGCGGGAGGGCGATCACGCGGCCTTCACCGTGGCCGGCCACCTGCATCCCACGGTCTCGATCCGCTCCCGCGGCGGCGACCGGATCGCCGACCGCTGCTTCGTCGCGGAGACGGCGGCGCTGGTGCTGCCCGCCTTCGGCTCGTTCACGGGCGGCCACCGCGTGACTCCCGCCCCGGGCATGCGGCTGTGGATCGCCCGCGACGACGGTGTCGCCGACGTCACCCGCCTGGCCTGACCGCTTTAACAGTCCGGGTTGATGAGCAGGGCTTCGAGGCGGCCGATGACTTCGTTCAGCACCTCGTCAGGAACCGTCTCGATTTTTCGCACCCGGCGGACCTTCCAGTCCACTGAGCGGACGTGATCGGCAAGAACCACGCTCGTGGCACCGTCGGCCGTGAGTACGGAAACCTCGAAAGGATACCCTTTGGCCTGCCGGGTGGCCGGGCAGATCACGCACAAACTCGTCTTCCGGTTGTATGCCTTCGGACTGATGACGAGCGCCGGCCGATGCCCTGACTGTTCGCGGCCCTGCCGCGGATTGAGGTCAATCCACACGAAGTCGCCACGATCCGGGACATAGCCGGCCATCAGTCGATGACCTCCGCTCCCACATCGGGGCCGAAGTCTTCCGCACGATGGAGTTTCGCCGGGGTGCATCCGCGCAAGAGTTGTGACAACCGCTGCCGTGAACGCGACTTCGGCCGCATCACGATCACGTCGCCCTTGCACTCGAGATCGACCTGCGTGCCCTCGCGCATCGCCAGGCTCTCCGCGAGCCGGGCCGGGATGCGGACCGCCAGACTGTTACCCCACCGTTGAACCGCTGCCATGGTCGTCTCTCCGGGTCCGAAACCGTTGTATCTACTTTGTATATCCACTGCACCGAGGCGTCAAGCCGCAGTCGACGGTCAGAGACCGCCGCTACAGGGATTGGAATCCGACGTGCAGCCGGTCGAGCAGGTCGCGGGCCGTCATCGAAACCTGCCCGAGGTCGGCAGCCGCCGCGTCGCCGGCCCGGCCGTGCACCCACACGCCGAGCCGCGCCGCATCGAAGGCCCCGAGCCCCTGCCCCAGCAATGCCGCGATCACGCCGGCGAGCACGTCGCCGGTGCCGGCCGTCGCCATTCCCGGGTTGCCTGTGTCGTTCCGCGCCTGCCGGTGTGGGTCGATGACGAGCGTGCCCGCCCCCTTGAAGACGACGACGGCGTCGATCTCCGCGGCCAGCGCGGCCGCGGCCTCCGCGAGCGCCGGGCGATCCGCGTCGCGCACGGCCGCCGGGTCGCGGCCCAGGAGCCGCGCGAGTTCGCCGGCGTGCGGCGTGAGGACCCGCGGACCGGCGTGCTCTCGCAGGGCGCCGCGGTCGGCGGGCGACAGCGCCCACAGGGCGTCGGCGTCGAAGACGAGCGGCGCCGAAGCCTCGCGCCACTGCCGCAGGACGATCGCCCGAACCGCGGCCGTCCGCCCGATGCCGGGCCCGACGACGCCCGCATCGGCCGCGGCCAGCCGCGCAGCCAGCACCGCCGCCGCATCGCCGGCGAAGCCGCCGGCCTGGTCCGCCGGCAGGCCCCGCGTCATCACGCACGGATCGAACGATGCGACGATCGCGGCGACCGCGTCGGGCACGAGCAGCTCCACGAGCCCCGCCCCGCTCCGCAGCGCCGCCATGGCGGCCAGCGCCGGCGCGCCGGCCATGCCCGCCGCGCCGCCGGCAACGACGACGCGGCCGTGGTCGCGTTTGCTGGCCTCCGCGTCGCGCGGCGGCAGCCTGACGAGGTCTTCAGGTGGGTCGGCAGGCGGCATGATCGGCCTTCAGGCCCCGCGAAAATGGGAGCACCGTGCGGGAAGCCGCGTGCGGCGGCGGGGTGCAACCCGCGACGAAACCCGAGTTTACCTTGACTGAAACCGCGCAGCCGGGCTACCTTCCCGCGACTTGGCCGGTACGCGGCCACGGGTCAGGAGACCAGACTACCGTCATGTGTGCTGCACAAAACCCCGGCGACATCTTCGACGTCAAGAAGGTCCGGCGGCTGATCGGGCTCATGAAGGAGCACGACCTCTCGGAGCTCGACCTCAAGCAGGCCGACAACCGGGTGCGGATCCGCCGGGGCGGAGAGGTCGTCGCCTATTCGGCCCCCGCCATGCCGGCCCCGCGGCCGGCCGCGGCGGCTTCCGAAGCGGCTCCGGCCAAGGAGTCCGCGGCCGACGCCCGAATGCTCGTCATCAAGAGCCCGATGGTGGGCACGTTCTACCGGGCGTCCGGCCCCGACGCGGCCCCGTTCGTGAAGGTCGGGGATCGGATCGGCCCGGAGAAGACGGTCTGCATCGTGGAGGCGATGAAGGTGTTCAACGAGATCCCCGCCGGCCTGTCGGGCCAGGTGGTCGCGATCCTCGTCGAGAACGGGGCGCCGGTCGAGTTCGGCCAGCCCCTGATCAAGGTCGATCCCGAAGCCTGACCACGCGGCGGAATGCATGTTCAAAAGGATTCTGATCGCCAATCGCGGTGAGATCGCCCTCCGCGTGATCCGCGCCTGCCGCGAGCTCGGCGTGGAGACGGTGGCCATCTACAGCGAGGCCGACCGCGGGGCGCCCTACCTCGAACTCGCCGACGAGGCGATCTGCGTCGGTCCGGCCAAGGCCGCCGACAGCTACCTGCGGATCGACCGCGTGATCAGCGCGGCGGAGATCGGCAACGTGCAGGCGATCCATCCGGGCTACGGCTTCCTCTCGGAAAACTCGCACTTCGCGGAAGTCTGCCGCTCCTGCGACATCGGCTTCATCGGGCCCACGCCCGAGGCGATGGAGCGGGTGGGCGACAAGAACTCGGCCCGGGCCCTGGCCCGCGAGGCGGGCGTGCCCACCGTGCCCGGCAGCGAGGGCCTGATCGCCAACGAGCAGGAGGCGGTGCGGATCGCCAAGGAGATCGGCTTCCCGGTGCTCCTCAAGGCCACGGCCGGTGGCGGCGGCAAGGGGATGCGGGTGGCGGCCAACGACCTGGCCCTGGCGAGCGCATGGCAACAGGCCTCGGCCGAGGCCCAGGCGGCCTTCGGGAACCCCGGGATCTACATCGAGAAATACATCGAGCGGCCGCGGCACGTCGAAATCCAGATCCTCGGCGACCAGCACGGCAACGTGTTCCACCTCTGGGAGCGCGACTGCTCGACCCAGCGGCGGCATCAGAAACTGATCGAGGAAAGCCCCTCCCCCCGGCTCCCGCAGGCGATCCGTCAGAAGATGGCGGAGGCGGCGGTCCGGCTCGCGAAGACGGCCAGCTATTTCTCCGCCGGCACGGTCGAGTTCATCGTCGATCAGCAGGACAACTTTTACTTCATCGAGGTCAACGCCCGGATCCAGGTGGAGCATCCCGTGAGCGAGATGGTCACGGGCATCGACCTGCTCAAGGCGCAGATCCGCGTCGCCGCCGGTGAGAAGCTCGACCTCGAGCAGGCCGACATCGTGCCCCGCGGCCACGCCATCGAGTGCCGAATCAACGCCGAGGACCCCGCGGCCAACTTCCGCCCCTGCCCGGGCCGGATCGAGCGGATCATCGCCCCGGGCGGGTTCGGCGTCCGTTGGGACTCCCACGCCACCACCGGCTACGTCGTGCCCCCGCACTACGACTCGCTCATCGGCAAACTGATCGTGCACCAGCCGACCCGCAAGGAGGCGATCGCCACCATGATCCGCGCCCTCAAGGAGCTGCGGGTCGAGGGCATCAAGACCACCGTCCCGCTGCACCTCGAGGTCCTCTCCAACACCGCCTTCCACGAGGCCCAGGTCGACACCACGTTCGTGGAGAGAATGTTGGCGGGGTGACGTGCGGGATCGCGGATCGACGGCAGACCCCGCCCTCCCGTACCGGGAGGCGAGGGGGTCGGCGAACGCTCGAGGAGCGTGTGGCCGCCTCGGCCACAGCGACGAGACTTTTGCCGCCCCCGAGCCGGCGACGAACCGCATGGCGTTCTATCACCTTCATCCGTTCAGGAGTTCAATCACCATGCCCGAATCGCTGTCCCGCCCCCCGAAGGCCGCCCACCACTTCCGCCGCGTCGCCATCCTCTTCGCCGGCGGCCCCGCTCCCGGGGCCAACGCCGTGATCTCCACCGCCGCCACCTCGTTCATGCGCGAGGGGACGGAGGTGCTCGGCATGAAGCACGGCTATTCGTCGCTCGCCGACTACTCCCCCGCCAGGCCGCTGGCCGAGGGTCGCGACTACATCAAGATCACGCCCGAGTTCCTCAAGCGGACGCGGAGTGCGCAAGGGATCATGATCGGCACCGCCCGCACGAACCCCGGCAAGCACGTCTCGCATCCCAGCCACTTCGAAGATGCCGAGCGGGTCGGCCCGCTGAAGAACGTCTACGAGGGCCTGCGGTCGCTGGGCGTCGAGGCGCTGATCTCGATCGGCGGCGACGACACGCTCAAGACCGCCAACAAGTTCAAGCTCTACCAGGACCGGCTGCCGGCGGGCAGCAAGCGGATCCCGGTCGTCCACCTGCCGAAGACGATCGACAACGACTACATGGGAATCGACTTCACGTTCGGCTACTTCACCGCCGTGGACACCCTGGGCGGCGAGATCCGCAACCTGCTCTACGACGCGGAGGCGAGCCGGGCCTACTTCCTCTGCGAGACGATGGGCCGCAGCGCCGGCTGGCTCTCCTACGGCGCCGCGATCGCCGGCGAGGCGAGCCTGGTGATCAGCGTCGAGGACATCCACGGCAAGTTCCGCGGCGAGGAGACGGTCACCGGGCCCAACGGCGACACGAAGATCAAGCCGGTGATGAACATCGACGAGGTCGTGGGCCGGATCGTGAAGACGATGCGGGTCCGCGAGGAGCAGGAAGGCAAGCAGTACGGCGTGATCGTGATGGCCGAGGGGCTCGCCGAATACCTGCCCGCCAAGGCCCTGGAGGGCATCCCGCGGGACGACCACGGCCACATCTCGATCTCGCATGTGCAGCTCGGCAAGATGTTCGCCAAGCTCGTGAGCGACGAGTTCAAGAAGCAGACCGGCCGGTCGCGGAAGGTGGTGGGACTGCAGCTCGGCTACGAGGCCCGCTGCGCGAAGCCCCACGCCTTCGACGTCATGCTCGGCAGCCAGCTCGGCGTGGGCGGCTACCGGGCCCTCGCCGAGCGCGGCCTCGACGGCGTAATGGTGAGCGTGTCAGGGCAGCTCGACCTCAACTACGTGCCCTTCGAGGAGCTCGTCGACCCGAACACGCTCGTCACGGTGGTGCGGTACGTGGAACGCGGCAGCGACTTCCACAGCCTGGCCCGGTTCCTCGAGACGTACGTCAACGAGTAGCGGGGCTTCGGGCGCTTCGCTTGGCCCGTAGCCCAACCCGGCCCGGGGTTATCGGTACCCCCATCGCCGGACGTTCGCGGTGGCCATCGTGGCCACCGCTCTCTCGGATGCCGACCACGCTCCGCCATCCTGGCTGCGCTTGTCGGCATACGCCGGCTCCTGGGGTACCGATAACCCCGAGCCTGACTCTTCTCGAAAGCGCGAGGCACGGGTTTGCCAATGCCCTCGAGACGGCGTAGACGGCCAGCGAAGCCAGGATGGCGCAGCGCAGACGTCTCCGAGTGAGCG
>JBIJCJ010000160.1:0-8432 GCA_044344765.1 Pirellulales bacterium | reverse complement strand
TGGTCAGTTTCACTTTGCCGTTTAATCCCTCGACAACTCCCGCCGAGATGGTGCCTTGGGCCCGGAACCAGTTGAGGATCAGGTGCCGATGACGCCGCAGGCTCTTCGCCACCTTCTTCATCGGCTCGAGCTTGCTCCGCATCGCCTTGGTGCACCAGGCGTCGAGGAACTTTCCGGCCCAGGCCGGACTCACGTAGCCCCAGAATTGCTGGAACAACTCCCGCAGCAGATGAGCCCGCACGCTCTTGAGGGTGTGCTTGAGGTTGTAGTCGAGGAGCTCCTGCAGCTTGATCTCCTGGTTCTCGGTGAGGTTCTCCGGTCGCTTGAGCAGGCACCACCGGGCATTCGTCAGGATCGGCTCGTGGCCGTCCTGCTTCATCTTGGCGATCTCCGTCCGTCGCACCTCGTCGATCGCTACGTTCATGTTCCGCATGATGTGGAAGCGGTCGAGCACGTGCAGGGCGGACGGGATCTGCTCGGCGATCACATTGAGATAGGGCTTCCACATGTCGCTGGCCACGAACTGAATACCTGCCTTGACGTCCCCCGCGAGCGACTCGAAGAAGCCCCGCAGGCTCTTCTCCGTACGTTCCTCGGCCACCCACAAGAGCCGCTTCACGGTGTCGATCTGGTAGACGAGCGTGAGGTAGGTGTGGCCGTTGCGCCACTGCACCTCATCGACACCGATGGCCTCGATCCCCGACAGGTCACGGTGGGCGAGCCCCCATTCCACCGCATGTTTTACCGAGCGAAACACGTCCTCCCACGTTGTCTGGAACGCATCGGCCGTCGCCTGCCACGAGAGTCGCTTGGCCCAACCAGCCAGGAACCAACGGAAGCTCGTCGTGAGCCGGCACTTCCCCGTGGCCCAGGGCACCTGCTCAACCGTTACGCCGCACGGCGGGCACTTCACGCGCCGCATGGCATAGACGAGGAAAACGGGCATGCCCCACAGCGGCACAAACTGGAACCGCCGCACTGTCAGCCGGTCGTATCCAGGCCGCTTCTCCCCACAGCCCGAACAGATCGGCCGCCCGTTCGCCCGCGGCTCGATCTCGACCTCGATCTTCGCGGGGCGTCCAGCGGCCTTGACCAATCGTGCCCGCTTGTAAACGAACGACTTGAGCGGATGGACGTGATTGAGAATACTCTTGAGGTGCATCCTGCGGTGGCTCCGGAGAAGGGGCTGCTTCAACAACCGCATCTTTTACCGAACAGCGCCGCAGGATGCCTCTCTTTCTCTCCCTGGTCCGCCCGAAAGGGCGGTGCTTCCAGGCGGCGGAACGCCGCCGCACGCAGGCTGCCGCCGCCGCGAAGCGGCAACCCACCGCCTCATCATTCCGCTCCAGCATCGGCACGAGCCCAGCCAAGCACGTCACTCGCACGCGAGGCAACTCAGGCTCATGTCGGTGTCGTCGCTCTCAAGCCGAGGACGCCGGGGCGGAGTCCCGGGCCACAAACCGGCCGATCTACCCACAAATACTGCTGAAGACCCTGTTTTCGGAACCGTCGGATGCGCAAACCCCTCGAGCCGGCTACGACCGACTGGGCTGAGGTTGTCCGCGAACATGGGGCCGCGGTCTGGCGGCTGGCTCGCCGGATGCTCGGCGATGAGGCCGACGCCGGCGACTGCTTCCAGGAGACGTTCGTCGCAGCCCTGACCGCGAGCCGCGCCGCTCCGGTGGCCAATTGGCCGGGCTTCCTGCGCAGGCTCTGCGCCGCCCGGGCGATCGATCTCCTCCGCCGCCGGATTCGCGACCGCAACCGCACCGTAAATCTCGAAGCAACCGCATCCGTGCCTGCGAGAGTGGCAGACCCGGCCGATGCACTGGCGGGCCGCGAACTGGCGGCTCGGCTGCGTGCCGCGCTGGCCTGCTTACCGCGACAGCAGGCCGAGGTGTTCACGCTGGCGGTCATCGAGGAACTGCCGCATGCGGAGGTGGCCGCCCTGTGCGGCCTCACGCCCAATCATGTGGGGGTGCTCGTGCACCGGGCCCGGGCCGAGCTCCGGGAACTGCTCGATGAACGCCCGGCCGTCCGCACGACTCCAGTCCTGAACGAGCGTCGCCTATCCCACTTCATCTCCACCCCTCCTGGAGGCATCCGTCGTGGACAATCACAGTCCGACCGCAAATGACGCCGTCACTATGGCCGTCGCTGCCCTGCGGGCGACCGCCCCGAACGAGCGGCCGCCCCAGGCCTTGCTCACCCGCACCGCTGCCCGCATGGATGCCGCCGGTCGTGCGCCACGGCCGTGGCTCGCCACTCGGCTCGGCCGACCGCTCGTAGCGATCACCGCCGCGGCGGCCCTGGCGACGACCGTGGCCGTGATGATCGCCGTCGTGGCCCCTTCCGGCGGCAATTCGGCCTTCGCCGCGGTGCTCGACAAGATCCGCGAGATGCAGAGCGTTCGGTATCGGATCACGGCCGTCGAAGGGGTGGCGGGAGCGGAGAAGGGCCACGATGTCATGATCGAAACGGCTGCCGGGTCGCGATTGGAGGAAGGTTCGTCGGTGAGCGTGTTTCGCGACGACGGCATGCTCTTTCTCGACACCGTAGGCAAGACGGCCGCCACGTTTCCGCCCGGTGCAGCCGAGGATCGACGTCAGCGACGCCCGCACCTGCTCGAACAGTTCCGGCAGGCGGACGGTTCATGGGGCGAACCGATCGCGGGCAAGCAGGTGGGCACCGTCCACGCCCGCGGGTATCGCCTGACCAAGAAGTGGCTCGGTGAGGGCGATCAGGAATCAGTCAACATGCGGGTCTACGTCGATCCGGCGACCGATCTGCCCATGCGGGTCGAGAATGAAGTCCGTCTATCGGACGATGACACGGGTCATCGCATGGTCTACGTGCTGTCGGACTTCGAGTGGGGCATCGAGGTCGATCCTGCGATCCTGTCGCTCGAACCTCCGGCCGGCTATCGCCACAAGAACGTGAGCCTCGAGGCCTTCACGAGAGGCAGGCCTGAAACCAGCCCTGCGGAGGCGATCGCCGCGGGCCTGCGGTTCTATGCCGGGCATGTGGAGGGATCCCTGCCGAGCAGTCTCGGCGGCGTCGAGCCGATGCTCGCCCTGCAGGCCGGCGTCCTCGACGAAACTGCCAAAAAAGAGGTTGTGGCGCTCGGCATGGATGCGAAGCTGGAGTTCTTCCTGCGGCTGTTCGGGCCGTGGGCGGACATGGAGAATGCCTGCTACGAACTCAAAAACAAGAACACCTCGATCCACTACCTCGGCAAGGGACTGAAGGCGGGCGACGGCTCGAAGATCGTGGCCTGGTGGAAGGTGGAGAAGGCCGGCCGGGCGATCGCGATCTACGACGACTTTTCCTGGAAAGAAATCGACGAGCCGGCGGACAGCGGCACTCCGGGTGGCTGAAGCCACCTTGCTGGCAGGCACGGCGATGAAAGGAACGACAATGAGTGCGACTGTGGAACCGCAGGCATCTGGCATGACGCCATTGAACGTCCTGACGCTGGGCGCGTGCTGGACGGGCGTGGCCGTCGCGAGCTACGCTTCCAACGGCTCCGATGTCACCCCCGTAGCGATTGCAGCCGGCTGCCATTCCCTGTGGGAGATATTCGGAAGAGTCCAACAACAAAAGGAGAAGCGACGATGGACGCCATGAGATGTCTCGTCCTCGCGGTTCTGTGCGGGACGCCGTTCTTCGCGACGGTTGCCGCGGAAGGTCCATCTCCCGCACCCGCCGAGTCAGCCGCCGACGTCGCGCCGGGTATCTACCGGTCGGACGCGAAGGGCACGGACTCCGGCAGGCTGTACCTGACCCTCGACGAGCGGCGGGCCGTGTTGCAGAACGAGCACGGCCGGGTGCTCATCGCCTGCCGCATGGTCCGCGAGCCCGACGGGCTGATCCTGTTCCGCGTCGGCAAGCCGACCGACATGCGGGTCGTGGCCCGGGGGGACGGGGTGACGGTGGTGGGTCCGGATGGGCAGCCGTTGTTCGCCGACGTTTTTACCCACTGCCCCGAGCCGCCCGAGGCGATCGGCTTGCAGCCCTACGAGCTGCCGGAGACCGACGCCGATCCCGACCGGCGGCGGGCCGTGGCCGCGGAATTGGCCCGCCGTTTCGACCTCGAGCAGCGGCTGCGCGGCGAGGCGCTCGCGGTCATGGGCGGGCGGATGGATGAGGCGACTTTGCAAAAGCCCGAGGTCATGAAGAAGTGGCAGGAGGTCGAGGTCGTCGACGAGGACAACAGGGCCTGGCTGTCGAAGACGTTGCGGACAAGCGGCTGGATCGGCCGCAAAACCCATGGCGACAAGGCCCACCAGGCCGTGCTGCTAGTCATGCTGCACAACGTCGCGGACCTCCGCCTGGCGGCGACGGCGCTGGCGAAGATGAAGGCCGAGGCCGACCGCGGGGAGATCGGCGAGGCCTCGGTTGCGAACCTGGCCGATCGATTCGCCCTGACGATTGGCGAACCATTGACCTACGGAATCCAGGCCGTCAGTGCCGCGGATGGCAGGCCGATCATCCCGATCATCGCCGACACGGCCCAGGTGGATGCCAACCGCAAGCGGATCGGCCAGCCGCCGCTGGCCAAGGCGGCGGCGATGATGCAGGCCACCATCGTGCGCATCGACGAGGACGGCCGGCTGGTTCCGGGCGGCGTCGCCACAGTTGCGGGCCTCGATGCGATTGACCGGCGCAAGGCGGTGACCGATCCCGGCTGGGGGTTGGCCGAGGCGGGCAGGGCCGATCCGGCGCTGGGGGCGGCGGTGACCGCCGCGCGGACCGGTGATGCCGCTCCACTGGCCGCCTGGTGCAGGCAGGCGGCGAAGCCGCACCGTGTCCTGCTTGCCAACATGCTCTTAGGCCTGGCACGCGTCGCACCCAAAGGCGAGGCGGCGGAGGCAGTGGTGGCGGAGCGGCCGCTCTTCGAGGGCTATCTCGCCGGGGTTCCCGCAGAGGACGACGCCCGGGTGCTCGTCGGCAACGTCCTGGCCAACGCCCTCGTGGCCCGCGGCACCGCTCCGAGCGCCGAGGATCTGACGCGGGCGGGCGCCCTGGCCAAGGATCTGGAAACCGCGCTCGAGCGGCCCGAGGTCGAACGCCACCCGCTGGGCCATACGATCGCCGACACCCTCGCCTGCGTCCGCTATCGCGAGGGGGAACTGCACGCGGCCGCCGCGCTGTGGCAGAAAGCGATCACGCTGGCGGGAGCGCAGCCGCCGGACATGTATCGCCGCCGTCTGGCGGCGGCCGAGGCGGGCGACGCCGCGGCACCGCTGCCACGATGACATGGTCGATCTGGCTGCGGATTATGAACGGAGGACGACGGTCGGAGGCCGCCGCTCCAGGTCGAGCACGACGGTCATGCCCTCTGCTGGGAAGCCCGAGGCGCGAGCCGAGGGAATGTGGCGCGGTTTCCGGTGAAGCGATGCGTATTCCCTCAGCTCGCGCTTCGGGCTTCCCGGCAACCGAGCACGACGGTCGGAGGCCGCCGCTCCAGTTCCACCCACGACTTGCAGCCGCCGTAGGCGTCGCGCCAGGGCAGGGTGAGCGGCTCGGGCAGCGGGGTGACGTCGACGACGAGCACATGGAGCTCGTCCTGCCAGCGGTGGAACCGCTCGGCCACCAACGCGTCGCTCCACACGTGCCGCTGACGGAAAGCGGCGACGTCTGCGAGCGACCGGACTCGCAGGGCGTCGCGGACGCGGGCGATGTGGCGGAGCACGACGGTTCCTTCCGGCGGCCGGTCGGCGTCTATGTCGACGAGCAGGTCGCGGGCCTCGGGCACGAGGCTCTCCGGTCCTTGATGCACGAACGTGGGCAGGAGCAGGAACTCGGCATGGTCCGGCCGGAAAGCCCCGCCAGGCTCGACGATCCCGCCCTTCCGCAGGATCACGTCCTGCCGGCCGGCCGCGAGGGCCCGGCAGATGGCCGCCCACTCCTTGAAGGCGAAAGCCGGCAGGGCAGGGCGAGGCGGGGTCATTTGGCCGGCTTGCGGACGTGGATGCCGTCGGCCGTCATCTGGATGACGGGAATGCCGAGCTTCGGGTCGAACACGCCTGTGCCGCGGATCACGACGTCGGAGCCCTTTTGCACACCGAACGCCTTGCGGGCGTCGACCGGCAGCGGCTTGCCGTCGGCGCCGAGGAACTGCACGGCCGCCATCGGCGAGTTGGCGTTGCGCTTCTTGCAGAACGGGCAGTCGTCGGCGACGTGGCCCGGCTTGTTGGCATGATCGTCGGTCGGGATCTCGAGGAGCGAGAACGACGCCTTGCCCTCGAGGAAGGGATCCATGCCGCGGGCCCCGATGCGACCGGCGATCACGATCGGCTGCGGCGTGGTGGTGAGCTTCGCCTTGGCCTCGGCCAACGACAGCGCCCCGGCCGGCTCCGCGGCCAGCAGAAGGGCGGCGGCGGAATCCGCAGCCCACGCCGGCCTGCAGACACCGACCGCCACCACCAGACCGAACACCAGCATCCGTGCCATCGTCATCAGCGCGTCTCCTTCTGCCGATCTTTGCCGCGACTCACCGTGCCTTCTCGAGCGCCTCGAGCGCGGCCTTGATCCGATCCTTGACGCCCGCGTGTACCTCGGCCGGCGGCGGGCCCTTGCCGGCGGGGGCGTGGAACGCCGTGTCGAGTTTGTCAAAGCACTCGAAAACCTCGTCGAGAGCCTTCTCGGCCGCCGCCTTGGCGTCCGCCGACAGATTTTCCTTCGGCAGGAGCCCGTGGATGTCTTCGATGATATGCCCCACGCCATGCACGACATCGTCCGCGGCATCCATCGCCCCGGCGGCGAGGTGCTTTTCGACGGCCGTGGCAGCCTCGGCAAGCTGGGCAATGCCCTCGGCCAGCGTTTCGGGGTGCTTGTGCTCCGCGTGGTCATGATCGTGGTCGTGAGGCTTTGCCGGGGCGGGCTTCACCGCCGTGGGGCCTGCGGGCCCGCAGCCCGAGGCGGCGCATGCGATCAGCACGAGAAACGCGAGGAGCCTGAGAGGCGGGCACGAGGAGGGCATGGGTAATGCTCCGGGAGGGAAGGCGGCGGTCGGTACCTGGAAGCGTACCGCTCAGGACCGGGGGCCGGCAATCCGACGCCGGGTTGGCGGCTGGGCGTCGGCCAAGAGACAGACGATCGCGTGATCGGACAGGGCCAGCGGCTGCCGGACGTCGATCAGCGGGCCCGCTCCGGCCGGATGGATGTCGGCGGGCGGACTGCGGCCGGTGTCGATGAACAGCCGCCAGCGCAGCGCCCGCAGCGGCTCCGCCTGCGGAAAGTGAAACGTCTTGGGAGCCGATCCGGCATGGGCGAGGATCAGCACGTGCCGCGGCACGTCGGCGGCGTCCCGGGCGGCCGGGGCCCCGAAGAAGCAGGCCAGGCTGCCGTCGGCCGCATACCAGTCGATGTGCACGCCTTCGGGCGAGAACCACTCGACATCGGGCAGATCCCCGACGCCGCTCGCGCCGCCGACGAGGAAGTCGCGGCGGCGGAGCGTGGGATTGGATCGCCGCAGGGCGACGAGCTCGCGGACGAACCGCACCATGTCGGCCTCCTGCTCCACGAGCCGCCAGTCGAACCAGGAGACCGGGTTGTCCTGGCACCAGGCGTTGTTGTTGCCCTGCTGCGTGCGGCGGCACTCGTCGCCGGCGAGGATCATCGGCACGCCCTGGCTCAAGAGCAGCGTCGCCATCAGGTTGCGGACCTGCCGCCCGCGAACGGCGTTCACGTCGGCCCGCTTCGTCGGCCCCTCGACTCCGTAGTTGTCGGAGAAGTTGTTGTTGTCGCCGTCGCGGTTGCCCTCGCCATTGGCCTCGTTCCGCTTCTCGCGGTAGCTGACGAGATCCTGGAGCGTGAACCCGTCGTGCGAGGTGACGAAGTTGATGCTGTGGAACGGCTGGCGGCCGTTGTTGGCGTACAGGTCGCTCGACCCCGCCAGCCGGGTGGCGAGGTGGCCTGTCTGGGCGAAGTCGCCGCGCCAGTAGCGGCGGACGTCGTCGCGATAGCGGCCGTTCCACTCGGCCCACCGCAGGCTGGCGAACGACCCCACCTGGTAGGCGCCGGCGGCGTCCCAGGCCTCGGCGATGATCTTCGTGTCGGCGAGCATCGGGTCCTCGGTGATCACCTCGACCACCGGCGGATTGGGGAGGATGTCGCCGTTGCGATCGCGGGACAGGATGCTGGCCAGGTCGAAGCGGAACCCGTCGATGTGGTAGTTGTGCACCCAGTGCCGGAGGCAGAGAAAGATCAGCTCACGGACGATGGGATGGTTGCCGTTGATCGTGTTGCCGCAGCCGGTGTAGTTGCGATAGGTGGAGCCGCCGTCGCCGAGCATGTAATAGACGCGGTTCTCCAGCCCCTTGAAGGAGAGCGTGGGGCCGAGCTGGTTGCCCTCGGCGGTGTGGTTGAAGACGACGTCGAGGATCACCTCGATGCCGGCGGCGTGCAGGGCCCGGACCATCTCCTTG
>JBIJCJ010000159.1:0-8435 GCA_044344765.1 Pirellulales bacterium | reverse complement strand
GCCCGCCCGCCAGCACCAGCGGATAGTTCCGCGCGTTGTGCACCGTGCTCGTGCCGCTGCCGTACAGGCAGACCGTGTTGTCGAGCATCCGCTCTTCGCCCTCGCGCACGTTCGCCAGCCGGTCGAGGAAGTAGGCGTACTGCTCGGACAGGAAGCGGTCGTACTTCGCCAGGTTGGGGACATCGTGGTGCGACAGCCAGTGGTGCCCTCTCCCAATGCCGAGGATGGCCGGAAACCGCTCGCAGACGCCGACGCCGTCCTCCGCGCTGATCTGGTAGGTGGCGACCCGGGTCGTGTCGGTTTCGAACGCCAGCACGATGAGGTCGAACATCGTGCGGATGAAATCCGCCGGCCCATCGGGCGAGACCTCCAGGTTGAGGCGTTCGGCGTCGACCTTGGGCAGCGGCTTGTCGATCCATGCTTCGGCCCGCTCCAGACGGCTCTCCACCTCCGTGAGCGATTGCAGAAACTCGTCGAGCCGCCGTTGATCGGGCTGCCCCAGCCGACGGCGGAGTGACGAGGCGTCTTCGAGCAGCAAATCGACCTGCCGACGGCCGCGGATGAGCGCCCGCCGGCGGGCCGCCTTGTCGTCATCGCCCACCTGCGCGAACAGCCGCTCGAAGATCTGCCGGGGCTTCGATGCCGCCGGGATCGGTCGCCCCTCGCCATTGAACGAGATCGTCGTCGCCCGGGTCTGCGGACCGACGCCGCCGTGGCTCGACATCACCAGCGACGGCACGCGGGTTTGGCCGCCGACTTTACGGGCGATCATCTGGTCGAGCGAAATCGAGTTGTTCACGTTCTGACGAACGTCGGCCCCGGTCAGCCAGAGGTCACCCGTGGCATGGCCGACCATCTCACGGCTGGTGGGATGCGAAAGGCCACCCAGGATCGTGATGTCGGGCCGATGGGGAGCGAGCGGTTCGAGCGGCTTGTTGAACGTGTAGTCGGCCCCGGGGGTGTGGGGAAACCAATGCCAGTCCTGCAGCTCGGGCTTGTCTTTCCCGGGCAGCCCCACGCCGTTGGCGAAAAAGACGCCGCAGAACCGTCGCGGACGCGCCGGCGGCCCCGCCGTCACGGAGGCCGCCGCCGACCCCATCGCCTCGAGCCACGGCAGGCCGATGCCGCAGCCCAGGCCCCGAAGCATCGTCCGTCGATCCAATCGCCACGCCGAATTGAACATGGTTGGCCTCTCGTTTCCTCGCATCCTGCCCGCCGCGAGCCGCTGCCTGCACCGTCACAACGCTTGGAACGCCTCGCTCTGCGCGACCATCACCACCAGATCCCCCAGGCCATCGCCGCGGTCGCGGAGCCGGGCAGCCAACGCATCGGCCGCCTCGATGTCCACGATGCTCAGCGTGCGGCCCAAGGCGTAGGACAGCAGCTTGCGGGCGACGGCCCGGCGGATCGCGTCAGGCTTCGACCGCAAGAGTTCGGCCCGCATTTCCCGCAGGCCGTTGATCTTGGCCCCAGTCGGTAGCTCGGTTACCGCGTCCACCGGCTGCCTCGTCCGCCGCCGCCGTCGCTCGGCGCCCGCTCCATCCAGCTGCCAACCGCCGATGGCGTCGTATTCCTCAAAGGCAAGGCCCCACGGATCGATCTGCCGGTGGCAGCCGGCACACGCCTTCGATTCGCGGTGCTGCGCCACCATCTGGGGCACCGTCAGCCCCCGATTCTTGGGATCTTTCCGCTCCAGTTCCGGGACGTTCGGGGGCGGCGGTGGCGGGGGCTCGTCGAGCAGATTTTTCACCAGCCACATGCCCCGCTTGACCGGATGGCCTTCGACGCCGTCCGAGTTGCCCGCCAGGATGGCGGCATGCGTGAGCACGCCGCCGCGATGATGTTCGGGCGTGAGGGCCACACGGCGAAACTCGGGGCCATGGACCCCCTTGATGCCGTAGTGGGCCGCCAGGGTCTCGTTGAGGAACGTGTCCGGCGAGTCGATCAAGTGGAACACGCTGCGGTTTTCTCGGATCAGCGCCGCCACGAAATGCACCGTCTCCTGCCGCATCGCTGCGGCCAGTTCATCGTTGAACTCGGGATACGCGCGGACGCGATCGATCACCGCCCGCTCGAGCCTGTCCAGCTCCAGCCACTGCTCAGTGAACTGCTCGATGAACTGCCACGACCGCGGATCGGCAAGCATCCGCCGCGTCTGCTCGGCCAGATTCTCGGGGCTGCGAAGCTGGCCGGACCGGGCCACAGCCATGAGCGGCTCGTCGGGCATGGTGCCCCAGAGAAAATACGACAGCCGGGCAGCCAACAGGAAGTCATCGACCCGCTCCGGCGCAGCTGATCCTGACGCAGCCGCCGGCACCGCGCCGCTACTACCGCTCCCGCCGCGGGGAGCCGGCAGGGCGAGGAATTGGGGCGCGGCGAGCACGACCGCCAGCGGCTCCCGCAGACTCGCCTCGAAGCTCGCCGCATCACCGCGGGCCGTCTGCCAGAGCCCGCACAGACGGTCGAGTTCGGCCGGCTCCACCGGCCGACGGAAGGCGCGGGTCGCGAACCGTTCGATCACCCGGCGGGCCCTTACGGCCTCGTCCGTGCCGTCGCTGTCATCCGCCATGATCGCGCGATGGTAAGTCGGCGGCCATTGCTCGAGGAACGGCGTCTCCAGTTCGACCCAATCGATTCGCAGCCGGGGCGGCCGGGGATCGCCTTTCACCGCACGGGCCGAGTTCCAGGCAGCGACGAAAGTGCCGAGCTTATGGTTGCCGGCTGGCAGATGAGCGCCGTCTTCGAACACCGGTGCCGGGACATTTTCCATGCGCACGCGAAACTCGTAGACGCGGGGGTCTTCGTGGTCGATGAGGAGCGACTGGCCGAGTGGCTTGAAATCGATGCCCTTGAGATTGATCGCGCCGATCACCATGGACAGGCATGCCGCACGCGCCGGATCGCCGCCGCCGTCGGCCTCGGCCACCTTGGACGCCTGCACGCGAATCAACGCCTCGCCGTGGTGAAAAGCCTCCCTGAACCCCACGCCGAACCAGTGTTTGGGCATGTTGAAACCGGGAATGTTTCCCTTGCGTTCCGGGACGGCAGGCGGGAGCAGTCGGTCGCCACTCGACATATTCCAGATGAGGAACCCGCGATCTTCGCTTTTCTTGGCGGGTTTCGGGGCATACGCCAGCGACTCGCCCGGCCGCCCCTCCGGCCGCGGCAGCACCGTGATCAAGAGTTTGTCCGAATTCACGAACACCGGCGTGACGCGATAGCGGTGGACGGGCGGAGGCGGGCCTTCGACGATCACCCGTTCGAGCGCATCCGCGCCGATCTGCAGATAGAGTTCGAACTGCTCGGGCGACATGCGGAGCATATTGCCGTCGTTGCGAAATCCGTTCTTCGCCCGGCCGTCTTCCGGAAGGAGTTTGGCGAACTCGAGCGGCAGGCCGAGCAGATCCTGCATCGTCCGCTCGTACTCCAGCCGCGTCAGCCGGCGGAAGTGGGCCGGCGGATTGCGGGCCAGCTCGCCGCGCTTCAGCTCCCGCAGCAGCCACTGTTTCAGCCGCTCGCGGTCCGCCTCCGGCAGCGGAGCCGCATCCTCCGGCGGCATGTCGCCGATGCTCAGCCGGTCGAACACCTCCCGCCAGCGGCCATGATCCGCACCGGCCACCAGGTCCGGATCGAGGCGGTCGATCCGCAGATCCGACTCCGCCTTCTCTGCCCCATGACAGGCCCCACACGACCGCTGCAAGATCGGTGCCAACTGCGCGAACGTGTCCTGGGCGGATGCCGCGGCCGACGATGTGGTGGCGCCGGTCGTTTCCCCGCTCGCCGGGCCGCCGGCAACCGCCCACGCGAGCAGGGCGAAGGGGAGCATGATGCGGCCGTCACGTCGATGCCGGTCGCCCTGCAGGCGCCGGGCCGGTGGCGACACGGTCCCCCGCGGTCCCCCGCGGTCCCGCACGGTCCCGCGGCGATCACCCGGCGACGTGCTCATGGCGACTACCCCAAACTCAAACTGCTGTGGAAGCAATCCAGGGCTGCGGGACCGGCCGGCCTTGCCGACCGTCGTTTCATATCGACCGGGGTGGCGGGACTCCGCCGCCGCAGTCGATCAACACCACACAATCAATATATTCTGTAGGAAATGCCCGAACAAGCGGACGTGCAGCCCGGGTGTTTGCAGCTGGAAAAGGTCATGTCCGCCGGGCGGGGCGTCAGCCGGCCGCGGCCAGCCTGCGGGTGTCTTCGAGCAGGGCGTCGATGTCGGCGTCGGTCGTGGACCAGGAGCACATGAAGCGACAGCCGCCGGAGCCGATGAAGTCGTAGAACCGCCAGCCGTGGGCCCGCAGGCCGGCGGCGAGCGGCTCCGGCAGCCGGGCGAACACGGCGTTGGCCTCGCGTTGCCCGAGGACCTCGACGCCGGCGATCCCACGCAGCCCGGACTCGAGCCGCGCAGCAGCCGCGTTGGCCCGCTGGGCATTGGCCAGCCATGCGCCATCCTCCAGCAGTCCGACCCAGGGGGCCGCGAGGTACCGCATCTTGGACGCGAGCTGCCCAGCCTGCTTGCAGCGATACGCGAACTCCTCGGCGAGATCCTTGCGGAAGAAGACGACCGCGTCGCCGACGCCCATGCCGTTCTTCGTGCCCCCGAGGCAGAGCACGTCGACGCCCGCCTCCCAGGTGAGCCGCCGCGGCGGCACGCCGAGGGCGGCGACGGCGTTGGCGAAGCGGGCGCCATCCATGTGGAACCGCAGACCGTGCCGCCGGCAGGCGTCGTGAATCGCCGCCAGTTCGTCGAGCGTGTAGACCGTCGAGAGCTCCGTGGCCTGTGTAACGCTCACGACCCGGGGCTTGGGATAGTGGATGTCCTGCCGCCGCTCGACGGCGTGCGTGATCCCCGCAGGCGTGAGCTTGCCATGGTCGCCGGAGAGCAGCAGGAGCTTGGTGCCGTTGGAGAAGAACTCGGGCGCCCCGCACTCGTCGGTCTCCACGTGGGCGAGCTCGTGGCAGAGGATCGCGTGATACGACTGGCACATGGCGGCGATGGCCAGCGAGTTGGCCGCCGTGCCGTTGAACACGAAGAACACGTCGGCCGGATATTCGAAGAGATCCCGGATCAGGTCGCAGGCCCGCGCCGTCCACGGGTCGTTGCCATAGCTCGCGAGGCAGCCGGCGTTGGCCGCCTCGAGCGCCCGCCAGGCGGCGGGGCAGAAGCCCGCCGTGTTGTCACTGGCAAACTGGCAGCCGGGGATGGCGGGCGCCGTGGTGGAGACCGTGTTCATGCGGGGCATTCCTGGGAACGAACACCGCCACGATACCCGGTTTGGGCCGCGGGCGCGGATACCATCCGGCAGCGCTGCGCTCGCGTGGCCGCGTTTCCCGCCAGTTGACGGCGGCCGATGCGTGTCATACAACCGACTTAAGAACATTTGTACACATCTCAAACAGCTTCCGCCATGCCTCCTACCGCCGCCGACCCGATTCGCAACCACGTACGGCTCGCCTGCCTGCCGGGCGTGGGCTCGCGCACCCGCCGCGACCTGCTCGCCCACTTCGGCTCCCCGGAAGCGATTTTGGCCGCTTCCCCCCGCGAGCTCGCGGCCGTACCCGGCGTCGGCCGCCGGATCGCCAAAAACATCCCCTGCATGGCCGATGGCACGGCCGCCGACGCGGTGCTCGAACTCTGCCGCGCTCGCGGCGTGGGGCTGTTGCCGGAAGGCGCCGCCGGCTATCCGCCCCTACTGAGCCGCATCACCGATCCGCCCGGGCTGCTCTTCGTGCGCGGGTCGATCGAGCCCTGCGACGCCCTGGCGATCGCGATCGTCGGCTCGCGGCACGCGACGGCCTACGGCCGCCGGATCGCCTGGCAGCTCGCCGGCGGCCTGGCCCGCGCGGGATTCACGATCGTCAGCGGGCTGGCGCGGGGCATCGACGCCGCCGCCCACCGCGGTGCGCTCGACGCGGGCGGCCGCACGCTGGCCGTGCTCGGCAGCGGCGTGCTCAACGTCTATCCACCGGAACACGCCGATCTGTCGCTCGAGGTGATGGCCCACGGCGCCCTGCTCGGCGAGGCACCGCCGCTGACGGCCCCCCAGCCGGGATGCTTTCCCCAGCGCAACCGGATCGTGTCGGGGCTGTCACTGGGTGTGATCGTCGTCGAGGCGGCGGAACGGTCGGGGGCCTTGATCACGGCCCGGCTCGCCGGGGAGCAGGGCCGGGAGGTGTTTGCCGTTCCTGGGCCGGTCGATTCGCGGCTCTCCCGCGGGTGCCACGCCCTGATCCGCGACGGTGCGCGGCTCGTGCAGGGCATCGACGACGTGCTCGACGAGCTCGGCCCGCTGTGCGAGGCCACGCAGTCCGCCGACGGCCGCCGGGTGCACGCGCCGGCGGAACTGCGGCTCGACGACATCGAACGGCAGGTGCTCGCCGCGTTCGACGGCGTGGCAGATGGCGCGACCCGCGCAGCCCCGATCGACGAGGTGGTCGCGGCCAGCGGCCTGGCCACGTCGCAGGTGCTGGCGACCCTCGGCGTGCTGGAGATGCGGCGCATCCTGCGCCGCCTGCCGGGCAACCGGGTCGAGCGGATGTGAGGGTGATTTCTGCACGGCCGGCTGGCGTTCGCCGACGCCCGGCCGGCTTCGCTACGCGGCCGGCTTCTCCGTTCCGGCCGTGGTGCGTACAATCAGCCGCATGGACACAGCACTTTTCCACCGCGCCGAAGCGATCCGGGCCCGCCTGCTCCAGCTGCGGGACTCCCTTTGACTGGGAGGGACGCAAGCAATCCGCCGCGCGGCTCGAAGGCGCCATGGGCGGCGCCGACTTCTGGAACAACTCCGAGAAGGCGCAGGCCACGGTCGCGGAACTGAAGACCGTCAACGCGGTGCTCAAGCCGCTCGAGGAGGCGTTGGCCGTGGGCCGCGATCTCGAGGCCCTCGAGGAGCTGGCCCGCGAGGACGAATCTCTCGAAGGCGAGCTGGTGGCCGAGGCCGATCGGCTGACGAAGCTCGTCGACGCCCTGGAGCTCGCCTCGCTGCTCTCCGGGCCGCACGACGGCAGCGACGCGCTCGTGTCGATCCATGCCCGTGACGGCGGCACCGACGCCAACGACTGGGCCGAGATGCTCCTGCGGATGTACTCCGCCTGGGCCTCGAAGCACGACTACACGGTGGAACTGCTCGACCGGCAGGACGACGCCGTCGCCGGCATCCAGAGCGCCACCGTGGCGATCAAGGGGCCGTGGGCCTACGGCTACCTCAAGGGGGAGACCGGCATCCACCGGCTCGTCCGCATCAGTCCGTTCAACTCCGAAGGCAAGCGGCAGACGAGCTTCGCGGCGGTCGACGTGGCCCCGGAGATCGCCGACGACGACGTCGAGGTCGAGATCCGCGACGAGGACATTCGCGAGGACGTTTTTCGGGCCAGCGGCGCCGGCGGCCAGCACGTCAACAAGACCTCGAGCGCCATCCGCCTCACGCACTTCCCCACCGGCATCGTCGTGCAGTGCCAGAGCGAACGCAGCCAGCACAAGAATCGGGCCACGGCGATCAAGATGCTCCGCGCCCGGATCGCCCGGCTCCAGGAGGAGAAGCGCGAGGCCGAGCAGCTCGCCCGTTACAAGCAGCAGCCGAAGACGGGCTTCGGGTCGCAGATCCGCAACTACTTCCTCCACCCCGACCAGCGGGTGAAGGACCAGCGGACGGGTCATTACGTCGGCAACTTCCAGAGCGTGCTCGACGGCAACCTCGACGGCTTCTTCGACGCCTACCTGCGGTGGAAGGCCTCCGGATCGGCCCCCGAGGCGGGCGGCGACGAATGAGCCGCCGCTGGACGGCCGGAGATGCCGGGGATACGATCTCGGTTCCTGGTGTCCGAGTCGAATCGTAAGGATCCCCATGGCGGAAAAAGAACAGGCCCTCGAAGTGGAAGGGGTCGTCACCCAGGCCCTCGCCAACACGCGGTTTCGCGTGCAGATCACCGGCGGCCACATCGTGAACGCCCACGTGGCCGGTCGGATGCGGAAAAACTTCATCCGCATCGTGCCAGGCGACAAGGTGAAGGTCGAACTCTCGCCCTACGACCTCACCAAGGGCCGGATCACGTTCCGCGAGCGCTGATGCTTGCTTCACGGCTGCACGGCCATCCATGGCGCTGAATTCACGGCTGCACGGCCATCCACGGCCCGTGCAGCCTTGGCCCGACGTGGTCGCAGCCAAGGTGCGACCAGTCGGGCGGGCGGCCGCCATCCCGGCGGCCGTGGCCGCCGCTCACGCGTCGGCCTGCAGCGGCGGTCTCTGACCGTCGTTCCCCCGCATTCTGGAGCGGCAGTCTCTGACCGTCGTTCCCCCAATGGAGCGCGGCACGCTGCGCGGCCTGCGGCCGCTGCGTGCGATCCGATACCGCTCTCAAGAAACCGGCAGCGATGGGTCGGCCTGACCACGTGAGCCGGGCTGTGGGAGCAAGCGAAGCCAGGATGGCGGAGCGCA
>JBIJCJ010000199.1:0-6119 GCA_044344765.1 Pirellulales bacterium | reverse complement strand
GCCGGAGACCTCGCGGATGGCGAGCACGGGACTGATGGCCGTGATGGATCGCCACGGCACCGCGATCCTCGTCGGCGAGCTCGTCGTGCTCGCCATCGCCACGGTCGGCGCCGTGGCCCTCGACAGTCGCGACGGGAGCCGTTGAACCGTGACCGCATCGGCCGCCACGCGGATCACGAAGCTCCGCGAACAGATCCGCCATCACGACCGGAAGTACTACGTCGAAGCGGCGCCGGAAATCTCCGACCGCGAGTACGACCGGCTCGTGGACGAGCTCCGTGAACTGGAGGCGAAGCATCCCGACCTGGTCACGCCCGACAGCCCGACGCAGCGGGTGGGCGACGAGCCGGTGGCCGAGCTGCGGCCGGTGCGGCACCGCGTGCCGATGATGTCGATCGACAACACCTACAGCGCGGCCGACCTCGCCGCCTGGGGCCGGAGGGTCGAGAAGCTGCTCGCCGAGGCGGGCGGCACCGATCCCGTGGAGTGGGTGCTGGAACTGAAGATCGACGGCGTGGCGATGTCGCTCACGTACGACGACGGCACGCTGCAGCTGGCCGCCACGCGGGGCAACGGCGTGACCGGCGACGACGTGACCCACAACGTCCGCACGATTCCCGGCGTGCCGCTGGTGCTCGATCTCGTGGCGCCGCCCCGGTCGATCGAGATCCGCGGCGAGGTCTACATGACCAACTCCGACCTCGTCGTGCTCAACGAGGCCCAGGCCGCGGCCGGCCTGCCGCCGTTCGCCAACACCCGCAACGTGGTCGCCGGGAGCATCCGCCTGCTCGATCCGCGGGAGTCGGCCCGGCGGCCGCTGCGGTTCTTCTGCCACGGCGTGGGCGACGCCGCCGGCCTCGGTGCCGCCGCGCAGACCGACCTCCTCGCCTGGGCGGTGCAGGCCGGCCTCCCGGTGGCCCCGGGCACGCAGGTCTTCGACACGCTCGACGCGCTCGTGGAGCGCGGCACGGAGCTGATCGCGGAACTGCACGACCTCGACTTCGAGGTCGACGGCTTCGTGGTCAAGGTGAACCGCTTCGATCAGCAGCGGCTCCTCGGGGCCACGGCCAAGAGCCCGCGCTGGGCGATCGCCTGGAAGTTCGAGAAGTTCGAGGCCACCACGAAGCTCGCGGGCATCCGCGTGCAGGTGGGCCGCGGCGGCACGATCACGCCGGTCGCCGACCTGGAGCCGGTGGAGCTCGCCGGCACGACGGTCCGCCGCGCGAGCCTGCACAACGCCGACGAGATCGACCGCAAGGACATCCGCATCGGCGACGTGCTCGTGGTGGAGAAGGCGGGCAAGGTGATCCCGCACGTCGTCCGCGTGGAGAAGCACCTCCGCGAACGGCCGCTGCCGAAGTGGAAGTTTCCCACGGCGTGTCCGGAATGCAGCACGCCGCTGGAGCGCGATCCGGAGGGGGTCTACATCCGCTGTCCGAACGTCGACTGTCCGGCCCGCTGCCGGGAGCGGCTCAGGTTTTTTTGTTCCCGTGGCGCCATGGACATCGAGGGCCTGGGCGACAAACTCGTGGAGCAGCTCGTGGCCACGGGCCTGGTACAGGACTACGCCGACCTCTACGCGCTCGAGGCCGCGCAGCTCGAGCCGCTGGAGCGGATGGGGGCGAAGTCGGCCGCGGCCCTCGTCGCGCAGATCGCTGGCAGCCGCGACCGCGGGCTCGTCCGGGTGCTCAACGCGCTGGGCATCAGGCACGTCGGCCCGCGGGTCGCCTCCCTGCTCTGCGGCCGCTTCCCGACGATCGAGCAGCTGCAGGCCGCGACGGTCGAGGAGCTGTCGGCGGTGCCCGACATCGGCGACGTGATCGCGGCGAGCGTGCACGAGTGGCTGGCCGGCGGCTACGGCAGGCGGACGATCGCCGGCCTGCGGGCCGCGGGCGTGCGGCTCGACGTGCCGGCCGCCGAGCGGGCGACGGAAGGCGGCCCGCTCGCGGGGAAGACGCTCGTCGTCACCGGCACGCTCGCGCGGTTCTCCCGCCAGGAGGCCGAGGAGGCGATTCGGCTGGCCGGCGGCCGGGCGGCGGGGAGCGTGTCGAAGAAGACCGACTACGTCGTCGCCGGCGCCGAGGCCGGCAGCAAGCTGGAGAAGGCCGAGAAACTCGGCGTGCCGGTCATCGACGAGGCGGCGTTCGAGCGGCTGCTCGGACGCGGACCAGACCTGCCCACGCAGTGAGCGTCGCGATCCGATCGGCGACCGTCGCGGCGGGCTCGTCGCCATGCATCCAAGCTCGGACGCGGACGCGCAGCCGGCGCCGGCGTCAGCGTTGCTGATCGCGGCGGAACGCGATCGCCCGCCGCTCGGCGTCCGCCCACCGGCCGGCCTCGCCGAGAGCGATGATCTCCTGATACCAGGCATGTTCTTCCGGGCCGATGAGGCCGGCTGCCTGATCGCGGGCGATGAGTTCCTTCGCCCGCGCGAGCCGGTCCGCGCTGCGGGTGTTGGCCGCGGTCCGCAGGGCGGCCGAATAGTGTCGGTTGCCGAACTCGATCTGCGGCGCTCGCGGGCCGCAGCCAGCCGCCACGGCGAGCACGATCGCCAGCCCGCGGGCACCATGCCACCACGCGGCCGGGCGCCAGCGGATGCCGGCCGATTTCATTGGGCGTAACTCGCATCTCTCGCGAAACGCCGTCAGCACGGCTGTCGCGATGCCCCACTTTTCTCGCATCCCGGATCGAGTCTCTTCACGAGATTCCGGCGAATCAACGCCGTGGCAGCCAGCATGCTGTGAAGTCATGTCCGCCCCTCTCGGCGGCAGAGAAGTCTCGCCGTTGCCGATCCGGCCACCCCAACGCCGCTGCCGGGAAGCCCGAAGCGCAAGCTGAGGGAATACGCGTCGCTTCACCGGAAACCACTCCACATTCCCTCGGCTCGCGCCTCGGGCTTCAAGGAACGGGACCGCCGAACCCGACCAATCGGAGACCAATTGCCGGGCACATAAAGGCAGTCTGACGAAACTGGAGTGCGAGATTTGCGAGTTAAGGCCGATTCAATGCCCATCGCCGCCCACCGTTTCCCCGCCGGCAATGCTCGACATCGCCGCCCAGACGTCCAAATTGATCGTTTCCGCGATGAACCGCACCGCGCCGTCGCCGAAGGCCACGTTGCCCCCGCCATGATGATCGGAAAACATCTGGCAGACGTGGGCCATCGGGTCATTGGGCGGATGGATCACGTCGGCCTCGCCGGCCGCCGGTCCGCTGTGGACCAGCAGCAGCGTGGCGGCCCCGTCGGGCTGCGAGCCCACGAGCGCCGCGAACGTCGGGCTCGGATGGCTCGCGGCGCCGGGCAGCGTGCCGGCCCATGCCTTCTGCGACACCCGCTGGGAATGCTCGCCGAGGAACACGGTCTTGGAAAGCCCGTCCCGGATCCGGGAAACCGCCAGCCAGCTGTTGCGATAGAGCGGACCGTTGGCGTGCCCCTCCCATGACTCGAGCGGATCGGCCCAGGGCTCGGCCTGGCCGGCGTTCGCCACATAACTCGACCGGCCGAGAATCGCACCCGCGCCGTGCCGTGCGCCCGATTCGTCGAGCACCTCGAAAGGCGTCCGCGGCCCGCCATCCGACGGGCAGCGGAACATCGCCGGCGACGCAGACACGACCGGACGATTTTCGATCGCTCCCACGCCGATCCCCGCCGTGGGGCGGAAGCCGTCGGCCAGGGCCGACTCCTCGAGGTATGGGGCGATCAGCAGCCCCCAGCCCGTGCCCGGCGGCCGGTCCCGTGAGTGCGGATCGACGGGCGACCGGCCCGGCTCGGTCACATACCCGGCCGGGAGCCGCCGCCGCGAGGATTCGTGGGAAAGGATCGCCAGCCCCAGCTGCCGCAGGTTCGCGCCGCAGCCGCTCCGCCGAGCAGCCTCCCGGGCCGCCTGCACCGCGGGCAGCAGGAGGCCGATGAGCGTGCCGACGATCGCGATCGCCACCAGCAGCTCGACGAGCGTGAAACCGAATCGTGTGCCGGCTCGGATCCGGCTGCCGAATAATTTTTGATTCATCAAAACTTATTTTTTGATTACCCAAAAAATGGCCGCGTCGGTAATGTAGGCGCAGAGCGGCCGATGTGCAACCAGCGAAACCGCGTCCCCACCCGGGAGGACGCCCCCCAGCCGAGCTGCAGCGCGAATCAACGCCCGCCGCCGCTGCGCAGCGCGGCGGGCAGGCACATCGCCGCCACCGCGAGCCCCCACAGCGGCTCGCCGGCGAGCCCGCCGATGACGGGCCAGGCGACCAGGCCCGCGCGGGCGCAGGCCGTCCGCGTGGCCGCCGGCCAGAGGCCGATCGCGAACGCGATTTCGAAGAGTGGAATGGCGTGCGTCACCAGGTTCATCAGGTACTCCGACGCGGCGTAGGCACCCTGCAAATCGACCAGGGGCGAATCCTGCCGCACGGCCAGCCACCAGGCGGCCGTGCCGCTCCACCACACGTCGCCCTTGAGCTGCGCCAGCGCCGCCGCAGCCGCGATCACCGCCGCGTGCACCTGCAGCAAGCCCTCCGCGATCCGGCAGCGGACTGAACGGGGCGGCGCGGGGCGGCCGGACCGATCGGCGAGCAGCCGATCGACCGCGAACGCGCGGCCGCTGCGGCCGATCGCGAGGCACCAGAGCACGACCGACAGACAGTCGTCGGCCGGCCCGGCGAGCATCGGCCCGCGGTGGAGCAGCGACGCCCAGAGCACCGGCGCCAGGAGCGATACCAGCGGCGTGCCGAGGCCGACGAGCAGCAGCGTGAACACGCCGACCGTCACCATGAACAACAGCCGCACCGTGGCCGCGGACCGGGCGAAGTCGTAGAGCGAGCAGCCGAACGGTGGCCGCCAGGCCGCGGCCGTCGCCGCATCGATCATGCCGTCGGGGCCGAACCAGGTCTGCAGGTCGGCGGCGTAGCTCCACAGCAACGCCAGGCCGAGTCCCGCGGCCACGATCCGCACGATCGCCAGCGGTCGCGGGTCCGCCGGCGTGAACCAAAACTTGAGCCAGCCGGCGACAACGCCGGCCGATGCAGGCCGCGGATCGGCGTCGCTCATGGCGCAGCCTCGCTGGCGCGGCGCAGCGGCGCGAGCTCGCCGCGGGCTTCGCTGCCGATGAGCTGCAGGTCGCCATCCACCATCCGCACCCGCGCGGCGTAGGCCTGCCGCGGCGAGCCGTCGTCCGGCGGCCCATCCCGCTCCGGCAACGTCCGCCGCAGCACCCGCACCGTGACGTCCTCCGCGTCGAGGCGGGCGAATGCGCCGCGGCCTACTGCGGCTGCGAGCACGGCAGGATCGCCGGCGCCGCCCGTTGCGATCGCCCGCGCGAGCCGCCGCCAGCGGGCGGCCCGCTCTCCCCCGACGGCGCCGGGAAACCGCAGGATGGCCTCGTCGCCGCGCCGCTCGCCCGCACGGCGGATCTCGAGGGCGTGGTCGGCATCTTCAGGCACGCCGTGCGTGAGGTGCTGCTCGAACCCGAGGTCGAGCCAGGCCGGCACGAGCCAGGGAGCAAACAGCCGCCCCTTGAGCGTGCGGACAAGCGCCGAAGACCCGCTCGACGAGTTGCCCAGCACCGTGAGCAGGAGGCCGATGAGATACGCGCCGAGGGCCGCCGTCACCGCGGCTCGAACGACCTCGGACGGCACGGCGGACGGGGTGGGACGCGGATCGGCCATGGGTCGCCTGGCGGCGGGGTCGTGGAAGGAGACTTGAGTGTGCTTCGCGGTTTCGGACGTCGCCAGCGGTCTTTTTCACGCTCCGCACGCGCTGCGAGCCCGGATGCGTTGACACGCCCCGGCGAGGTCGATAGTTTCGCAGGAGATGGCTCGGCCCCGCGAGTCTCGCGACACACGGGGGATTAGCTCAATTGGGAGAGCGTCTGGCTGGCAGCCAGAAGGTCAGGGGTTCGAATCCCCTATCCTCCATTTTACGCCTGCCGGGCCATCCATGGCCCCGGCAGGCTTGGCTCGAGAGCTCGCCTTCCGGGCGAGCAGGCAGGTGGTTGGTGGCCCGCATGGCCCCGGCAGGCTTGGCTCGAGAGCTCGCCTTCCGGGCGAGCAGGCAGGTGGTTGGTGGCCCGCATGGCCCCGGCAGGCTTGGCTCGAGAGCTCGCCTTCCGGGCGAGCAGGCAGGTGGTTGG
>JBIJCJ010000158.1:0-8447 GCA_044344765.1 Pirellulales bacterium | reverse complement strand
ACCGACGCCTCCGCGACCGAGTTCCAGAGAAGCTCCGGCGCGGCCTCGTCGTCGACGACCCGGCGGTTGCGGCCACGGTCGGACCGAATGAGCAGATCGGCGGCATGCCGGTGCTTCTCCCGCTCGACGAACAGGTCGTGGATGTCGCTCTCCCGATCGCCCATGACGACGATCCGTGTCTTACGACACCGATCCTGCACGGCACAGACCGCACGGTAGCTCTCGAGCCACCTGCTGCTCTCCTTCTCGTCGATGGGCCGCTCGTACCGTTCGTGCCGCGTGGTCTTCTCGGGTCGGGCCCAGATGCGGGCGTCGAGCAACCCCAGAGGCAAGCCGCTGGCCGACAGCGCGATCGTGTCGTGCAGCATGAGGCCGACGACCGACTCGCTCGCATGGCCGATCCTTCCCAGCCCGGCCGTGGCGGGGTGCGCGCTGTAGTTGAGCGCCGTGGTGTCCTGCGGCACGAGTACCAGCGGCTCGTCTCGGAGCCGCTCCTCGGTCGCCTGGAAGTGCGGCTTCAGGATCTCGTTCCATTGCACCGCCTCGTTATCGAGGAACCGATAGGCCGCCTTGGCCTCGGCCGCCGACCCGCAGGCCTGTGGGATGTTGGCCGTCGGCTGGTCGTAGAACCGGCCCGTCATTTCCAAGAGCCGGGCGGTCAGTCGTGCATCACCCAAGTTGGCGCCTCCCAGTTCGGCCTCGATCCAGTTGCGCGGCGGACGGCGGTCAAGCCGGTCGCGGATCACGACAGTCCCGTCAGGCGTGCGGCACAACGTCTGCTGCCAGCCCGCGACCAGCGGCTGCACGAAGACCCGCTTCGTGCTCGTGCCGGTGCCCTGCCGACCGCGGGCTGCGGTGGTGCCCAGCAGACTCCACCCGGCGGCCTGGTAGCAAGTCCCCGGGAAGCGAGCCTGCTCCACGTAGGTCTCCATGACCACCGGCCGGTAGGCGTAGGCCCGTTCCCAATCGTCGGCCAGCCGCCGCTGCAGCCGCGCCAGCACGTGCGAGGCGAGGTTCGGCACCTTGACCGACGGCGCGATCAAGAACCGGCTGTTGTTGACGACGAGGTTCCGGTTCGCCCGCAGCGCCTCCTCCGTCCAGCCGATCCACGCATCCCGGCAGGCCACACGGCGGGCGCTGGCGCTGTAACTGGCACCGCCGATCCAGCCTGCCCGCGCGCTCCGCACGAGATATCGCAGCTGTGCTCCGCACAAGGGGCCGCTGCCGAGGTAGTGATGGGCATCCATCATGCCTCGCCAGAGCGCCGAGAGTTGCTGCGACGTGACGGGCACGATCTCCAGCGGTCCGAGATCCGCGATCCGGCCATCGAAGGCGCCGATCGGCGGCGGAGTCGTGGGCTTTCGCGGGCCCTGGAACGCGAACCGCTTCGTCACGACCGGCAGTCGGATGAGCCCCTTCCGCTCCAACTGCAGCATCGCCTTGCGGCAACTCATCTCCTGGAGCCGCCCGGCTGCGTTCCGCCAATCAAGCCATTCGCACACCCGCAGCGACAGCTGCCGCCGCGAGATGGCGGGCTCTGCGTCGACCGTACGCGTGATCCGCTCGAGGACGTCGCTCGTAAACGTTCTGCCGCCGATGGTGACCATGGGAGGCAGCGTAAGCAGGCGGAGGTGGCTGTGTCCAGTCCAGATTCCGGGTAAAAGTCAGCCCAGAGGGAGAGGGAGAAGGGTAGGCAGCGGCCCTCTCCCATCGGGCCCGTGCGTCCACCCCAATCGCCCCTGTCTCCCTTTGGGATAGGAAGCTTTCGCAACCGCTGTGCCGAACAGGATTGCCGGTATGCTCGATCGCATGCCCGCCCCGGAAACCTGCCTGCTCGTCGGATGCTTGGCCGCGGCTGCCACGGCGCTGGCGGCGGCCGCCGGCGCGTGGCTGGTGCGCGGCTCAACCGCCGTTCCCGCGGCGGCATGGGGCGTGGCGGCGGCCGCCACGTTGGCCCTCGAACTGGGCTGGCGGGCGGCCGGCGGGCTCGTCGATCCGGCGGCGGCCGCGGCGCTGCGGCTGGCGGCGGCCGCCCTCTCCGTGTGCCCCGCGATGGCGCTGTTGGGCGCGAAGCGGCCGCAGCACGGCGTCTGGCAGTTCATCGTCGCCTCCCTTGCGGTCGTGCTCGCGTTGCCGGCCGTCGCCGCCACGCTCGTCCGGCCCGGCACGTTTCCCGACGTCCACATGCTCGGCCGGGGATTTCTCCTGGTCCTCGTGGCGGTCGGATGGCTGAACTTCGTGGCCACGCGGCACGGCGTCGCCGCCACGCTCGTCGCCGCCGGGCAGGGTGTCCTCCTGCGGGCGTTTCTGCCGCTGCCGGGATGGCGTGTGGGTGACGCGGCGGTCGATGCCGTCGGCTGCCTGCTGGTCGCCGCCGGCGCGGCGGTCGCGGCCGTGCAGTCGGCCCGGGCGGCGGGCCGCCCGCCGCGGGGGAGCGGCCATCCGCTCGCGGCCCGGATCGACCCGCCCTTCCTGGCGCTTCGCGAAACGCTCGGCGCCGCCTGGACACTGCGGATCGCCGAGCGATTCGACGCCATCGCCACGGCCCGCGGCTGGCCCTGTCGGCTGCGGTTCGGCGGCCTCGAGGCCGGTGCGGACGGTGGCGACACCGCCTGGCACCGCGACGCCGAACGGGCGTTCCGCGCGCTTGTGCGGCGGTTCGTGGCCCCGCCTTGGCTGCGGCGGCATGGCTGGCGCTGATCCCGATATTGGCCCCCGCAGACGAGCGGGGGTACACTTGCGGCCCCGTCGGCACCCCGCCAGCGTTCCCGAACCTTTCTCTGGAGAATCACCACATGGCCGACAAGCCCGCCCCCGAGTCGATGCAGGTGCCCGTCGACGAGTCGCACATCGTCGCCACCTATGCCAACTTCTGCCGCGTCACCGGCACGCCGGAGGAGCTGATCGTCGACTTCGGCCTCAACAAGCAGGTCGGCGGCACGTCGCCCGAGACGATTCAGCTCACGCAGCGGATCATCGTCAACTTCTTCACGGCCAAGCGGCTGGCGGCGGCCCTCGTGATGGCGGTGCAGCGGCATGAGCAGGCCTTCGGCATGCTCGAGACCGACGTCCAGAAGCGGATCGTGCACCAGCAGGCCGCCAAGGCCTGAAACGTGAGCGGGTCCCTCCCGGCATGAGCACCACCGAAGAAGCCCTCGAGGTCGAGCGGGCGCGTTCGCAGATCCTCGCGGTCATCGCCGAGGTGGAGCGGATGGCGGCCGGCGATATTGCCGAGGGGGACTTTTTCAGCGGCCTCCTCGACCGTGCCCTCACGGCGATGGAGGCCGTCGGGGGACTCGTGTGGCTCGTGGGCGAGGGCGGTCGGGTCGAGCCGGTGTGCCATGCCGGCACGGACCGCACCGGCATCGCCGCCAGCCCCGAGGCCCAGGAGGCCCACAACGGCCTCGTGCAGTCGCTGCTCGGTGCGCCCACCGGCCTGCTCGTGCCGCCGCGGGCCCAGGTGACCGGGGCCGACGGTCAGGTCGTGGCCACCAACGCCACCGACCTGCTGGTGATCTCCGTGCCGCTCGACAAGAGCGGCGGCCGGGCCGGGCTGATCGAGGTCTTTCATTACCCCAATGCCGACGACGTGCAACGGGGCTTTCTCCGCTTTCTCGAGCAGCTCGGCGGCGTGGGCAACGCCTACCTCGAGAAGCGGCAGCTGGCGGCGCTCGACGCCCAGCAGACGGCGCTCTCCCAGGTGGAGCGGTTCAGCCGCGCGGTGCATGAGTCGCTCGATCCGGTGGCCACGGCCTTCGTGCTCGCCAACGAGGCCCGGCGGATCATCGGCTGCGATCGCGTGAGCGTGCTCGTCAAGCGGCGGCGGAAGCTGCGGCTCGAGGCGGTGAGCGGCCAGGAGTCGGTCGAGCGGCGGGCCTCGGCCGTGCAGGCGATCGAGTCGCTCGTGCGGGTCGTGGCCAAGGCGGGCGATCCGCTCTGGCATCCCGACCCGGCCCGCGAGCTGCCGCCGCAGATCGAGGAGGAGCTCGAACACTACATCGACGAATCGCACGCCACGGCGCTCGCCGTGATCCCGCTGGAAAAGCCGCGGCCCACTCCGGTGGTCAAGCCCGGCGGCGTGGATGCGGTGGCCGTGGCCAAGGCCGAGGCCGCGCCGCGGGCGACGCCGGAGCCGATCGGGGCGCTGGTCGCCGAGTGGTTTCAGTCGGCCGCCATCGACGCCGGCCGCCGCGCCCGCGTCGATCTCGTCGGCGCGCACGGCAAGGTGGCCCTGGCCAATGCCCTGGCCCACACCAGCCTGCCGCTCTATCCGCTGCTCGACCTCGCCGGCAAGTCGCGGGTCCTCACCACCGCCCGCAACCTGCCGCGCACGGTGGGGGCGGCCCTGGCGGCGCTCGCGGCCCTGGCGGCGCTGGTCTTCGTGCCGGCGGAGCTGCGGCTGGAGGGCAAGGGCACGCTTGAGCCGGTGCATCGCCGCGACGTGTTCGCGGGGATCGATGGCGTGGTCGAGCGGCTGGAGTCGGGCCTGGAGCATGGCGCCGCGGTGCAGGCGGGCCAGCTCCTGGCGCGGCTCCGCAACACGGAGCTCGAGGTGGCGATCGAGGACGTGAAGGGCCGGAAGCTCAGTTCGCTCGAACAGCTCGAATCGACCAAGCGGCGGCTGCTCGAAGACAAGAAGATCACCCCCGAGGAACGCAATCAGCTCGCCGGCCGCCGGGCCCAGCTCGACCGCGAGATCGCCAGCTTCGACAACCAGCTGCGGCTCTACGAGGCGAAGACCCGTGATCTCGACGTCCGCAGCCCGATCGACGGCGTGATCGTCACCTGGCAGGTCCGCGACCGTTTGCTCCTGCGGCCGGTGGAGAAGGGACAGTCGCTGATGAGCGTGGCCGACAAGACCGGCCCCTGGGAGCTGGAGATCCACATGCCCGACGACCGGCTCGGCCATGTCAATCGCGCCGCCGCCGAGGCCCGCAAGGCCGGCCGGGAACTGAAGGTGGACTACATCCTCGCCACCGACCCCGGCACGCGGCACCACGGCACCGTGAAGGAGATCCACGAGCAGGCCGAGGTCCGCGGCGAGCAGGGCAACACCGTGCTCGTGCGGGTGACGATCGATCCCGAGCGGCACGAGAAGGAGGAGCTCGGGGCCGGGGCGAGCGTCACGGCCCGGATCGCCTGTGGCAAGCGGCCGCTGGGCTACGTGTGGTTCCACGATCTGCTGTCGTTCATCCAGACGCAGGTCTTCTTCCGGCTGTGGTGAGAGGGAGGCGGGCGATGCGGCATGTCTGGCTGACGGTGGCGGCGGTGGCGACGGTGATCATGGCGGGCGGCGGCTCTCAGTCCGGTGCGGCCGAGGGCGAGCCGGTGCTGGAGCGGTGCCTGGTGTCGCTGATCGACGAGGCCAAGGTGCCGGCCCGGGAGGCGGGCGTGCTCGTGGAACTCGCCGTCCGCGAGGGCGACGCCATCGCCAAGGGGGACGTGATCGCGAAGATCGACGACAACCAGCCGCAGATGGAGCGGCGGAAGGCCCAGGCCGAGCACGACCAGGCGATCGCCAAGGCGGAGAGCGACGTGGACGTTCGCTACTCGCAGAAGGCCAAGGAGGTCGCGTTCAAGGCCTGGGAGAAGTCGGAAAACGCCCACAGGCAATCGCCGGGCTCGGTCACCGAGGTGGAGCGCGACCGCCTCAAGCTCGAGGCCGAGAAGACCGACCTGCAGATCGAGCAGGCGAACCTGGAGCGGAAGCTCTCGGCCCTGGCCGCCGCCTCGAAGGGGGTCGAGGTCGAGGCCGCTGAAAACGGCATCGAGCGCCGGCTGCTCAAGTCGCCGCTCGACGGTGTCGTCGTGCAGGTGTTTCCGCACCAGGGCGAATGGATGCAGCCGGGCGACCCGCTGGCCCGCGTCGTCCGCACCGACAAGCTCAAGGTCGAGGGCTACGTGGATGCCGCGAAGTGGGATCCGGAGCAGATCCGCGACCGGCCGGTGACCGTGGACGTTGTGCTCGCCGGTGACCGCCGCGAGACGTTCACGGGGCGGATGGTGTTCGTCAGCCCGCTCGACGAGAGTGGCGGGGATTACCGCGTGGTGGCGGAGGTGGAGAATCGTCGCGCCGCGCCGTCGAAGCAGTGGCTGCTGCGGCCGGGCAAGACCGCCCGCATGACCGTTCATTCCGGCCAGCCGCCGCTGCCGCCGGTCCGCCGGGAACGGCCGGGGAGCTGATGGCCACGGCCGACGCCTTCCGTTCGAGCACGACCCGGCCGGTGTCGCTCCGCCGCCGCGGCGATCTGGTCGTCAACCGGCAGGTGCACCAGGGGCAGGCCTGGTGGGTGGTCAAGGATCCGATCGCGCTGGCGTATTTCCGGTTTCGGCCCGAAGAGTACGCGCTCCTCGACATGCTCGACGGCAAGACGAGCCTCGAAGACCTCAAGGACCGCTTCGAGGCCCGCTTCCCGCCGCGGCGGATCACCGTCGAGGAACTCTCGCGGTTCGTGGCCACGCTCCATCGCTCGGGCCTCGTGATCGGCGACCGGCCGGGGCAGGGGCCGCAGCTCTTCGAGCGCCGCCGGCAGCGGATCTGGAAGCAGTGGATGGCCTGGCTCTCCAACATCATGTCGCTGCGGTTCCGCGGCATCGATCCCGACTGGCTCCTGGAGCGGCTCGATCCCTGGTTCGGCTGGCTGTTCTCGCCGCCGGCGATCGTGGCGGCCATGACGTTCGTGGCCAGCGCCCTCCTGCTCGTGCTCGTGAACTTCGACGTCTTCCGGGCCAAGCTGCCGGAGTTTCACCAGTTCTTCGCCGCCGGCAACTGGCTGTATCTCGCCGTGGCCCTGGCGGTGACGAAGGTCCTCCACGAGTTCGGCCACGGCCTGTCGTGCAAGCACTACGGCGGCGAGTGCCACGAGATGGGGATGATGCTGCTCGTCTTCACCCCCTGCCTGTATTGCGACGTCTCCGACAGCTGGATGCTGCCCAGCAAGTGGAAGCGGGCGGCGATCGGGGCGGCGGGGATGTATGTGGAGGTGATCATCGCCGCGATCGCCACCTACCTGTGGTGGAACTCGCACCCCGGCGTCTTCAACCAGTTGTGCCTCGACGTGATGTTCGTGTCGAGCGTGTCCACGATCCTCTTCAACGCCAACCCGCTGCTGCGGTACGACGGGTACTACATCCTCTCCGACCTGCTGGAGATCCCGAACCTGCGGCAGAAGGCCAACACGATCCTCTCCCGGCTGGCGAGCAAGTGGTGCCTGGGGATCGAGCAGCCGGAGGATCCCTTCCTGCCCCAGCGGAACCGCGGCCTGTTCGCGCTCTACGCGGTGGCGTCGAGCGTGTACGGCTGGATCGTGACGGCGTCGATCTTTCTGTTCGTGTGGAACGTCTTCAAGCCCTATCGGCTGGAGGTGCTGGGGCGGGTGCTGGCCGCCGGGGCCCTGTGGGGCTTGGTGGTCCGGCCCGTGCACGGGATGATCAAGTTTTTGAGGGTTCCCGGGAGGCGCGACGAGGTGAAGAGCTTGAACCTGGCGGCGACGGCCGCGACGGCGGCGGCGGTGGCGGCGGCCGTGGCCCTGATCCCGCTGCCGCAGCGGGTGTGGTGTGCGGCGGAGCTGCGGCCGCGGGGGGAGGAGACGGTCTACGTGACTGTGCCGGGAAAGCTCGCCGAGCTGCTCGTGAAGCCCGGTACGGTCGTCCGCAAGGGGCAGGAGCTCGCCCGGCTGTCGAGCGTGGACCTCGACCTGCAGATCGCGGAGCTCGAGGGGAAGGTGGCCCAGTACAAGGCCCGGCTGGCGAGCCTGCAGGTGGAGCGGTTCACCGATCCGACGGCGGCCCTGGAGATCGGCACGGCCGAGGAGCTGCTCAAGAGCGACGATGAGAAGCTGGCCAAGAAGCTCAAGGATCGCCGCGAACTGGTGCTGACGGCGCCGCGGGACGGCGTCGTGCTGCCAGCCGCGAGCGTCAAGCCGCAGCCCGACCCGACGGGCAAACTGCCCGGCTGGACGGGCAACGCCCTTCACGAGCGGAACCTCGGGGCCACGTTCACCGAGGGCACGGTGCTCTGCATGGTGGGGGAGGCGGAGCGGTTCGAGGCGGTGATGGTGGTGGACCAGTCGGAGGTGGAGTTCATCGACCGCGGCCAGCCGGTGGCCCTGAAGCTCGATGCCTTCGCCTGGAAGACGTTCACCGGCACGGTCGCCGAGATCGCGGAGACGCACATCGAGAACGGCTCGGAGCGGCTCTCGGTGAAGGCGGGGGGGCAGGTGCCGACGGAGACCGACCCGTCGGGCCGCGAGGTGCCGATCTCGACGAGCTACGAGGCGATGATGACGCTCGACGACACCGACGCCGTGCTCACGCCGGGGATGCGGGGCACGGCCCGGATCGAGGTGGGCAGCCGCACGGTGGGCGGCTGGCTGCTGCGGCTCCTGTGGCAGACCTTTAATTTTCGGATGTAGGCAAAACATCGCGGCTGTGTTCAGGCAAAACAT
>JBIJCJ010000157.1:0-8552 GCA_044344765.1 Pirellulales bacterium | reverse complement strand
CTTCAATGGGCGATATAGGACTCGAACCTATGACCCCTAGCTTGTCGAGCTAGTGCTCTAACCAACTGAGCTAATCGCCCGCAGAGACCGCAGCAAGAGTCTTGCGCGTGATCGGGGGCCAGTCAAGCGAGGTTCGCGTCGCGGCCGGCCGCCTGGGTCTCGTCTTGCTGCCCCTGCGCCGGGGCGGCTACTCTGCGGTTTTACGCGGAAACAGGGCCCCACAGCCGGCCGCATCCCCTCGCCCCCCACATTTCAGCACCGCCATGCCCAACGTTCGTTTCGCCAATGGCTCCGTCCGTGACTATCCAGCCGGCGCCCGCCTGGCAGACGTCGTCGGCGACGCCCCCCCGCCGCAGCCCGCCCCGCCGAAAAAGTCACGGCCGATCGCCGCCCTCCTCGACGGCAAGGCGGTGGGGCTCGACATGCCGCTGCCGGCCGCGGGCACCACAGCCGTGGAGCCGCTCTACGCCGGGGATCCACGGGCCCTGCCGGTGATGCGGCACTCGGCCGCGCACGTCATGGCCCGTGCCGTGATGCGGCTATTCGAGGGCGTGGAACTGGCCTTCGGGCCGACGACGGACGACGGCTTCTACTATGACATGCGGGCCGCCCGGCCGATCACCGACGAGGATCTCCCGGCCATCGAGGCGGAGATGCGGCGAATCATCGCCGCCGACGAGGCCTTCGAGCGGGTGGAGGTTGCACGGGAGAAGGCGGTGGAGATCGTGCGCGGTCTCAATCAGCCGCTCAAGGCGGAGCACATCGAGACCGGCCTGGCGGATCATCCGACGCTGTCCTTCTACCGGCAGGGGGAGTTCGTGGACCTGTGCCGCGGTCCCCACGTGGCGAGCCCCGGCTGCATCGGCGCCTTCAAGCTCACGAACATTGCCGGCGCCTACTGGAAGGGAGACGCGAACAACGCCCAGCTGCAGCGGCTCTACGGCACCGCCTGGTTCTCGCAGGAGGATCTCGACGCGCATCTTGCGGCGCTGGAAGAAGCACGCCGGCGCGATCATCGGGTTCTGGGCAAGCAGCTCGACCTGTTCACCACGAGCCCCCTCGTCGGCTCGGGCCTCGTCCTCTGGATGCCCAAGGGCGCCATCCTGCGGGGCACGCTCGAGTCGTTCGTCCGTGAGGAGCTGGCGGCCCGCGGCTATCAGCCGGTCTACACGCCGCACATCGGCAAGGTCGATCTCTACAAGATCTCGGGCCACTATCCGTACTACGCCGACAGCCAGTTCAAGCCGATCACGATGAGCGACGACGAGCAGTACCTGCTCAAGCCGATGAACTGCCCGCATCACACGATGATCTACAAGGCCCGGCCCCACAGCTACAAGGACCTTCCGCTGCGGCTGGCGGAGTTCGGCACGGTCTACCGCTACGAGCAGTCGGGTGAGCTCGGCGGCATGACGCGGGTCCGCGGTTTCACGCAGGACGACGCCCACATCTTCTGCACGCCCGAGCAGGTGGAGCAGGAGGTCGAAGGCTGCATCGACTTCACGCTGAAAGTCCTCTCCAGCCTCGCCTTCGACAACTTCCGCGTTCGGCTCGGGTTCCGCGATCCGACGAGCGACAAGTACGTGGGTCCGCCGGAGCGCTGGGCCGAGGCCGAAGCGGCGATCGAGCGGGTGGCCCGGCGGCTGAACCTGCCCGGCTGCGAGCCCGAGCCGGGCGAGGCCGCGTTCTACGGTCCGAAGATCGACTTCGTGATCCACGACTCGCTGGGCCGGGAGTGGCAGCTCGGCACCGTGCAGCTCGACTACAACCTCCCCAGCGCCGAGCGGTTCGACTGCGAGTACATCGGCGCCGACAACGCCAAGCACCGCCCCGTGATGATCCACCGGGCGCCGCTGGGCTCGCTGGAGCGGTTCGTGGGCGTGCTCATCGAGCACTTCGCCGGGGCGTTCCCGCTGTGGCTGGCGCCGGAACAGGTGCGGGTCATCCCGGTGAGCGAGAAGAGCGAGGCCTATGCGAAGCAGGTGCAGGGGCGGCTCGAGGCCGCCGGCCTGCGGACGGGCATCGACCTGGCCGCGGAAAAGCTGGGCGCAAAGATCCGCACGGCCCAGCTGGAGCTGATTCCGATGATGGTCGTCTGCGGCCCGCGGGACGAGGCGGCCGGCACGGTGAGCCTCCGCGACCGCGTGGACGGCGACCTGGGGGCGATGAGCCTGGAGGCCGCGGTGGAGCGGCTCCGTGACGAGAACGCCCGCCGCGCCGTGCGGCACAAGCCGAAGCCGCTGGCGTTGGCGACTACCGCCGCCGACACCTCCACCGACGCCGACTACTGACGGCGCCGCCGGCCGTGGCGGCTGTGGATTTGCGGGCCGCGGCCGCGCAGCTATCCTCTCGGATCGCACGGTCGGCGTCCCGATGAGCGGGGCATGGCGTGCGGCCTCCAGGAGCAGAGCATGCCCCCGTCGATCGATCCGGCCGATACCGCGTGGATGCTCGTGGCCACGGCACTGGTGCTGTTCATGACCCTCCCTGGCCTGGCGCTGTTCTACGGCGGCCTCGTGCGGGCCAAAAACGTGCTCTCCGTGTTCGTCCAATGCTTCGCGTTGGCGGGCTTGATGACGCTTCTGTGGGTCGGGTTCGGATACAGCCTCGCCTTCGGCCATGGCGGCCGATGGCAGGCCGTGATCGGCAATTTCGACAAGGTGCTGCTGGCGGGCGTCACGCCGAACTCCGTCGCGGGGACGATTCCGGAACCGCTGTTCGCCGCCTTCCAGATGACCTTTGCGATCATCACCCCGGCCTTGATCGTGGGGGCCTTCGCCGAGCGGATGCGGTTCCAGGGCATGCTCCTGTTTTCAGCGCTCTGGTTCACGTTCTCCTATCTCCCGATCTGCCACATGGCCTGGGCGGGCGCGGGGGCGTTGTTTCACGGCTGGGGCGTGCTCGACTTCGCCGGTGGCACCGTGGTGCACGTCAACGCCGGGATGGCCGGCCTCGTGACCTGTCTGATGGTGGGCCGCCGCACCGGCTATCCACGCGAGGTGATGCGGCCCCACAATCTGCCGTTCGCGGTGATCGGCGCCGGCATGCTGTGGGTGGGCTGGTTCGGGTTCAACGCCGGCAGCGAACTGAAGGCCGACGGCACGGCCGCCATGGCACTCCTGGTGACGCACGTTGCCGCCGCGACGGCGACGATCGTGTGGATGACGATCGAGATCTTCGTCCATGGCAAAGCATCGGCGCTGGGTGTGGCGACCGGCGCGGTGGCGGGACTGGTGGCGATCACGCCGGCCAGCGGCACGGCCGGCCCGCTGGGTGCCGTGGTCATCGGTGCGGCCTCGGCCCTGGTCTGCTACTTCTTCGCCACCAAGGTCAAGCAGCGCTATGGTTACGATGACTCGCTCGACGTCTTCGGTGTGCACGGGATCGGCGGGATCGTCGGCGCCTTGCTCACCGGAGTGTTCGCTGCCTCCGAGTGGGGCGGGGTGGGGCTGGCCGAAGGGACGACGGTCGGCGGCCAGGTCTGGGCGCAGGCCAAGAGTGTCCTGGTGACGGCCGCCTGGAGCGGGATCGTGTCGGTGATCGCCTTCCTGATCGTCGATCGTCTCGTCGGCATGCGGGTGGCGATCGACGTGGAACGCGGCGGCCTCGATCTCGCCGAGCATCACGAGCAGGCTTACCAGATCGTCTGACCCCACGCCACCTTTGGCGGAAACCGATGCCGCGGTTCGCCATCCTCGAGCACACCGGTGCGCCCGACGATCCGGCGGGCCTCCATTATGACTTGCTCTTGGAGGCAGGCTCCGGCTGCCGGACGTGGCGGCTGGCCGAGCTGCCGCAGCCGGGGGGCCCTCCGGTGGCGGCTGCGGAACTGCCGGTGCATCGGCTGGCCTGGCTCGACCACGAGGCGGGCGCGGTCTCTGGCGGTCGTGGTTTCGCCAGGCGGATCGATGCGGGATCGTATCAGTCCCCGCCGACGGCACCCCGAGAGACCGATCTGGACGCGGAGATCGATGTCCTCCTGCAGGGCGAGCGTGTCGTCGGCCGGCTCGCGCTCCGCGGCCAGGACGGCTGCTGGACGGCCATGCTGCTGTCACAGGGCACGCAACGCTCGGAGCAGCACGGAACACCGTGAGCCCGCGGCCCGCGGGTATCATGGGATATCCCCGGAGAGATCCCGATGAAGCCCCGCGAAGTGCTCGCGCTGTGCCGCGAGAAGGAAGTCAAGGCGATCGACCTGCGGTTCACCGACTTTCTCGGGGCGTGGCAGCACTTCACGATCCCGGTCGCCAAGCTCGAGGAGGACACCTTCGAGGACGGCCTCGGCTTCGACGGCTCGAGCATCCGCGGCTGGCAGGCGGTCAACGAGAGCGACATGCTGCTCGTGCCGGTGCCGACGACCGCCTTCGTCGATCCGTTCGCGTCGATTCCGACGCTCGTCATGATCTGCATGGTGCAGGATCCGATCACGCGGGAGGACTATTCCCGCGATCCGCGCAACATTGCCCGCAAGGCGGTGAATTACCTGAAGAGCACCGGCATCGCCGACACCTGCTTCATCGGCCCTGAGGCCGAGTTCTTCGTGTTCGACGACGTGCGGTTCGACCAGAACGCCCACGAGGGCTACTTCCACATCGACAGCGGCGAGGCGGAGTGGAATCGGGGCCGCCGCGAGGGGCCGAACCTCGGCTACAAGCTGCGGCACAAGGAGGGCTACTTTCCCTGTCCGCCCTCCGACCAGCTCATGGATCTGCGGAACGAGATGATGCAGACCATGATCCAGTGCGGCATCGACGTCGAGGCCCAGCACCACGAGGTGGCCACGGCGGGGCAGTGCGAGATCGACATGCGGTTCCAGGAGCTCGTCCGCATGGCCGACCAGATGTGCCTCTACAAGTACATCGTCCGGAACGTCGCCCGGCGGCACGGCAAGACGGCGACCTTCATGCCCAAGCCGATCTACGGCGACAACGGCTCGGGCATGCACACGCACATCTCGTTGTGGAAGGACGGCCAGCCGCTGTTCGCCGGCACCGGCTATGCCGGGCTCTCCCCGATGGGCCTGCACGCCATCGGCGGCATCCTTCGACATGCGCCGGCGATCCTGGCGATTTCCAATCCCACGACCAACAGCTACAAGCGGCTCGTGCCGGGCTACGAGGCGCCCGTCAATCTGGCCTACTCGCAGCGGAACCGCTCGGCGAGCTGCCGGATCCCGATGTACTCGGCGAGCCCGAAGACGAAGCGGGTCGAGTTCCGCTGCCCGGATCCGACCTGCAATCCCTACCTGACCTTCGCCGCCATCCTCCTGGCAGTGATCGACGGCATCCAGAACAAGCTCCACCCCGGCGAGCCGCTCGACCGCGACATCTACGACATGCCGCCGGAGGAGCTCGCCGGCGTGCCCAAGGCCCCCGGCTCGCTCGACGAGGCGCTCGACGCCCTGGAGCGGGACGGCGACTTCCTGCTCCGCGGCGACGTGTTCACCGACGACGTGATCACCACCTGGCTGAAATGGAAGCGGGAGCGGGAGATCGCGCCGATGCGGCTCCGTCCGCATCCCTATGAGTTTTGCCTGTATTTTGACGCCTGACCGGGCATCGCCGGCCCGTTCACGCCGTGGTGGCGGCAGCCGCCCCCAGGGGACGCGGCTCGTCCCGTGGATGATGATGCAGGGTCTGGCGGCCGGGCACCGTTCTTGACGCCCGTGCCGTGGTTGTTCACCGTTACGTCATGTCCACAGCCCTGCCCCGTGTCGTCATCGACCTCGAGAAACTGCGGCACATCAACTGCGGGCTCGGGCGGTTCTCGCTGCACCTCGCCGAGGAGCTGCTCGCGGTCGCCCCGGGCCGGTTTCGCCCGGTGTTCTTCCTGCCGGCCGGCGCCGAACGGCACCTGCCCGCGGCGGGTTACGACCGGCTCGACGTGGCGTTCTGGAAAAAGGAGGGTGTGGCGCGGCTGGTGCGGCCCGTGGCCCGCCATCTGCTGCCGCCGCCCGACGTCGCCCTGTGGCACGTCACCAACCAGACATCGAAGTATCTGCCCCTCGACCCCCGCGTGCCGGTCGTGCTCACGATCCACGACCTGAGCTTCCTCCACGAGGCGCCGCGCGAGGGCCGGGGCCACGAGATCGACCGCAAGCTGGCCTCGATCCGGCGCAAGGCAAACCGGGCGGTGGCGATCGTGACCGACTCCGAGTGGGTGGCTGATGACGTGCGGCGTCACGTGCCCCTCGGTGGCCGTCCGGTGCATGTGGTGCCGCTGGGAATCGCTCCGCCTCCGGCCGCGGCCGAGCGCAGGCCCGCCTGCGTGCCGGAGGGGCGGTTTCTGCTCACGGTTGGCAATAGCCTGCCCCACAAGAACTTCCACGTTCTTTTCGACCTCATCGAGCAGCTGTCCGGCGAACGGCTGGTGATCGCCGGCAAGAAGGCGACGCCGTATGGCCAGTTCCTCGACCGGGAAGTGACCCGCCGGGGGCTGGAGGAACGCGTCGTGCTCACGGGTGAGGTTTCGGATGAAGATCGCCAGTGGCTGTATGACCACTGCGAGGCGTTTCTTTTCCCCTCGCTCACGGAGGGCTTCGGCCTGCCCGTCCTGGAGGCCCTGCAGTCCGGCCGGCCGGTGTTTCTCTCGCGCAGCACGAGCCTGCCGGAGATCGCCGGCCCACACGGCTTTTATTTCGACTCCTACGCGGCCGACGCGATGGCCGCCGTGCTTCGCGACGGCCTGCGGCGGTTCCGGGAGGATCCGGCCGCCGGCGACCGCTATCGCCGGCATGCGGCCGGCTTCTCGTGGCGGGCCACCGCCGAGGGCTACGCGCGGGTCTACGAGCAGGTCATGCGGCGAAGATAGGGGTTTTGGCGACGGGAATTGGCATTCCGTCGCCCCGGGCAGCCTGCTACCCTCCCCCCCACTCTTGGTGATGCGCCGGCGCCGTCCATCGGTGGCCGGCCGGCGTGCCGCCCGTGGAGAAGTCGTGATGAAGAGCCTGTTGCGCCGTCTGCTCGCCCGCCAGTCCTCCCGCCCGCACGCGGCGGAGCCGCCGCCGATCCGGGCCCACCTTTTTCCGCGTCGCTATCCGGAACTCTTCCACCGCCCGACCTCCGCGACGCGGGCCGAGGGCAGTGGGATGATCTCCCAGCTCTGTCGCTACGGCACGCTCGACTCGCGGCCGTTTCGCGACTGGATCGCACGCCTGCACGACACCTGGGACGCCCACCGGAAGAAATGGGAGCTGGCCTATATCTGCCAGACGCTCCAGGAGCGGGGCCTGCTCGCCCCGGGCACCCGCGGCCTCGGCTTCGCCGTGGGTGCGGAAAAACTGCCGTCGCTTTTGGCCGCGCACGGCTGTCGGATCACCGCCACCGACCTGCCTGCTGAGGACGAGCGGAATCGGGCCTGGGCTGCGACCGGCCAATGGGTCGGCAACCTCGAGGCCCTCAACGCCCACGGGCTCTGCCCGAACGACGAGTTCCGCGAGCGCGTGGGGTATCGGCCGGTGGACATGAACCACATCCCCGACGACCTCCGCGGCTACGACTTCACCTGGTCGACCTGCTCCTTCGAGCACTGTGGCAGCATCGACCTGGGGCTCCGCTTCCTGGAGCGGCAGATGGCCTGCCTGCGGCCGGGCGGCGTGGCGGTGCATACGACGGAGTTCAACCTCTCTTCGAACGACGACACCATCGCCGAAGGCCCGTGCGTGATTTTTCGCCTTCGCGACATCGAGGACGTCTGCCGGCGGCTCACCGCCCAGGGGCATCAGGTGGAGCCGCTCGACCTCGATCCGGGGATCGACGAACTCGACCGGTTCGTCGATCCGCCACCGTACTACGAGTCGGCCAAGGAGCCCTACGGCCGGATCAAGCACCTGCGGCTGAGCCTCGCCGGCTACGCCTCGACCTCGATCGGCCTCATCGTCCGGAAGGCGGCATGATCTCCTACGCCCAAAACTTCGAAGATGTCGTCCTCGACCGTGTGTTCCATGCCGTCGAGAACGGCCGGTACATCGACATTGGGGCGTACGATCCCGAGATCGACTCGGTCACGAAGCACTTCTACGACCGGGGCTGGTCGGGCGTGAACGTCGAGGCGGTGGCCCGGTTCCACCGCAAGTTCGTCGCCGCCCGGCCCCGCGACCTGAACCTCAACGTGGCCGTCGGCGCCACGGTCGGGACGGTCGAGTTTCACGAGTGGGGCGACAGCGGACTGTCCACCTACCGCGAAACGTTCGATGCCGCGATGGCCGCCGCACTCCCGTTTCGCCGCACGACCTACACCGTGCCGATGACGACGCTGGCGGAGATCACGGCGCAGCTCGACGACCGGCCGGTGGACTTCCTCAAGATCGACGTCGAGGGGGCGGAGCGCGACGTCCTGATCGGCGGCGAGTGGTGGGCGTTTCGGCCCCGCGTGATCCTGGTCGAGGCCGTCCGGCCCCGGCCCATCGGCGGTTCGGTCCGCGGGTACGAGCCGGCCTGGTTCGAGTGGGAGGGCATCCTCTTCGACAACGGCTACGAGTTCGCCCTGTTCGACGGCCTCAATCGCTTCTACTACCGGCGCGAGGAGCCAGGGCTGCGAGAGCTGTTGTCCTA
>JBIJCJ010000156.1:0-8580 GCA_044344765.1 Pirellulales bacterium | reverse complement strand
GCCCGCGTGATCGTCAACCGGCTCTGGCATCATCACTTCGGCCGGGGCATCGTCTCCACCCCGAACGACCTGGGCACGCAGGGCGATCGGCCCACGCACCCGGAGCTGCTCGAATGGCTGGCGGGTCAGCTTGTCAAGGACGGCTGGTCGCTGAAAAAGATCCATCGACTGATCATGACGAGTGCCACCTACCGGCAGGCGGGCCGGATGAACGAGGCCGCCCGCAAGGTCGATCCTGACAACCTCCTCATCTGGCAGCGGCGGCCGCTGCGGCTGGAGGCGGAGGCGATCCGCGACGCCCTGCTCGCGGTGTCGGGCAAGCTCCAGCCGGCGATGCACGGGCCGAGCACGGCCGACGTGAACCAGCCGCGGCGCAGCATCTACCTGCGGGTCAAGCGCAGCGAGCCGATCGCCTTTCTGCGGCTGTTCGACCAGCCGGAGCCGGTGCAGTCGGTGGGGTCGCGGGGCGTGGCCACCGTGCCGACGCAGTCGCTGACGCTGATGAACTCGCCGTTCATCCGCGCGGCCGCCGAGGGGCTCGCCCAGCGGGCCCGGGCCGCGGCCGGCAGCGGATCGGCCGAGCAGCTGCTCGACCAAGTGACCACGATCGCCCTTGGCCGCCGATCGTCGCCGGCGGAACGGGAGAAACTGCTGCCGCTCCTCGCCGCCCGTGAGCAGCAGGCCGGCGGCGATGCCGGCAAACGCGCCGCCGCGCTGGCCGACGTCTGCCAGATCGTTCTCTGTTGCAGCGAGTTCGTGTATGTCGATTGAGGAGTCTGCCATGCATCGATCCGGGTATCGATCCGGGCAACGATCCGGTTTGGGCGAGCTGGCGCTGCCCGCCCGCCGGAGTTTTCTGCGGGACGTGGGCCAGGGATTCGGCGGTCTCGCCCTGGCCGCGCTGCTCGGCGGCGAGTCGCGGGCCGCCGTTTCAGCCCCTCCCCACCACGCCCCCCGGGCCAAGCGGGTCATCTGGCTGTTCATGACCGGCGCGCCGTCGCAGATGGACACCTGGGACTACAAGCCGGAGCTGCAGGCGCGGCACGGGCAGCCCCTTCCCGGGGCCGACAAGCAGCTGGGCTTCTTCGGCACCAGCGGCACCTGCCTGGCGAGCCCGTTCAAGTGGGCGCAGCACGGGGAATCGGGCAGCTGGGTCAGCGAGCTGTTTCCCCACCTGTCGCGGCACGTGGACCGGATGACGTTCATCCACTCCTGCCACGTGCGGGCCAACAATCATGCCCCGGCATCGATGGAGCTGATGTCGGGCTTCAGCCGGCCGGGGATGCCGAGCATGGGCGCCTGGCTCGACTACGGCCTCGGATCGCTCGCCGACGACCTGCCGAGCTTCGTGGTCATGCACGACGCGGCTCGGCCGCGCGGTGACGACCAGATCTGGTCGCCCGGTTTTCTGCCCCGCAGCCACCAGGCGATCGCCTTGAGCCCCGAGCTGCGGATCGCCGATCTCGCGCGTCGCTCCGGCGTCACGGCCGAACGGCAGCGGGAGGATCTCGACGTGCTGGCGGCCCTCAACGCGGCCCATGCCGCCGACCGGCCGGCCCAGGCCGATCTCGCGGCTCGGCTGGCCAGCTTCGAACTCGCCTACCGGATGCAGGTGGCGGCGCCGGAGGCCTTCGACCTCTCCCAGGAGCCGAAGCACATCCATGACCTCTACGGCACGGCCGACAAGCGGTGCGGTGTCATGGCGCGGCAATGCCTCACCGCCCGCCGGCTGCTGGAGCGCGGCACCCGGTTCATCCAGATCTTCGCCGGCCGGTCTTCGGGGGACGGCGACGGCTCCAGACCCGATGTTCCCTGGGACGGCCACAACAACATCGAGGCCAACCACACTGCCTGTGCCGCTTCGACCGACCAGCCGGCGGCCGCGTTGCTGGCCGATCTCGAGGCCCGCGGCCTGCTCGACGACACGCTCGTGGTCTGGGGGGGCGAGTTCGGCCGGACCAGCGACTCGCAGGGGGGCAAGGGCCGCGACCACAACCCCAACGGCTTCACCATCTGGATGGCGGGCGGCGGCGTGAAGGGGGGCTTCCACTACGGCGCCACCGACCCCTTCGGCTACAAGGCGGTGGAGAAGAAGGTCGGCGTCAACGACCTGCACGCCACGATCCTGCACCTCCTCGGCATCGACCACGAGCGGCTCACCTACCGGCACAACGGCCGCGACTTCCGGCTGACGGACGTCGGCGGCACGGTGATCCGCGACGTGATCGCGTAACGCGGGTGAGCCTCAAAATTGCGGTCGCAGTTGCAAGTGCTTATAGGCATAGACTCGTCTTATCCCCTTTGCGTGGAGGCAATGCATGGGCCGCGTTCTGCCCCTGGCCGTGATTACCCGCGGCTGCCTGGGCGTTCTCCTGTCGGGCCTCTTGGCCTGGTCCGTGAGTCATGCAGGTGCCGCTGAGTCGGTCGCCCCGCCGGCCCCGCTCGACGACGTGGGCTTCGGCGGTTCAGTAAAACCGCTGTTGGCGAAGTACTGCCTCGGGTGCCACGCGACGGCGAAGAAGGAGGGGGGGCTGGACCTCGAGCGGTTCACGACAGTGGCGAGCATCCGGCGGGACGTGAAGCCGTGGCAGCATCTGATCGAGCAGGTCGAGGCGGAGGAGATGCCGCCGCGTGAGAAGCCGCAGCCGACGGCCGAGGAACGGATGCGGCTGGTGACCTGGACCCGCAACTTCCTCGACGCCGAGGCGCGGGCCCGAACCGGCGATCCGGGCCGGACGCTGCTGCGGCGGTTGAGCAACGCCGAGTACGACGCGACGATCCGGGACCTGACCGGCGTCGATCTCCGGCCGGCCCGGGAGTTTCCCGTGGATGGCGCCGGCGGCGAGGGCTTCACGAACGCCGGCGAGTCGCTCAGCGGGATCTCGCCGGCGCTGTTGTCGCGGTACATGGCCGCTGCGAAAGAGATTGCCAATCACGCCGTGCTCCTGCCGGAAGGCTTCCGGTTCTCGCCGTCGACGAACCGGCGCGATTGGACCATCGAGGCGACCGAGAGTCTGAAGAAGTTTTACGCGGCGATGATCGCATCGCATGCAGGCGTCAAAGGCGACGGCGGGCTCGACTTCCAGCCCTATCTTCTGGCGACGGTGCGGGATCGCGATGCGCTCGCCGCCGGCAAGGTGGAGGAGGTTGCGGCGAAGCACAAGCTCAACGTCGTCTACCTGCGGACGCTCTGGCAGACTCTCTCGGCCGCCGACTCGACCCAGCCGCTGGACTCTATTCGGGCGGCCTGGCGGCAGGCGAAGGAGGCGGACGTGCCCGCGCTCGCGGCGAGCGTCGCCGGCTGGCAGGGGGCCCTCTGGCGAACCGACCAAGTTGGAAACTACTCCCGCGGGAACGACGGGAGGCGCGCGGTCGGAAGCGACAATGTCAGCGAGAATCTTTCCAGGCAGGTGCCCGTCGATTCGCCAGCCTCGGATTCGGTGACGTTGCGGGTGCCGGTGAAGGCCGCGCCGGGGCAGTCCGAGGTGGCCATTCATCTGGCGGCCCGCGAGCCGGGTTCGGCGGGGCCGATCGTGTGGCATCGCCCGCGGTTCGAAGGGCAGGGGAAACCGGTTCTCTTGCTGCGGGATTACGCCGACTATGGGCCGGCGTTCGAGGCGGATATTCCGTCGGCGTTCACGAAGGCGGCGGCGTATTTGTCCGCGGTCGTGGAGCTGACGCACGGCACGGGCGTCACGCCCGAGGCGGTCGCCGAAAAGCAGTCGCTCGACGTCGCGTTCCTCAAGCAGTGGGTCAAGGTTCTCGGCATCGTGCCGCTCAAGCCCGGCGAGACCACCGTGCCGGTCGGCGTCGCGTTCACGCTGCTCGACCAGAAGACGAAGCCCGCCCATGGCGACGCGGTTCGTGGCTGGGCGATGAGCGGCGCGGATCTGCCCGTCGTCGTCGCGAACTCGTCCGACAAGCCGCTTCCCCACCTTCCCGCAAGGTCCGTCGTCGTGCATCCGACGCCGGGTGAGTTCGTCGCCATCGTCTGGAAGAGCCCGATCGCGGCCTCCGTCACCATCGCCAGCCGCGTCGTGCACGTGGGCGGCGGTGGCAACGGCGTGGCCTGGCAGCTCGAGCACCGTCGCGGCGACAAGGCCAAGTTGTTCGGTGAGAGCCTTCTCGATCCGGGCCAGGAGGGGAAGGCGGCGCAGTCGTTCGCGGTGGAAAAGGGCGACCTGATCATGCTGGCGGTCGATCCGCGGGACGGCAGACATGAAAGCGACTCGACGGAAGTGGCGCTGACGATCACCGAAGACGGCGGCGGCCGACGGGCGTGGGATCTGGGCAAGGATGTCGTCGCCGATATCCAGGCCGGCAACCCGCACGCCGACAGCCATGGCAACGCGGAGGTATGGAGTTTCGTCCGCGGCGCGGCCCGCAAGCCGAAGCCGGCGGATCCGGTCGCCGCCATCGTGCCCGGCAGCTCGGTGCTCGGGCAGTGGCGTGCGGCCGCCGCCGACCCGGCGCGGCGTGCGGAAGCGGCGAAGCTCGCCGAGGACGTGGCCCGCCTGCTTGGCGGCCCGCGGCCCGCAGACGAGAAGGACCCGAACCGCCTGCTCTACGACCGGATGGTCTCGGCGGAGAACCCGTTGTTCGCCGGCGTCGACCTGACGCGGATCGCCAAGCCGACCGTGAAATCGGCCCCCTATGGCCTGCCGAAGGAGCGGTTCGTTTCCGCCGGCGGCGACATCGGCAAAGACAAAGACAAAGGCGATAAAGACCAGCCGGCGCTGGACAGCGTGGTGGCCGCCAGCGATGCGGTGGTGGTGATACGCCTGCCGGCGGCGTTGCTCGCGGGCCGCGAGTTCGTGGTCGATGCAAAGCTGCCGCCAGGATCGTCACAGCGGTTCGTGCGGGTGCTGGCCGCGAGCCAGGCTCCGGACGCGACCACGCGGTGGACCGGTCCTGTGCTCGCGACGGCCGAGAGCCCCGGCTACAAGTCGATGGTCGCGGGCAATGCCGAGTTTCGCAAGGTGTTCCCGCTGTTCTGCTGCTTCCCCCCCGTCAAAGCGCCACACGACGTGGCTGTAAGCCTCAAGATGTTTCATCGCGAGGACGAGCCGCTGCTCCGGCTCTTCGCGACGGCCGAGCAGGCCCGCGAGCTCGATCGTTTGTGGGACGAGCTGACGCTCATCAGCCGTCAGCCCGAGGTCGAATACGATTATTTTCCGCAGATGATGGGGTTTGCGTCCCAGGATACATCCGCGGCATTTCAAAAGTTTTACGCAGACTACAAGCCGGTGCTCCAGAAGCGCGCCGAGGATTTCCTCGACCGCGAGCGGGCGGCGGCGCCGCGGCAGCTGGCGGAGCTTGCCGACTTCGCGGCCCGGGCGTACCGCCGGCCGCTCTCGGCGGAGGAGCGGTCGAGCCTGCAATCGCTTTACGACCGGCTGCGTGCCGAGGGTGTCGGTCACGACGAGGCGTTCCGCGGCGTGGTCTCGAGCGTGCTCGTGTCGCCGGCCTTTCTCTTCCGGATCGAATCGCCGCCGGCGGGCAAGCAGCCGGCCCGGGTGAACGACCACGAGCTGGCGACGCGGCTGAGTTATTTTCTCTGGTCGTCGATGCCCGACGCGGAGCTGCGGGAGGCGGCCGCCTCCGGTCGGCTGCGGGATCCGGCGGTGCTCGCGGCGCAGGCGAAGCGGATGCTCCAGGATCCGCGGGCGCGGGCGCTGGCGATCGAGTTCGGCACGCAGTGGATCCACGTCCGCGGCCTCGACGAGTTCAAGGAGAAGAGCGAGACGCTCTATCCCACGTTCAACGCCGCGCTGCGGCGGGATCTCTACGAGGAGTCGATCCTGTTCTTCCTCGACTTCTTCCAGGCGGATCGGCCCGTGCGGTCGCTCCTGGACGCCGACCACACGTTCGTCAACGAGGCGGTGGCGAAGCACTACGGCATTCCGGGCGTGGGTGGTCCGCAGTGGCGGCGGATCGACGGGGTGCGGAAGTTCGGCCGGGGGGGCATCCTCGGGCTGGCGAGCGTGCATGCCAAGCAGTCGGGCGCGTCGCGGACGAGCCCAGTGCTTCGCGGCACGTGGGTCGTGGAGACGCTCTTGGGCGAGAAACTGCCCAAGCCGCCAAAGAACGTGCCGCAGCTGCCCGACCAGGAGGGGCTCGACAACCTGACGACGCGGCAGTTGGTGGAACGGCACGTGTCCGACGCCTCGTGCGCCGCGTGTCATGCCCGGATCGATCCCTACGGCTTCGCGTTCGAGAACTTCGACGCCATCGGCCGGTTTCGCACGCAGGAGGCCCCCGGCCGGCCGGTGGATACGCATTCGAAGCTCCGGGACGGCACGGAGTTCGCGGGGCTCGACGGCCTGCGGGAGTATCTCCTCGCGAAGAAGCAGCCGGAGTTCATCCGCCTCTTCTGCCAGCGGCTCCTTGGCTATGCGTTGGGCCGATCGACGACGCTCTCGGATATGGCGGTCATCGACCGGATGGCGGCGGCGGTGCAGGCCGACGACGGCCGGGTTTCCGGGGCGATCGGCGTGATTCTCGAAAGCCCCCAGTTTCTCATGGTCCGCGGCAAAGACGCCGAATATATTGATTGAGACCTTCTTTTTGGAGCCTGCCATGAACTCGAAGCACTCGGCCCTCTTCCAGCGTCGTACGTTTTTGCGCGGCCTCGGCGTGAGCATGGCGTTGCCATGGATGGAGTCGCTGCGGACCGTCGCCGGGGAGGCGGCGGCCGGAAGCGCTGCGGCCGAGCCGCCGGTGCGGTTCGCCTGCCTGTTCTCGGGCAACGGGTTTCATAAGAGTGAGTGGTGGGCGAAGGGGGAGGGGGCGGGGATGGAACTGGGCAAGGTGCTCGAGCCGCTCCTGCCGCATCGCGAAAAGCTGACGTTCATCCGCGGGCTCCATAACAATAACACTCCGGCCGGGATCCACAGTTGCCAGACCGGCAACATCCTCACCGGCACGGGGCTGGCCAGCGGCGGCGAGATCCGCTCGGGCGTCAGCTGCGACCAGGTGGTCGCGCAGCGGATCGGCGACCAGACGAAGGTGCCGAGCCTGGTGCTCGGCTGCGAGCCGTCGATCGCGGCGATCCACAAGGGCTTCTCGATGATCTACAGCTCGCACATCTCGTGGAGCTCGCCGTCGACGCCGACGCCCTTGGAGGTCTATCCGGCGCTCGCCTTCGACCGGCTGTTCCGCGACGACGCGGGGCGGGCCGACAAGAGCGTGCTCGACGCGGTGCTCGACGAGGCCCGCGGGTTGCGGGGGCGGGTGAGCCATTCCGACCGTCACCGGCTTGATGAGTATCTCTCGTCGGTCGAGGACGTGGAGGCGCGGATCAAGCGTGCCGGCCAGGAGGGGCGGCTGCAGGGCTGGCGGCCGACGCTCGACAAGCCCGACATGCCCCGTCCGGCCGACGGGATGCCGCAGGACATCGACCAGCACATGCGGCTGATGTGCGACATTCTCGTGCTGGCGTTCCAGACCGACACGACCCGGGTCTGCACGCTCAAGCTCAACAACGACCATTCGTCGCTGCGGTTCCCGAACCTCAAGGCCTCGAGCGGCAAGGGCGGAATCGACTACATGATCCACCACCTGCTCTCGCATTCGGATAACGCCGACTGGCTGGCGGTGAATCGGTTCTTCGTCGAGCAGCTGGCCTACATCGCCAGCCGTCTGGACAAGATTCAGGAGGGCGAGCGGACGGCGCTCGACAACTCGATGCTCCTCTACTGCTCGAGCATGATGACCGGTCACCATAACAACCAAGAGCTGCCGGTCGTGATGCTCGGCAAGGGGGGCGGCCAGATCCGCACCGGTCGCGTGCTCAACTACCTCGAAAAGCCCAACCGCAAGATGTGCAGCCTCTACCTCTCGCTGATGGACAAGGCTGGCGTGCGGCTCGACTCCTTCGGCGATTCCAACGAGCGGCTCGCGGAGATCTGAGTTTGATCAGCAGCCCCTATGCCGCGCCCGAAGCGTGGAGATCGAGGATGCCCTGCAGTATCGTTCCCGGCCTGATCGGCCGGGCCGCTTTTGTCGGGATACTGCTTCTCGGGGCCGTCGGCTCGCGGGCCGCGGAACCGACTGCGGAGGGGATCGCGTTCTTCGAGTCGAAGATCCGTCCGGTGCTGGTGGCCAAGTGCTACCAGTGCCATTCGGCCGAGGCCCAATCTGCGGGCCGTCTCAAAGCGGAACTGCTCCTCGACACCCGTGACGGGATGCTCAAGGGGGGTGAGAGCGGCCCGGCGATCGTGCCCGGCGACAAGAAGAAGAGTCTGCTCCTGGACGCCATCGCGCACCAGGGGCTGGAGATGCCCCCGGAAGGCAAGCTGCCGGAGAACGTGATCGCCGATTTCACGACCTGGTTCGAGATGGGAGCGCCCGACCCGCGGACGGGGCCGGCCGCCGCCGTCGAGAGCCGGAAGATCGACGTCGCGGCGGGGCGGAATCACTGGTCGTATCGGCGGCTGTCGAGCGTCGCGTTGCCGCCGGTCAAGGACGCCGCCTGGGTGCGGAACGACATCGACCGCTTCATCCGCGGCCGGCAGGAGGCGGCGGGGGTCGTGCCCAACTCCGAGGCGGGGAAGGAGACGCTGCTGCGGCGGGTGACGT
>JBIJCJ010000155.1:0-8612 GCA_044344765.1 Pirellulales bacterium | reverse complement strand
AAACGCCCGAATTTTAGGTGCCGCCGCGGGGGAGTCAAAAACATACCATCGTCACGCGGCCAGCGCGTGCGGAAGCGGCTGGCTTCAGGCAAAACGGCTGGCTTCAGGCAAAACATCGCATCGTGCGATTTTTGCCCGGCGGGCCTCCGCCCGCTGGAGTTGACCCGGCCCTCCGGGCCTGGCGCACGCGTCATGCTCAGCGTATGAGCGGCCATCGCTGGCTTCAGGCAAAACATCGCATCGTGCGATTTTTGCCCGGCGGGCCTCCGCCCGCTGGAGTTGACCCGGCCCTCCAGGCCTGGCGTACGCGTCATGCTCAGCGTATGAGCGGCCATCTTCGACCGTCGTGCCTGGTTGCCGGGAAGCCCGAAGCGCAAGCTGAGGGAATACGCGTTGCGCCACCAGACAATCCTCCGCATGAACGATCACGCTCACGCACTGCTATGAGGTCTCCCGCGACAGCGCCGCGAGCACGTCGCGGCCGTCAACCAGTCGGACGTCTGGCGGCAGTCGAGGCCGCGGGCCGATGAACGCCGGACCGCAGATCCACAGCTGCACCCGGCGCGGCCGCGCTCGCATGGACGGCGGCTCTTTCGCCTTGGCTGCGGCGATGATCCGCTGCAACGACCGGGCATCTATGCCCCGCGCGGCCGCCTTGCACTCGACGACGACCAGGAGCTCGCCATCCGGCGACATGCTGACGGCATCCCACTCCGCGGCGCCTGCCGCCCAGCTGCGTGCCGCGGGGAGCAGTGCCGTCGCGGCCGGAGCGAGTCGGGGAATCGCCTCCCGGCAGAGTTCTTCCCACGCCTCCGCCCGCAGCTGCGGCCAGACGCTGCGGAGGTATCCCCGGCGAACGGCTGCGGTGGCTGTCCGCAGGCTGCCACGATGGGGCGTTACGGTGCGAAACCAGAGCCTCAGGAACGGATCGGCAAGTCGATAGAGCGATCGCTTCCCGCGCGTCTCATCGCTGCCGAAAGGCGTCTCGCGGCGGACATATCCGAGATCTTGCAGCTGGACGAGCGACCGGGTGATCGCCGTGGCCGGCACCTGGAGGCGACCGGCGATCTCGGAAGATCGATGGGCTCCGAGGCCGATGGCATCGAGCACCGGCCGCAGGGATATCGCCGCAGGCAATTCCTGCCGCAACAGGCGATCAACCTCGTCGTGCAAGGCTCCGAGTGGAGAGAGCACACTCTCGTCCACGGCCTTTTCGTGATCGGCTCGATGTGCGTCCGACCCGGGAAAACCGCACGCCCCTCAATATCACGCGCTGCATCCTTATACTGCTGCCATCTCCATCACGCGACGCCCCGGACAGGCCCACCATGACCGCTGCCTCCAGCTCCCACCCCGCCGCCGAGCTCATCGACCTGATCACCACCAAGGCGCTCAAGCGCGGCACCTTCCGCCTCGCCTCGGGCCGCGAGGCGAGCTTCTACCTCGACGCCAAGCAGGTCGTGCTCGACGCCCGCGGATCCATGCTCGTGGGCCGGGCGATCCTCGAGCGGCTCAAGGCCATCGGGCCGCTGCCTGCCGCCGTGGGCGGCATGTCGATCGGGGCCGATCCGGTGACCAGCGCCGTCGTCACGATGGCCGGCGTCGAGGGGCTGCCGCTGAAGGGCTTCCTCGTCCGCAAGGAACCGAAGGATCACGGCACCAAACGCTATGTCGAGGGGCCGGTCGCGCCGGGCGACCGCGTGGTGATCGTCGAAGACGTGGTGACCACCGCCGGCTCGTCGCTCGTCGCCATTGAGCGGGCGCAGGAGTTCGGGCTGATCGTGGACCGCGTGGTCGTCGTCATCGATCGCCTGGCCGGCGGCCGCGAGGCCCTTGCCGCCCGCGGGATCCCGCTGGAGTCGCTGGTCACGATCCGCGACCTCGGCATCGAGCCCGACGCCGCCTGACGCACCGGCGGCCGCTTGCCCGGGCCCACCGACGGGACGTACGCTTGCGGCATGCCGAGCACGTCGCGTTTCTCGAGCCTTGAAAGACCAGGTCGGTTGCGGCCGCCGCAACGCGACGCCGAAATCGGGTACCCGTCCCTGGCATGGACGATTCACGCGTCGATACGCTCCGTGCTGGATGGTGCAGCCGTGCGGTGGATGTCGGCGATCGCCGTCGCGTTTCTGACCGTGGCCGGCCCAGCCGCCGCCGCGGTCGATGACTCCGGCGCCGAGATCGCCCGGCTGATCGCAGCCCTCGGCGACGCCGACTACGCCGTGCGCGAGACCGCGGCGGCCAAGCTGGCGGCCTTCGGCCCGGCCGCGGTCGACGCGCTGCTCACGGCCGCCGAGACCAGCGGCGACGTGGAGGTGGCGCTGCGGGCTCGCTGGCTCGCCGACTCGATGCCGCCGACGTCGCCGCGGGACCCGCCGGCGGTGATGGCGGAGCTGCGGCGCTACGCACAGGCTGATCTGCCCCGACGGCTGCAGATCATGCGCCGGCTGTTGCGGCTCGACGCCGACGCCGGCATCGAGCCCTTGGCGCGGCTCGCGCGGCTGGAACGTGAGCCCGACGCCGCCCGCCTCGCCGCGGCGCTGCTGCTGGGAGAGTGGCGGCCCGCCGACCCGGACTGGGAGCGAATCCGCCCCCTGATCGCCGCCGGAGTGCGCGAGAGCGGCCGCCCGGCCGCCCGCTTCCTCAGGGCGGTGATCGCATCCAGCGCTGGCGATGACCCGGGCCGGGCGGCCGACGAGGCAGCCGCGGCACTCGCGCTGCTCGAGAGGGCCGGGCCGCGCCGTGACGGGGACGACGACCGCGCCGTCGAGTCCGATGCCACGGTGCTGTTGATCTTTCGGCGCGGTCTTGTCGATCTGCTCCTCGCCGCCGGACGTCGTCCCCAGGCGGTCGAGGCCATGCGGCCCATGCTCGCCGCAAGACGGGACGAGCATGGCGACGACGAGGATGGCGCCGACCTCACCACCGCCAACCTGATCTGGGCGGTCGAGCATGGCCTGCCGGAAGCCGTCGATCTGCTCGCCGACCGTTGGCCGGGGCTGGTGATCCACCAGCCGCTGACGGCCTACGCCGCCGCGATCGCGGTCGCGGCCCGGGGCGATCGCGATCGCGCCGAGCGGATGGCCGAGGCCGCCTTCACCGCCGGCAAGGCCGAGGTCGGTGGCGGTACGAACCGCCTCCAGGCCGCCCTGCTGCTGGTGAGGTGGGGCGCGACCGATTGGGCGCTCCGCGAGTACCAAACGCTGCTCGACGATCCGCAGACGCCCGCCGGCGAGTTCACCCTCGCCGGGATCCTGTTCTCAGAGTTCCTTCACGACCTCGGTCGCGACGACGAGGCGGCGGAAGTCCTCCGCCGTGTGGTCGGCGGCCGGGCCGCCGGTGCGGCGGAAGCCGAGGAGACGCTCCACCGGCTCGATCGCGAACCCGATGCGATCCGCGCGCGGGCGGCCTTCTTCGCCTCGTGCGCGGCGGCGGCCCGAGGCGACGCGGCCGGCCGCCGCCGGCTCGTCGAGGAGGCGCTGCGGCATCATGGCCGCGAAGTCGATGCGCTGATCGCCCTCTACGAGACCTCCGCCGGCGAGCCCGCGCAGAGAGCCGAAGCGACGGCCCGCGTGGGGCGGGCGTTGGAGCGGATCGAGAACGAGATTCACGCTCTGCCGGACGACGCCAACGGCTACAACGAGTACGCGTGGCTCGTGGCCAACGCGACGGGCGACCTGCGCAAGGCGATGCGGTACTCGAAAAAATCCCTGGACGTGTCGTTCGACAACCCCAGTTATCTCGACACGCTCGCCCACTGCCAGTTCGCCGCCGGCGACCACGCCGCGGCCGTCCGCACCCAGTCCCGCGCCCAGCGGCTGGAGCCGCACAATCGCACGATCCGGCGGAACCTGGAGCGGTTCCGCAGCCACGCCAACAAGCCGGTGCGGCCATGACGACCGTCCACCACGTTTCGGTCGCCGGCACGTCCCTGGCGGTCCACACCGCCGGCGCGGGCCGACCGCTGGTGCTGCTCCACGGGTTCCCGCTCGACCACCGGATGTGGGAGGCGCAGGCGGCGCTCGCCGACCACTTCCGGCTCGTCGCGCCCGACCTCCGCGGCTTCGGCCGCAGCGAGGGCACGGTGGCGACCAGTGTGGAGCAATTGGCCGACGACGTCGCAGACTTGCTCGGCGCCCTGCACGTGACGACGCCGGCGGTGATCTGCGGGCTCTCGATGGGGGGCTACGTCGCCCAGCACGTGGCGGTCCGCCACCCGGAACGTGTCGCGGCGCTCGTGCTCGTCGATACGAAGCTCGAGGCCGACACGCCCGAGGCTCGCGCGGCCCGCGACGATCTGGCGGCGAAGGTGGGCCGGCTCGGCCAGGGAATCCTCGCCGACGCCATGATCCCGCGACTGCTGGCCGGCTCGCCCGCGGCCCGCGGCGCACCACACCGCACGGCGACCGAGGCAGTCCTGCGGCGCATGATCCTCGAGCAGCCCGTGCCCGCCATCCAGGCGGCCCTGGGGGCACTCGGAGCCCGGCCCGACATGACCGATGCCCTGCGGCATGTGCGCGTGCCGACGCTCCTCGTGGTCGGCGCGGAGGACGCGATCACCCCGCCGGAGTGCCTCGAACGGGCCGAGTCGCTCATGCCGTGTGCGCGGCTGCTGGTCGTGCCGCAGGCGGGCCACATGACGCCACTCGAGCAGCCCGCCGTGTTCAACGCGGCGGTGCTCGAGTTTCTGCTTCATCCGCCGGGAACGCTGGGCGGGGGCGGCCCTCCGGCCTGAAAGCAGGGCCGCGGGGCGGCGGCGGCTCGAAGGCCGGCCCGTCGCGCGGCGGTTCCTCCGCACCATCGACACGCGGCCGACGCGGCCGCAGGTCAGGGCCGACACGCGGCCGCCGATCGCCGCCACGGCCATCGAATCGCGCGGCATACCAGTCGAGCCACTCGAGCCGCTTGTCGGTGCCGCGGGCGACGATCTCCGCGCGGTCCTCGGGCCGCGCCGCCAGGAGCCACTGGTGCCAGGCTTCGGCCGCATCCCGCAGATTCTGCCGGGCGGGATCGACGAGCGCCCGGGCGACGGCGTCGAGGGTCCGCCTTTCGGCCGGGGAGAGCCGCGTGAAACTTTCCGCCGCGCGTTCGAGTTCGACCCGTTCCTCCGCCGGCAGGGCCTGCACGAAACCGCGGCGGGCGGCCAGCCGATCGCCGGCGGGGTCGGGAGCGAAGTCCGCCCGGAGATCGGCCAGCTCCGCCGTGAACTGCTTCCGCGCCTCGTCGCGTGCCTCCGGGCTCTGCCGCGCCAGCACTCGCGGCGGCAGTGGGTAGCGGCGGCGCTGCATCTCCTCGAGGAACTTCGTCGATCCGGCCTCGCGGAGCAGATCGAAGTACCGTACCAGCGGCAGGTTTTCCAGGATCCGCCGGTCAGGGTCGGGCGCGGTGATGCGGCCGGCCACGGCTCCCGTGACGAGCGCCGCGGCCACCACCGCGGCGGGTGCGAGCCAGCGGACGAAGCCGCGGCCACCGCGTGCCGCCGCATGGCCGCGGCGGCCGCCGGCGACCGCCGCGAGTTCGACCGTCGTCGCCGCCAGCGTGGCCGAGGCCGTCGCCTGCGGCAGGGCGTCGAGCACGTTCCAGACCGGCCCGAGGTCCGCGGCGGGATCGGCCGGCGGCTGCTGAGGCGCGGTCATGGCGCGTCTCCCTGCAGATACGGCCCGAGCGCCTCGCGGAGCTGGTCGCGGGCGCGGAACAGCAGCGCCTTCACGGCCGGCACCGTGATCTTCATGCTCGTCGCGATCTCCTCGTAGGAGCACTGCTCGAACTTCGCCAGCAGCACGGCCATCCGCTGCCGTTCGTTGAGGGAGGCGAGTGCCTGCTGCACGACGGCGCGGAGTTCGCCGCGATCGGCCTGCCGCGCCGGCAGGAGGCCGCTGGCGGCGACGGCGATCTGTTCGAGACCGATGCCGCTCGACGAGGCCGACACGCTCGGCGGCACGCCATGCTCGCGCCGCCGGTAGGCCCGCTGCCGCAGGTCGCTGGCGGCGTTGGCGGCGATGGTGTGGATCCAGGTGGTGAACTTTGCCGTCGGCTGGTATGAGCCGCGTGCCCGATAGACGCGGAGAAAGACCTCCTGCGCGAGGTCCTCGGCGGTGGCGTGGTCGCCTGTTTGATGAAGGAAGAGCGTGACGAGCCGGTCTTGCCAGAGCGACACGAGCCGGGCGAAGGCCTCGGCATCGCCGTCCCGCACGCGGACCATGAGCGCCGTCGAAGGATCGACCGCCGCCGGCATCACCGCGGAATCGGCCATGCGTTCACCACGCCTGTTCCCACGGCACGCAGCCGCCAAAGGCGGCGCCGCGTGCTGCTCACTCCACCGGCACGCAGCCGCCAAAGGCGGCGCCGCGTGCTGCTCACTCCACCCGCACGCAGCCGCCGCAGGCGGCGCCGCGTGCTGCTCACTCCACCCGCACGCAGCCGCCGCAGGCGGCGCCGCGTGCCCTGCCCTGGCTCGATCGGTCTCGCCGTCGCGGCGAGCCGTCGAGCCGCCGCCGCCCCGCGGCGGCCACGCTCGCCAAGACGGCGGGCGAAGCCCGCACGTCGGGAGGGCGAGCGCCCGCCCGTCCGGGCACACCTTGGCTGTGCCCGCGACGGGCAAGGTCTGCCGGGGCCATGGATGGCCCGGCAGACCTGAAAATGGAGCGGAGGAGGATCGAACTCCCAACCTCGGCATTGCGAACGCCGCGCTCTCCCAGTTGAGCTACCGCCCCGCGCGGGGTCGGGCCGCGGCCCGTTTCCCCTGGGAAAACCGATGGTACGGCGTTGGCGAGCGGCTGTCCAGAACGGGCCTACAATGCGGGAATGCACGTTCCTCCGATCGTCGTCACCGGCGCGCGCGAGCACAACCTCCGCAACGTGACGGTGGGCCTGCCCCGAGGCCGCCTGGTCTGCCTGTCGGGCGTGAGCGGGTCGGGCAAGTCGAGCCTGGCATTCGACACGCTCTACGCCGAGGGCCAACGGCGGTACGTCGAGAGCCTGTCCACGTTCGCCCGACAGTTTCTCGGCCAACTGCCCCGGCCCGACGTCGACTCCGTCACGGGACTGTCGCCGGCCATCTCCATCGCCCAGAAATCGGCCGGCACGAACCCGCGGTCGACCGTGGCGACGATGACGGAGATCCACGACTTCCTGCGGGTGCTCTACGCCCGCGTGGGCACGGCCCACTGCCCGGCGTGCGACGCGGTGCTCGAGGCCCAGCCGCGCGACCAGATCGTGGAGCGGATCCTGGAGACCCGCGGCGGCGTGCAGGCGATGGTGCTCGCGCCGCTCGTGCGGGAGGCCAAGGGGGAGCACCGCGACCTGTTCGCGGATCTCGTGCGGCAGGGCTTCACGCGGGCCCGGGTGGACGGCACTGTGTGCCGCGTCGAGGATCCCCCGCCGCTCGAGAAGCAGCTCAAGCACACGATCGACGTCGTCGTTGACCGGCTGGTGCCGTCCGCCGCCACGCGGAGCCGGCTGGCCGAGGCGGTGGCCCTGGCCCTGGCGACGGGCGGCGGCCGGGTGATCGTCGCGGCGGAGGGGGCGCAGGCCGCCGACCTCGTGCTCTCGAGCCGCTACGCCTGCGTGGCATGCGGCGTGAGCTACGACACGCCGGAACCGCAGCTCTTCAGCTTCAACAGCCCGCAGGGCGCCTGCCCGGCCTGCGACGGACTGGGCGACATCTACGGCATCGACCCCGAAAAGCTGGTCACCGATCCCGGCAAGACGCTGCGCAAGGGCGCCATCGGCGTGCTCGGTGGCTTCCGCGACATGCCCCGCTGGCTGCGGCGGCTGCTCACCGGCGTGGCGGCGCACGCCGAGGCGAAGCGGAAGCTGACCGCGGGCACGCTCCTCGACACGCCCTGGCAGGATCTGACCGCGGCCCAGAAGCGGGTCTGGCTCGACGGCACGGGCGTGGAGGAGATCCAAGTCTCCTGGCGGCGGGGCCGGGCTGAACGGGGAGCGCGGACGAAGTTCGAGGGCCTCCGCGCCCTGCTGGCCAACCGCTGGCGGAACGCCAAGAGCGGGATCATCCGCCGCATGCTCGAGAAGCTGATGAGCGTCACGCCCTGCCACGTCTGCGGCGGCGCCCGGCTCGCGCCGCAGGCCCGGGCGGTGCGGATCACGACGGCCGCGCCGGCATGGGCGGCGGGCCGCCGGGCCTCCCTGTCCATCGACGCGCTGTGCGGCCTGCCGATCGCTGAGGCGCGGGAGTTCCTCGCCGCCCTCGAGTTCGACGGCACGCAGCGGGTGATCGCCACCGAACTCCTCAAGGAAATCAACGCCCGGCTCGCGTTCCTCGACCAGGTCGGCCTCGGCTATCTCGCCCTCGACCGCAAGGCGCCCACCCTCTCCGGCGGCGAGAGCCAGCGGATCCGGCTGGCGGCGCAGATCGGCTCCGGGCTGTCGGGCGTGCTGTACGTGCTCGACGAGCCCTCGATCGGCCTCCACGCCCGCGACAACGTCAAACTGCTCGGCGCCCTCGAGGCCCTCCGCGACAAGGGCAACACGGTGGTGGTCGTCGAGCACGACGAGGACACGATCCGTGCGGCCGACTGGGTGGTGGACTTCGGCCCCGGGCCCGGCAAGCGCGGCGGCGAGGTCGTGGCGGCCGGCACCCCGGAGGACGT
>JBIJCJ010000154.1:0-8673 GCA_044344765.1 Pirellulales bacterium | reverse complement strand
GGATGCGGCAGCCCGGCCGGGCTGGAGGGCCGCGGGCAATGGCCCTCGTGCCGACCCGCGAGCTCGCGGTTCAGGTCAAGGACGAGTTCGAGAAGCTCGCCCACGGCTCGGGAATCCACTGCGTCGCGGTGTACGGCGGCAAGCCCATCAAGGGGCAGATCGACAAGCTCGCCAAGCATCCGGCCGTCGTCGTCGGCACGCCGGGGCGGATCCTCGACCACATGAGCCGGGGCACGATCTCGCTGTCGGCCCTCGACATCGTCACGCTCGACGAGGCCGACCGGATGCTCGACATCGGCTTCAGGCCCGACATCGAGAAGATCCTGCGGCGTTGCCCGGAGAGCCGGCAGACGCTGCTCCTCTCGGCCACCGTGCCGCCGCCGGTGCAGAAGCTGGCGACGCGGTACATGCGCGATCCGGAGATCATGGACTTCTCCACCAACGAACTCGCCGTGGAGACGATCGAGCAGCGGTATTTCACGGTCGATCCGACGCGGAAGTTCGAGCTCCTGGAGAAGCTCCTGGACCGCGAGCAGCCGCGGCAGGCGATCGTGTTCTGCCGCACCAAGCGGGGCACCGACAAGGTGCACGACAAGCTGGCGCGGCGGAAGTCGCGGCGGCCTGACGAAGTGGCCTGCATCCACGGCGACCTCGCCCAGAACGTCCGCGACCGCGTCATGAAGGCGTTTCGCGACGGCACCGTGCGGATCCTCGTGGCCACCGACGTGGTGGGCCGCGGGATCGACGTGTCGAGCGTGTCGCACATCGTCAACTACGACATCCCCGAGTTCTGCGACGACTACGTCCATCGCGTCGGCCGCACGGGCCGGATGGGCCGAGAGGGCGTGGCCTTCACGTTCGTCGCTCCCGAGGAGGGATCCCAGCTGACGCGGATCGAGATGCGGATCGAGCGGCTCCTGCAGCGAGACGAGATCGCGGGCTTCGAGGCCTTCGATCAGCGGCCGCGGCCGGCGCCGGTCGAGATGCTGCCCACGGGCGGCTTCGGCCGCGGTGCGGCACCGGCGGAGGCGGAGGCCGAGGCCGAGGCCGAGGCCGAGGCGACGAAGAAGCCGGCGGCGGCCGGGCTGCTCGGCAAGGGGCGCGGTGCGAAGCGGCACCGCCGGGCGTTGTAAACGGAAGAGCGGGGCGGAGCCGCGCATGGACGCACCAGACATGCGGGCGTTGCGGCAGCGGCTTGAGAGCCTGGCCGACGCGGGGGTGACCGTGTTCCCCAAGGCGGGCCGCAGGCAGCCGCCCGCAGTGGCCGTTCCGGATGCGGTTCGTGCGGTGCGGGCTCCCGCCGCCCATGACGCCTCTCGGTCGCTGGCCGTCCTCCGCCAGGATGTCGCCGACTGCACGCGGTGCGTCGAGCTCGCCGGCACCCGCACGCAGACGGTGTTCGGGGTCGGGCCGTCCGACGCGCGGCTGTGCTTCTTCGGCGAGGCGCCGGGGGCCGACGAGGACGCCTCCGGCGAGCCGTTCGTGGGCCGCGCCGGGCAGCTGCTCACGAAGATCATCGAGGCCTGCACGCTGAAGCGGGAGGAGGTCTACATCCTCAACGTTCTCAAGTGCCGGCCGCCGGGCAACCGCACGCCGCTGCCCGACGAGGTGGCCAACTGCCGCGGATTCTTCGAGCGGCAGTTCGCGGCCATCGCCCCGGAGTTCATCTGCTGCCTCGGCACCACCGCCGCCCAGGCCCTGCTCCAGACGACCGAGCCGATCGGCCAGTTGCGGCGCCGCTGGTTCACGTTCGGCACCGCCCGGGTGCTGTGCACCTACCACCCCTCCTATCTGTTGCGAACTCCCGCCGCCAAGCGCGACGTCTGGGAGGACATGCAGATGCTGATGGCCGCCATGGGTGTGGGGGCGCGCTGACGCCGGTTCTGTAGCAGCGGCCTCTGACCGTCGTGCCCGGTTGCGGGGAAGCCCGAAGCGCAAGCTGAGGGAATACGCGTCGCTGCACGGGGAGTCCGTACGTACTCCCTCGGCTCGCGCCTCGGGCTTCACGGCACCGGGCAGGTGCACCGGCCGTTACCTGGAGCGGCGGTCTCTGAACGTCGTTTTTTCGCAGCTCCATTTCGGGGTGGTCCGGTTTTTCTGAAGATGCCGGTCGTGCGGGGCCGATGAACCTCATGGGGTTTGGGTGGGGGAACAGCCGCTGCGGGATTTTTTCCGCCCGGCCGGTGACGGCATGTGCGTCACCGGCCAGGGCTGTTTCATCAGGATGGGCGGTCGATCGATGCTGCATTCCGCGTCTCCGTGCCGCCGCCTGCTCGTCGCCTGCGCGTGCGCGGCGATGACCGTGGCCGGCTGCACGATGTGCCCGTCGCCCTACGACTACTCCGGCCCCGTGCCCAACGGCTCGGCGCCGCAGAACGACTTCCGCGCTCGGAGCAACGGCATCCTACCGCTCGGCGCCGCGGCCAAGCCCTTTCCCCCGGTCGTGAAGGCGGCTCCGCAGCCTACGCCCGCCGCCCCCACGGCCGAGAAACCCCTGGTGGCGGAGGCGGAGGACGACGTGCTCCGCCTCTCCGCCGAGGTGCCCGTCGCGGAGGCGGACACGGACGACGCTGCCGAGGCCGCCGGCGAGGTTGAAGATGCGCCGGTGCCCGCCGGCGACGTCGCGGCTGATTCCGCGGGGCAGGAAGTCGGGGACGAAACGGAGCCGCCGCCCGCCGCACCAGTCACGATCGCATCCGATTCCACGACCGATCGGGAGCCGGGGGCCGCGACCGAGCCCCGTCTCGAGCCCGTACCCGTCGCGGCCGAACCGGCCCTTCGCGAAACGCCCGGCTGGCGGACCCGCCGCTGATTGCCCGCGTCAGCCCGGCTTCACGACGCCGGGCTCCGGAATCCAGCCGTCGGGCACGATCGCATCTTTGGGGACCACGGCCACGCCGTCGCGGATCGTGAACCGTTCGCTGTCGGCCGTGTTCTCCCAGCCGTGCTCGTTGACGATCCGGGCCCGGCGGCCGATGCGGACGTTCTTGTCCACGATCGCCCCCTCGATGATCGTGCCGTCGCCGATGCCCAGCGGCGGCAGGCCGCGGGAGGCGTCGGCGGCGATGTCGTCGGCCGACTCGTAGAAGTCGTTGCCGAGGATCACCGAATTGCGGATCACCACGTTCCGGCCGATCCGGCACCGCAGCCCGATGACGCTGTTTTCGATCACCGCCCCCTCGCCGATGAGGCAGCCGTCGGAGACGAGGCTGTGGCGGACGCTGGCGCCATCGAGCCGCGACGGAGGCAGGAACCGGGCCCGCGAGTAGATCGGCGCCTCGGCCGAGGCGAGCTCGAAGGGGGGCGCGGCGCCGGCGAGCTCCAGGTTGCACTGGTAATAGGAGCGGATCGTGCCGATGTCCTCCCAGTAGCCGTCGAACGGATGGAGGTGCACCCTCTTCGCGCGGATCGCCGTCGGGAACACCTCCTTGCCGAAGTCCTGATAGTCGGTCTTCGTGAGCAGTTCGAGGAGGCAGTCGCGGTCGAAGAGGTAGATCCCCATGCTGGCCATCAGCGAGCGGCCGCCGGCCGGGATGCCCTGGGCGTCGATCCAGGCCGGATCAGTCCGCACCATCTCCAGTTCCTGGGCCGTCTGCGGCTTTTCCAGGAAGCCCTCCACGCGGCCGTCACCGGCAAGCCGCATGATGCCGAGTGCCGAGGCGGCCTCGTCCTTCACCGGGATGCCGGCGATCGTCACGTCGGCGCCGCGGGCCTGGTGGGTGGCGAGCATGTCGGCGTAGTTCATCCGGTAGAGCTGGTCGCCCGAGAGGATGAGCACGTGCTTGATGTCGGGCTGCTGCAGATAGCGGAGGTTCTGCCGCACCGCATCGGCCGTGCCCTGGTACCAGCCGGAATTGTCGAGCGTCTGCTGGGCGGCGAGGATCTCCACGAAGCCGCCGCTGAACGGGTCGAAGGTGTAGGTGCGGCGGATGTGGCGGTGGAGGCTCACGGAGTTGAACTGCGTGAGCACGTAGATCCGCTGCACCCCGCTGTTGACGCAGTTGGACAGCGGCACGTCGATGATCCGGTACTTTCCCGCCAGCGGCACGGCCGGCTTCGAGCGGTCGCGGGTCAGCGGATAAAGCCGGGTGCCGCGGCCACCGCCGAGCACGAGAGCCAACACACGTCGCACGGCCATAATGCGATCCTTGCCGGGGGGGATGGGGCGGGAAGGCCCACCATGCTACCCGCGGAGCCCGCTCCAAAGGTATGCTGATCAGTACCGGAAGCTGACGTGTTCGGCGGTTCCCTTTCCTGGCCATGGCCCTGCGTCCGCGCCACAGGAGCGACCCGATGCCCGACGACCGTGCCTGGCCCGGAGCCGCGGCCCGCAAGGGAAGCATGGAGCGTGAACTGAACGCCGAGGCGGCCCGCTTCTGGCAGGCGGCCGCCGCGCGACTGGCCCGCGAGATCAACCTCGGCTGGTGGCTGGCGGGCTGGCTGCCGTGGGCCGTCGCCACGGGACTCGTCGGCACCTTCGCCATGCTCTTCGCCCGCTGGCGGGGCAGCGGTGTCGGGGCCGTATGGGCGGGGATCGGCGTGGCGCTCGTGGCCGCGGCGGTCGTCGCCTGGCGGCGGGGCCGCGGCCGGTTCGAGTCTGCCGCCTCGGCGCGGGTGCGTCTCGAGGAGGCGCTGGGGCTCAAGGCCCGGCTCACGGCTGCGGAGGCGGGCGTCGGCGCCTGGCCCGACCGGCCGGCACAGGGAGAAATCGTCTGGCCGGTGCGGTGGCGGTGGCAGCGGCCCGCGGCCTGGGCGGCGGCGGTGGCGGCGCTCTTGATGCTCGCGTCGCGGACGCCGATGGCCGACGGCCGGGCGCCCCGCAAGCATCTCATCGAGCCGCCCACCGACGCCCGCGTCGTCGAACAGTGGATGGAGGCGCTGCGCCGCGCGGACGCCGCGGACGAGAAGTCCGTCGAGCGGGTTCGCGAGCGGGTCGCCGAACTGATGGAGCGGCCCACCGAGCAGTGGTACGAGCACGCGAGCCTCGAGGCGGCCGGCACGCTCAAGGAGCAGACGGCCGCCGAGCTCCGCGAGATGGCCGAGAACCTCGCGAAGGCCGAGCAGGCGGCCGCGAAACTCGCGGAGATGACCGAGGCCGTCCCACAGGCGCTACGCGACGCCCTCGCCAAAGAGCTGGAACTCGCGGCGCTCGCCCTGGAGATGGGCGCCTTCCAGCCGCCGGCCGACCTGGCGGAGATGCTCCGCGAATTCCGGCCCGCGGATCTCGGCGACCTGACGCCGGATCAGTGCCGCGGCCTGTGCAAGAAGCTCGGCGCGAACCGCGAGGCGCTGAAGCGGGCCCTGGCGGAATCGCCCGAGCTGAACGTGGATGGATTGGCGCAGGGGGAGGCAGCCGTGCCGCAGCCGGGAGAGGGCGACATCCAGCGGGGCCGCGGCGACGCGGAGCTCACGTTCGGCCCCGAGCACGACCTGAAGACGAAGCGGAAGGAGAAGGTGCAGCAGGCGATCGATCCTGAGCGGGCCGCGCCCGACGAGATCTTGGCCGTGGTCGAGGGGGAGCACGAGATCGACCAGACGGCCTACGCCGGACCGCAGGCCGGCGGCACGGCCAAGGCCGGTGACGGCGGCGTCGGTGCCCAGGTTGATTCGCTCCTGCCGGCCGAGCAGGCCGCGGTGCGCCGGTTTTTCGAGTGAGCGGCCCGGCAGCGGAGGCGAGCGGCATGACGACCGGCGCGCTTCCGTAGCCCGGCGACATGGTCGGGGCACCCCTCCCGAATCCTTACACCCACGAACCATCCGCAGAGACACGCAATGACGAAGCCGCGCTGGTGGCACGACGTCCGCTGGATCGCGGCGGCGCTCGGGCTGCTGCTGGTGGTCACGCTTGGCTGGGGGCTCTTCGGCCCGGAGTCGCCGATCGTCGTCTCGCGCGAGACGACGTATCTCACCGCGCCGCTCGCCGCCGACGGCCTGCCCGACTACGAGGCCGGCATGCTCGCGGGTTACGGTCCCGCGCCACCGCCCGAGGAGAACGCGGCGGTGCTCCTGCTCGAAACCTGCTGGCCGCTGGGCGAAATCGATGCGGCCCACCTGCCTGTGATCTGCAAGGCGCTCGGCATCCCAAACGTGCCGCCCGCCGAGCCGCTCGTGCTCGATCCGCAGAAGGACGCGGCGGCGGGGATCGACTCCGCGATGCTCGACGCGGCAGCAGAGTGGCCGTGGACGTCGAATGAACTGCCCCCCGTGGCCGCCTGGCTCACGAAGCACGAGGCCCAGATCGACCGGCTGGTCGCGGCCGCGGACCGGCCGCACTACTGGCTGCCGAGCCCGAGCCTGCTCGACGGGAAGCAGGAGTTGCTCGTGGGCGCTTGGGTGTCCGACCTGCAGGGGCTGCGCGGCGTGTCCCGGGTGCTTGGCTATCGGGCCCTGTGGCACATGGGCGAGAACCGGCCTGCGGCGGCGTGGCGGGACATCCTGGCGATTCGTCGGCTCGCCCGGCTCGTCGCGCCGCCCGGGCGCGGGCCGCGGTTTTTGGTGGCGCACTTGATTGCCGTCGCCCTCGATGCGACGGCCGACGTCGCGACGCGGCGGTTGCTGGCGATGCCCGCTCTGTCGGCGGACGTGCTCGCGACGATCCGCCGGGATTTGGAGGGCCTCGGGCCGATCGTCGCCATGGCTGACGGTCTGGCCGCCGAGCGGTTCGTGACCACCGACGTGGTGGTCTGGCTGGCACGACGTATCCCTGGCGGTCGGCGGGAGCGGATGAGGCTCGGCGGCGAGTTTCTCATGGGCAGCGGAGACCTCGCCCTGCTGACGAGCCTCGATTGGAACCTGATCCTCGAGCGATTGAATGGCCACTACGACGAGCTGGAGTCTGCCCGCCGTCTGGCGACGCATCAGGCCCGCGAGGCTGCGGTCCAGGAAATGGAGAGTCGTTGGGAGCGGCCTGCCCCAGCCGCGTTGTCCAGGGCGGGCGGCGTTTTCTTGCAGGTGTGCAGTTGCGGGCACCGCAGCGACCGCATCGCCGACCGGTTGCTGGTCACGCTCGCGCCGGCGCTGTCGGCGGTTTTGAGGGCCGTGACCCGCACCGAAGCCCAGTTCGCGCTCACGAAGACCGCGGCGGCGCTCGCCGCATGGCGTGCCGACCGCGGGCCCGACGCGCCACCGTACCCCGAGCGGCTCGACGACCTCGTTCCCAAATATCTCGCCGTGGTGCCGGTCGATCCGTTTACGGACAAGCCCTTCATCTACGAGCGTCGGGGCGACGGCTACCTGCTGGCGAGCGTGGGCGAGAACGGCGTCTACGACGGCGGCGACGACATGTCGGGCAGGATCGTGCGCGGCGAGTGGCAGGAGCAGCGGCAGGACGTGCGCTCCGACGCCTTCGACCTCGTCGTGCGGATGCCGATCCCGCCGCGGCCGGCGACCAAGCCCACGACGCCCTGAACGCCGCGACCGGCCTGTGGCTGTCGCCAACCGGCCGGGGTACACTCCTGGCTCCGCCGGCGGGGTTCCTCCGCGGCCCGAGATTCGCATGCCATGCCCGCCACCGAGCCCCTCTCCGAGCAGCAGGCCGGCTTCGCCGCCGACGCGATCGACGGCCTCTCCAAGGCGCTCAGGCAGGTGCTCTTCGGCCAGGACGATCTCATCGAGTTGGTGATCGTGGGCCTCCTCGCGCGGGGTCACATCCTTCTCGAGGGCCTGCCGGGACTTGGCAAGACCGAGCTTGTCAAAGGACTGTCGAAGGCGCTCGCCCTGTCCAGCAAGCGGGTGCAGTTCACGCCCGACCTTTTGCCCGGCGACATCACCGGCAACCCGGTGCTCGAGGAAGTGGACGGCAGGCGGAAGTTCGTGTTCCAGCCCGGCCCCGTGTTCGCCAACATCCTCCTCGCCGACGAGATCAACCGCGCCAGCCCCAAGACCCAGTCGGCGATGCTGGAGGCGATGCAGGAGCGGCGGGTGACCGTGATGGGGCAGACGCACCCGCTGCCCACGCCGTTCTTCGTGCTGGCCACGCAGAACCCGATCGAGCTGGAGGGAACGTATCCGCTGCCCGAGGCCCAGCTCGACCGGTTTCTCTTCAAGCTCGACGTGCAGAGCAACGACGTCGCCACGTTGGAGAAGATCGTGCTCAACCGCGAGATCGGCGTGGAGCCGACGGTGACTGCGGTGATGGACGCTCCCGCGCTCGAGAAGCTCCTCGACCAGGTCCGCCGCGTCTACATGCCGCCCACCGTGGCCAACTACATCGCCCGGCTCGTGCAGGCCACGCACCCTGGCGAGCCGCACGCGGCCGGCGTGAAGTTCGGGGCCTCGCCCCGGGCGGCCCTGGCGCTGGCCGCCGCGGCGAAGGCCCGGGCCCTCCGCGACCGGCGGATCAACGCCGCCTACGAGGACGTGCGGGCCGTGGCCGCGCCGGTGCTGCGGCACCGGGTCGTGCTCGACTACGGGGCCAAGCTCGAGGGACTCACCACCGACGGTGTCGTGGCCCGGCTGCTGGAGAAGGTGCCGGCCCAGGACAAGCCGCTCCCGTCGAGCCTCGCGGCGGCGAAGGTATGAACATGGATTCGTGTTTGTGTGGCCGCTGTTCCGCCGTTCATTGCCTCTCCCTCTGGGAGAGGCCGGCCGCAGGCCGGGTGAGGGTGCCGGACGAGCATCCGCGGAGGCACCCTCACCCCGACCCTCTCCCAGAGGGAGAGGGAGGGAATCGAG
>JBIJCJ010000225.1:0-5162 GCA_044344765.1 Pirellulales bacterium | reverse complement strand
CGAGCACGACGATCGTCGCCAGGAGCATCGCCCGGGCGCCGGACGCGATCGTGTCGGCCCCGAGCTGCGGACTGATCTTCTGCTCGCTGATCGGCTCGCTGACCAGCGCCGCCGGCAGGCTGCCCGCGTTCAGCACGCCCACGAGCCAATCGACGTCGGACTGCTGGAAGTTCCCCGTGATCTGCCCATTCGCCGAGATAACGTCGTTGATCCGTGGTGCCGACAGCAGCGTGCTGTCGAGCAGGATCCCCAGCCGGCTGTACTGCCCGTTGGCCTGGTCGGGCAGATTCTGGCTCGTCAGCACCTGAAACCGCACGGCGCCGTCGGGCTTGAAGGCGAAGTTCACGCAGGGCGCCATGCTGGCGTCGTAGCTCGACGTGGCCCGGGCGAGCGATCCGCCGGTGACGTTCATGTTGTCGAGGATGACGAGCGCCTCGGCCCGACCGTCGGACGTGGTGCGGATCACGAGACCGCGATTCTCCGCCGGATCCATCTTCGCCGTGTCGAGCTGCACCCAGCGGGCCACCGGCTTGCCGCCGTCGCTGACGGTCTCACCCGCCGACCGGCCGGCCAGCTCGATCGCCCGCCGGTGCCGGGCATCCTCGGCATTCGCCGTGATCCGGAACTCCAGCACGCCGGCGCTCGAGACGGTCTTCTTGATCAGATCGACCTCGGCCTGATCGACCTGGGGGACGATGACCTCCAGTTGATCGAGGCCGAACCGCCGCACCGTGACCTCCTTCTGGCCGCCCGGATTCACCCGGCGGCTGACAGCCGCCACGAGCTTGTCCATGTCGACCGGCCCGGCGACCTCGCCGTCGGCGCCCTTCTCCCGCTGCTTCGCCTGATCGACCTCGTACACGAGGATCACGCCCCCCTTGAGGTCGATCCCCAGCCGCGGCGGCCACCCCAGCCAGCAGATCACGCCGCCGGCCGCGGTCGCGACGAGCACCGCGGCGATCCGCCCCCACATGTCGCTGGCCCGCAGCGACTTGGCCAGCAGCCAGGCGAGGAAGGTGGGGACGGCGATCGTGAGCAGCGCGAGGCCCCACATGGCCCACGGCTCGCGATACCATTCCGCCACCGCGGCGGCAGCGGGCGCCACGGCGGCCGGAGCCGCGGCGGCGGCATCGACCGCCTGGGCGAAAAGACCAACGGCGATGGGGGGCATGTTCATGACTCGTCTCTTCCGGTTCGGGCCTCTGACTTCTCGTCGCCCAGCACCCGGGCGATGCTGGACAGCGTGACGGTGATTTTCACGTTGGCGGCGTCGTCGATCTTGAGCACCACGCGGTCGGCGTCGCGTTCCACGTTGGCGACAGTGCCGTAGATGCCGGCCGTCGTCACGACGCGGTCGTTCTTCTTCAGGCCGCCGAGCAGGTCCTGCTGCCGTCGCCGCCGCTCCTGCTCCGGCCGGAACAGGAGCAGATAGGCCGCCGCGGCGATCAGGGCCAGCGGCAGCGTGTTGATCAGCGTCTTGAGGAACTCCGACGGGACCTGGGCGGCCGGATCGGCGGCATCCGCGAGCAGGGTGACGAGGGCGATGGAAAAGAGCATGCGTTCGACCGTGCCGGCGCGGGGCGGGGATGCCGGACGGACGCCGCCCGGAAGCCCGCAAATGTAGTGGCCCCCGCGCATGCCCGACAAGCCCGGAACGTGCGGGGCGAGCGCGACGTCGACCGCGTCATTCGGCGGCCGGCTCCCCCCCGCCCGCTGCGCCCGTGGCCGGCGCGAGCGTCGTAAGCAGCTCTTGCCGCGTCCGCTCGAAGTGACCGCCCACGATCGCCGCCCGCAGCCGCGTGACGAGCCGCTGGTAAAAGGTGAGGTTGTGGATCGAGGCGAGGACGGGCCCGAGCATCTCTTCGGCGAGGAACAGGTGCCGCAGGTAGCCCCGGCCGTGGCGGCAGCCGACGCACGGGCAGCCCTCCTCGAGCGGCCGGTCGTCCCGCGCATGGACGGCGTTTCGCAGCCGCAGCTGCCCGGCGAACGTGTAGACGAGCGAGTTTCGCCCGCACCGCGTGGGCAGCACGCAGTCGAACATGTCCACCCCCGCCGCCACCGACTCGACGATGTCCCGTGGCTGGCCCACGCCCATCAGGTAACGCGGCCGGTCCGCCGGTAGGTGCGGCACCGTGGCCCGCAGCGCGGCGTCCATCGCCGCGGGCCCCTCGCCCACCGACAGGCCGCCGATCGCGTAGCCCGGAAACCCGATCGCCACGAGCCCCTCCGCGCTCTCCCGCCGCAGGTCTGGCTCCAGGCCTCCCTGCACGATCCCGAACAGGGCCTGATCGGGCCGCGTGTGGGCTTCCCGGCACCGCGCGGCCCAGCGCAGCGAACGCCGCATCGCGTCGGCCACGACCCCGCGGTCGTTCGGCAGCCGCACGACGTGATCCATCTGCATCGCCACGTCGGCCCCGATCCGCTCCTGGATCCGCATCGAGTTCTCGGGCGTGAACTCGACAGGGCTGCCGTCGAGGTGCGAACGGAAGAACGCCCCCTCCTCGGTAACCTTCACCTGTTTGGCGAGGCTGAAGACCTGGAAGCCGCCGGAGTCGGTGAGCGTGGGGCCGGCCCAGCCCATGAATCGCGCCAGCCCCCCGCCATCCGCGACCGTCTCCTCGCCGGGCCGCAGATGGAGGTGGTAGGCATTGGCGAGGATCATCCCCGCCCCGGTCTGCCGCACCCGCCCGATATCGACTCCCTTGACCGTCGCCGCCGTGGCCACCGGCATGAACAGGGGCGTGGCCACGCTGCCGTGCGGCGTGGTGAGCATCCCCGCCCGCGCGGTCCCATCGGTGGCTTCGAGCGCGAATGAAAATCCGGGCTTCATGAACGCGAGTGTAGACCGTTCGAGCCGCAGCTGGCACCCGGAAAACCAGCTCGCCGGAACGTGGTACACGTGCCCAACCGGCCCGGGACTGCCCACACCCTCTCGCCGGACGTTCGCCTCGGCCCTCCAGGCCTCGGCTCTCTGCATGTCCGCTTCGCTTCGCCATCCCTGGCTTCGCTCGCTCCCATAGCCCGGCTCGAGGGGTTGGGCAGCCCCTCACTGGTCCAACGTTTCGCATCCGATCCGCAAACCTCACGGCTATCAGGAAAGCATACGGGCCACGCCGCAGGCAACCCTTTCCCACCGCGCGCCCGAAGCCGGTCGCCGGCCGGATTCCGTTTCGGCGGTTGCCGTCAGGCGTCAGCGGTATCGTTCATCGACACCCACAGGCACTCCGATGCTGAGGAGCCGGTCGGAGGCACGCGCAGCCGCCGGTGAACTTTGTCTCCGCCGCAGGAGCATCAAGTCCGAGCGCGCCCGATGTTGACAAAGTCCGCCGGCGGCGAGCATGCCACCGCCGGCGAACCAATACGCGTTGGCCTGTCCGGCTCTCAGAAGATCCCCAAGGCCTCGAGCGAGTATCGCACGACGAGGCCGGCGACCACCACGCTCACCATGCTCATGAGCTTCACGAGGATGTTGAGGCTCGGGCCGCTCGTGTCCTTGAACGGGTCGCCCACCGTGTCGCCGACGACGGCCGCCTTGTGGGCGTCGCTCCCCTTGCCGCCGTGCACGCCGCTCTCGATGTGCTTCTTGGCGTTGTCCCAGGCGCCGCCCGAGTTCGCCATGAACACGGCCACGCAGAAGCCGGTCGTCAGGCCGCCCACGAGCAGGCCGAGCACGCCGCTCACGCCGAGCAGCAGGCCCACGACCACGGGCACGGCCAGGGCCAGCACCGAGGGGAGCACCATCTCCTTCTGAGCCGCCTTCGTGCTGATCGCCACGGGGGCGGCGTAGTCGGGCAGCTCGGTGCCCTCCATGATCCCCGGCTTCTCGCGGAACTGGCGGCGGACTTCCTCCACCATGCCCTTCGCCGCCCGGCCCACGGCCTTCATCGTCAGGGCGCAGAACACGAACACGCTCATCGCCCCGATGAACATGCCCACGAGCACCTTCGGGTTCATGAGCGTGACGTCGTAGAACCGCATGTAGTCCCGCATCGTGGCCGACTTCACGTCCACGATCCGATTCTCGTTGACGAGCGTGTCGATGAGCTCGGGCGCCGGGGCCGCCGCGGCGACGGCGCCGCGGACGGCGCCCTGCAGGCCCGCCACGGCGGGCGCCAGGATCTCCTTGCCGTCGCGGCCCTTGCGGCCGTCGAGGACCGCCGAATCGAGCACCATGTAAACGTGGTTGCTTTCGGCCTTGTCGCCGACTCCGACGACGAGCCGGTCGGCAAGCTTCACCCAGTCGCCCGCGGCGAGCTTCCGCCCGCCGGCAGCCACTTCCTGGACATTGTCGCGGGTCACGACCGCCGCGTGGCCCCAGCGGTCGAAGCCGATCCGCACCTCCTCGACGTAGGCGGCGAGCAGGGCCAGCGCCGTGAGCGCCGCCGAGCCGATCGCGAAGCCCTTGCCGGTGGCGGCGGTCGTGTTGCCCAGCGCGTCGAGGGCGTCGGTCCGCTCGCGGACGATCTCCGGCAGGCCGGCCATCTGGGCGTTGCCGCCGGCATTGTCGGCGATCGGGCCGTAGGCGTCGGTGGCCAGCGTGATGCCGAGCGTGGAGAGCATGCCGACGGCCGCGATGCCCACGCCGTAGAGGCCGAGGGCGAACGCGTTGGGGTCGGTGAAGTTGAAGCCGTTGGCGAAGCCGAAGGCCAGGAGCGTGGCCGCGCTCGTAATCAGCACCGGGGCCCAGGTCGAGAGCATGCCCTCGGCGACGCCGCCGATGATGATCGTCGCCGGGCCGGTCAACGCCTGGTCGGCGAGCTCCTTGGTCGGGGCGTATTCGTTGCTCGTGGCGTACTCGGTCCACTTGCCGATCAGCCAGCCGGCCACGAGTCCCACGATCACGGAGATCGCGACGCCCATGTGGGAGAAGCCGCGCATCAGCAGGAACGTGATCGCGAACGTGGCCGCCACGATGGCGACCGTCGAGAAGTTGATGCCCTTGGCGAGGGCGGCGAGCAGGGCCTTCTGCGAGGAATCCTCCTGGGTGCGGACCTGGTAGATGCCCCACACGGAGAGCAGCGTGCCGACCGCGGCGATCGCCATCGGGAGAAAAATCGCGTTGAGCTGCATGGCCCCGTCGCCCGGGAAGGCCGCCACGCCGAGGGCGGCCGTGGCCAGGATGCTGCCGCAGTAGCTCTCGTAGAGGTCGGCGCCCATGCCGG